>CAZXDS010000214.1:0-5495 GCA_964639525.1 uncultured Melioribacteraceae bacterium | reverse complement strand
ATAATTTTATTGAATACTATAAGCAAAATAAAAAATCAAGAATTGAACTTAATTCAGAAGTGTTGATAAACGGAGAAATTGCATTTACTCTACATGCAAAATTTGTTATTTACGATTGAGAATTTAAACACAGTTTGAGAGTAATAAAACGATAGACCAATTTTATTACTCTCTGAAAAATATTCTTACCCTAAAAGTTAGTAGTAAGTTTTTTCCCTTTATGGAATTCACTAATAAGATTTGCGGCTTCAGCGGGATCGTCAGTCAATTTAAAGAGATTCAAATCTTCTTCATTTATAAAGCCTGAACGAAGTTGAGTTTCCTTTACCCACTCCAACAATGAGCTCCAAAATTCAGTACCCATAAGTACTACAGGAAACTTTTGAGTTTTCTTTGTTTGGATAAGGGTTAGAACTTCAAAACTTTCATCAATAGTACCAAAACCACCCGGCATTAAAATATAACCTTGAGCATACTTGAAAAACATAACTTTTCTTACAAAGAAGTATCTGAAGTCCAAAAGTTTATCAGAATCAATATACGGGTTATGCATCTGTTCGTGCGGCAACTGAATGTTCACGCCGGTTGAACTTCCGCCTGCTTCTTTCGCTCCTTTATTTGCAGCCTCCATAATCCCCGGGCCGCCTCCGGTGATTACACCAAATCCTTTTTTAACAATTTCTCTGCCAACCTCTTCAGCCAACTTATAATATTTATCTCCAGGTTTTGCCCTTGCCGAACCAAATACGGCAATGCTTGGTTTAATTTTCCCCATTAATTCAAAGCCGTCAACAAATTCAGCCATTATTCTAAAAATTCGCCAAATATCTTCTTGAGTTGTTAATAGTTTCTCTTGGATTTCATTACCGTTATTTGTAACGTTATCCAAATTTACATTATCCGCCATCGCAATAATCCGTTAATCAAATTAAAAAGAATGCAATAATACAATTATTTGTTATTTTTTGCGAATTGCGAATAATAATAATTGGGAGGTTTTTATAATTATTATTCGATATTTTTATATCAAATTTTTTATTGTTTAGTTATAAAAACTAATTTATATGAATTAATGAATAAAACTCACAATTTGATTAAGGATTAAGAATAGCGATCCGCGGTTCGTAAATACTTGTAATTGGATTCACTACTATTATAAGATGAATACTGTTTAGTGCTGTATTTATCATTAATAATCGTAAACCTAGGCGTTCCCTGTGTGCGTGTTTTGCCCGTTCTTGAATCAGTAGTATTTCTGTATTGCTCTTGATATTTTACCTGTGTAGAAAATGATTTCATGTTTTCTTCCCGCCCTTTATTCATATAAAATATTTGAGAATTTCTAGAACCGGCCGGAAGCCGCTCATTACTAAAAGATGGCACAACTTCAATGCTATTGTATAATTTTTCCTGTGAGCTTAAAGTATTTGTATTTGTTTGAATCAAATTCTGTCCGCCACGGTCAATTCTATGATGCGAGTTTGAAAACAAAATAGAGATTGCCAGCACAAACAAAAGCAGTGCAACTGCAAACAAAAGCAAGTATGTAATAATAGGTACTATTTCCATAAATTTTTCAAGTAAAAATGACTAATATGAATTGAGTCAATAACTATGCCCAAAATAATATTGTAAATAATTCGAATTTCTAAATAACCAATTTTATGTTACGTTTCAAATTGAAATTGTGTAATTTTTTGATACATCAAAAAAATTATTTTGGAACTAATATACATTTATATTGTTAATTTAGCATTGACAGAAAGCACATGTTTTTTGCTTTTATAATTATATCTATGCAGTGTTAATTGGGGAAAAATAATTTGAACGTACTTGATAGAAGCAACTACTTTAAGGGAATGCTCATCCTTGCTATTAAAGACAATGTAATTGTTGAGCAAGAGGAAAATATTTTGATGTACCTTGGCGCAAAACTAGGTTTTGAAAAAAAATTCTGTCATAATGCCATTCAGCAATCTTTAGGGAATGAGTATATAATACAAACACCTCCCGTTTTTTCGCAAAAAAATATTGCAGAGCAATTTTTACTTGACGGTTTAAAACTCGCAGTATCGGACAATAACCTTGATCCTTATGAATTACAGTGGTTGAATTCTGTTGCTCAAGTTAATAAAATTGAACAAGAATGGCTTTCAAATAAATTAGCCGATTTTATCAATACTCAGAATGATAATGGCAGTTCCCCTCTATTAGAAGGCATGTTAGATTCAAGTAATAGTTTTAATTCGGCGTTGGATGTGAATCAACATATCACAAAGTAATTACTTTTTAATTTTTAATAATAAATAATCGTAACATTTATGGATGCTGCTTATTGGATAAATAAATTAAATCTTTTAGCTCATCCCGAAGGGGGCTATTATAAAGAGATTTACCGTTCCGAGGAATTTATTGAACAGACCGTTTTACCAAATAGATATAGTAGCAAACATTCCCTTTCAACTTCAATTTATTTTCTTTTAAACAAAAATCAGATTTCTGCATTTCACAAACTACAGTCAGATGAAATTTGGCATTATCATACAGGCGCTTCCCTCAAAATTCATATTATATCTAACGATGGAAATTATAAAGAGGTGAAGTTGGGTTTAAGTTTGGAAGATGGTGAATCACCTCAAATTATTATTCCGCATAATCATTGGTTTGCGGCAGAACTGCTCGATAAGTCTTCATTCACATTAATCGGGTGTACTGTCGCACCGGGTTTTGATTTTACAGATTTTATTTTGGGCAAACAGGATATTCTCAAAAAATTATTTCCTCAGCATTCCGACTTAATTGTGAGAATGACTAATAAGTAAAGATGGAGATCTGTCTTTTAATTGACAAGATAGAGTTAATTACTGTTGATATACAAGTTTGAAATTGGTATGCAACAAATCATATTCCACTCGGCGAATGCATCATTGTGCTGCCATTTACATTTGATTTATTTTACAAATAGAATTGCAACACCAGCAACGGCAATAAAAGCACCCCCAATTGACATGACAGATAAATTTTCTTTGTAGTAATATTTAACAAGCGGCAGCATAATTATTGGGGCAGTTGACATTAACGTTGAAGCAATCCCAACAAAAGTATTTGCTACGGCAATAAGGCTAAAAGTAATCCCCAAATATGGCCCAACAAACGACCCGAGTAATGTGAACTTAAAAGCTTTTTTATCTGCGAGATAAGTTTTAATCGGGTTGCCGAGTCGATTTGAAAAGTAAGCTATCGGATAAAGCAAAATAATTGCCGGAACAATACGTACGAATGTAGCAACAAAACCGTTTATTGGTCCATCATTAAAAGCAAACTTTGCCAAAATCAAACCTACAGCTTGTCCGAATGCCCCGAGGATACAATATATAATGCCACGAAACTTATAAGATGCATCAAAATTACCGGATGAGCTTTTCTGCAACAGAACAATGGCAACACCTAACATGGTAAGTATTATCCCAACAATCCCCCATAATGAAATAATTTCATCAAGAAGAAAATAGGCAATGAAAGCTGAAATAGCCGGTACGAGAGACATTACCAGCATACTAATGCGAGCACCCACATATTGAAAACCTTTAAATAAAAAGCCATCTCCAAAAACCAATCCGATAACTCCGCTCAGGGCAAGAAAAAAATATTGATTATAATTTAAATCAAATTTTAACCCAAGTATTAAAATAGTAATCAGCAAATAAAAAGATGCGAGAAAAAGTCTTGAAACATTTACCGTTAGCGAACCAACTCTTACTGAAGCTTCAGTAAAAGCGACAGAAGTTACAGACCACATAAAAGCAGTTGCAATAGCAGCAAATTCACCAACAAAAGGCACTTTGTTTTCTCCTTAAAAAAGATAAAAAAAGCGTCATGTTAATGACGCTTTTTAATATTACTTTTTTACAAAATTTGAAAGGATTTTGTGAATATTCAATAAATATTTATCACAAAATAAATTTCGATGTGCTACACAATTATATTATTGTGCACATTTCACAGCATTCAAACCAGGGAAGTAACCAGTAAAATCAAGTTCTTCTTCAATTCTTAACAACTGATTATATTTTGCAATTCTATCTGTTCGCTGCACCGAACCACTTTTAATCTGTCCGGCATTTGTAGCAACCGCAAAATCAGCAAGGAATGCATCTTCAGTTTCACCGGAACGGTGACTGACGACACAAGAATAACCGGCACGGTGAGCCATTTGCATTGTGTTCAAAGTTTCAGTTAAAGTTCCAATTTGATTTAATTTTATCAAAATAGAATTAGCAGCACCCATTTCAATACCGCGAGCTAATCTTTCGGTATTAGTAACATAAATGTCATCACCGACAATTTGAATTTTATCGCCAAGTGCTTTGTTCATATTTACCCAGCCTTCCCAATCATCTTCTGCCAAACCGTCTTCAATAGAAATAATTGGATATTTGCTTACAAGGTCTTCATAAAGCTTAATCATTTCATCAGAGGAAAGTTCGTGTTTATCAGATTTGAAAAATTGATACATTTTTTTATCTTTTAAGTACATTTCGCTCGATGCAGGGTCAATAGCTATGCTGATATCAACACCGGGTTGATAACCTGCTTTTTCAATTCCCTCAAGGATAGTTTCAATAACTTCTTCATTGCTTCTTAAATTAGGAGCAAAACCACCTTCGTCGCCAACAGCAGTAGCGTATCCTTTGCTTTGTAAAACTTTTTTAAGCGAATGAAATGTTTCACTTCCCATTCTTAAAGCTTCTGCAAATGTCGGTGCTCCGTGAGGCATAATCATAAATTCTTGAAAATCCACAGTATTATCGGCGTGTTTTCCGCCATTCAAAATATTCATTTGCGGAACAGGCAATGTTTTTGCATTAGTTCCACCAATGTATTTATACAATGGCAATTCAAATGTTTCCGCAGCCGCTCTGGCACAAGCAAGTGAAACCCCAAGTATAGCATTTGCACCAAAATTGGCTTTGTTTGGTGTTCCATCCAGTTCAATTAAAAAATTATCAATCCCAACTTGGTCGGCAGCATCAAAATCAATTAACTCATCAGCAATTTTTTCATTTACATTTTCAACAGCATTCAATACACCTTTGCCGTTATATCTTTCTTTGTCGCCGTCTCTAAGTTCTACAGCCTCGTGTTCACCGGTTGAAGCACCGCTTGGAACGGCGGCTCTGCCGATAACACCTGATTCTAATAATACTTCCACTTCTATAGTTGGATTTCCACGGGAATCCAAAATTTCTCTTCCTAATACATCTACTATTGTAGTCATTATCTCTCCTGCCTTTTATTGTTAATTTCAATAAGAAAACTTATCAAAATTGCTTAGTAAATTCAATTTAGATTTCCATTCAGTTAATATTTTTTACGAACCTTGAACAATCAAACAATTTAAATTTAGGAGATTGGATAGTTATTTTAAGTACATTTATGATGTCCACTCTAAAAAGCCCCAAACGGACTAAAGTCCGTTTGGGGAAGTTCGTTTT
>CAZXDS010000213.1:0-5510 GCA_964639525.1 uncultured Melioribacteraceae bacterium | reverse complement strand
AAAACGAACTTCCCCAAACGGACTTTAGTCCGTTTGGGGCTTTTTAGAGTGGACTTATACAATAATTAATAATTTGAAAATGTTCAACTGCAAATCCATAATCCGCTATTGAACATTTCCAATCTTGAGTCCACTCTGAAAAGTAATATTTTTATTAACCCCACGTTTCAACGTGGGGAAACGAGATAGAAACATACAATCCCAAACGGGTTTTAACCCGTTTAGAGTTTTTCGGAGTGAACTCAATCTTAGAATTTATAACCTCTATTTCCCACCCATATCAAACGGATAAACAAAAGTCAGCCTTGGTTCAACTCTTTTCTGAGTCTGAAAATCAATAATATTATCATCTGCATCACGAATGGGCAAAAATGTCCATCTGTAATAGATTGTTGCTGCGAGGTAGCTATTAATTTTATAACCTATTTCGGTATGCAAATTCGATCTTTCATCAAGTGTAAAAATACCGGTTTCATTTCCGATATTTGTTTTATCGTAGCCGGCTCTCAAAATAAACGGAACGCCTTCGGGTAAAACGTTAGCAGCGAGATGTAATTCTCCGCTATTGGGAATTTCATCCAATCTTTGGTAACTGCCGATAATGTCAAAAGTACCGAGCAAAGAAACATACAACTCGCCAAACCATCCTTTTGTACTAATATTGGAGTTTTCCAATTCGCGTAATCTGCTTGTTACCGCTCCGGTTGTTGTATTAAAATTAAATCTGTCAAGTTCATAAAATGAATTAAAATAACTGGGAATATATTGCTCCGTATTAACTCTTCTTACAAATTTTGCTTCAGCATCAAGAAGACCTAAACCTTTCAAATTAAATTTAATACCGTATGCCGTACCGGAACCGTAATTTATAATTTTAGTATAATCAAAAAATAAATCAATGTTTAACATTCCGGCTCGTAAAATTGGCAACCCTGCATCGAATGAATAAATGGATAAACTTCCGCGATCAACCGATGAAATAAAGTTGCCGGCAGTATCCACAGTTCCGGCAACTGCACCAACATTGCTATTTAAATCAGTAAAATAAGATGCCCCGATTTCTAGCTTGCTAATGATTGGAATTGCTGAGTAGCTTGTAAACTTAAGCGGACGTACATAGCCGCGAAGACCAATAATATCAGCTTGTAAAAAATTACTATAAACAGTTTCAAAACCGAAATTGTTAAAATCCACATCAAGCACAGCACCGTTTTTACGAGCATCATAACTCGGACTATTATTATAATATTCCATAATATTCCCATGTCCAATGGTTGTATGGTTTAAAACACCAACTTTAAAATAGACCGGATCACCTTTATATCCATAACGGAAATAGCGAATAATTCTTAAATAATCGGAAAACGTTTTGAAGTTTTCACCTCGCAATTTGCCGCTGGAATCAAATTCAAGATTAAGGTCAATACCCAAACCAAAATTACTGAAAGCAAATTCAGGAGTTAGATGCAAATTATAGAAAGGCTGATTGTTAATCCACGTAAGACCAAAACCACCGGCAAGATTTCCTTCATCCTGGTGCGGTGTAAATAGCTGCGCACTAACCTGAGTTGATAAAAATAAAACGATAATTATAAACGATAAATATTTTTTCATGTTTCCCTCAAAATAAAAATTACAAATAATTTACTATCGAACAATAGCAAGTTTTTGAATAATTTGCTGTGATTTGTTTTCCGTTTTCATAATAATTTTATAAAGATAAACACCGTTTGCCAATTTATCGCCGTCTTCATCTCTTAAATTCCAATAAATTTTATTAAAATTTAATTTAAGTTCACTTGAAATTAAATCAAACTTTTTAACAAGCCTGCCTGCAATAGTATAAACTTTTATTCCAATTTCATCCGGAACTGTTGGAAGCCGGAATGTAAAATAAGTTTCATTTTCCGCAGGATTCGGATAATTGTAAACATCCAATAATTTTGCATCTTCATCAACTACAAATGTTTTGGTTACGCCTGCACTATCCGATAAAAATCCGTTTGTATTCTTACCAAAAACCGTTAATTCGTAACTCCCGCTTTTTAATTTGGGATTGTAATTAACAACAACTTTCGGGTTTTGCTGACTAAAAGCAACATCAACATCACTATTGTTTAAATAATTAATACGTTGATTATTTAAAAATATATCTATTGAAGTTGTATCTGTAATGGGGATTAATGACGGGTCATCAAGCTGTACTTGAATTTTAGGATTTGCCGAAAGATAATCACCGTCAATTAAATCAGCACCATCAAAAGTAATATTTAAACTAGGTTTTGAAGAATCCCCTATAACAGAAAAAGGTACCGAATAAAAATTATTATCTTCATAAAGTTCCAACACTTTGTTATCCGAATCAATTAAAATATTAAATAAATAATTTCCGCTTAATTTTGCAGTATTATAACTAAGATTAAATTGCTTACGATTTTCCGAACCAAGTGAATCAATAACTTGCACAAATATAGTTGAATGTGAATTATCAGACTTAACCAAATCAACTTTCACTTTAAAACTATCTGCTGCCGATTCACCGACATTATAAACATAAAAGGACAAATTAACATCTTCACCCTGCTTCAGAGAATCATTATCAATAGAAACAACTTGGTAGTTTGTACCGAGTTCGGGAACGCCGGTGTAAGTAACGCCGAGAGATTTTAACTGCGGAGATAGTAAATCGGAAGAAGCCTTAAACTCGGACAATATTTTAATATAAGTGTAATTTAAATTATTTAAGAAAGATAAATCCGCTTTGCCGTTATTAACCGTTACATAATTAAGCGTGTCAACCGAATCATTTTTAATGCCCAGTATTCTGTATTTAATTTGGCTATCGAACGGCAACGAATCGGTTACGGAAAGTGTTCGCCAGCGAGATGCCGGACCTATTTGGGATGTAAGCAGCTGACCGATAGAATTTTTTACAATATAAGTACTATCAAGTAATGCCTGTCCTTCATAAGGTCCTTTAACTGCCTCGATAACAGAACCTGGAGCTGCACCTTTGCTGCCAATTAAAGCCCAAGAGCCTCTAAATTGCAACGAATCAATTTTTGTGCTTCCAAGCGTTTTTATTGCATCTTTCAATGCGCCGCTTAAATTATTTTTTGCATCATCAGAAACACCCATCGCAACAATTTTGCCTGGTTCTATCGAATTAATATAATCAGCTAATGCCTGAACATTATCCGGATTCCCAAATAGCTGATACCAAGCTGTTGAATCAACTTTCATTGTAAGGGGATTGAAAACAACAATTCCCATTCCTGCAAAAAATGAATTGGATAATAAATTCTTGCCATTTCCTGCAATTACACAAGTAGCTCCCGCATACCAGCCTGCAGACAAAACCGAAATACTAATATCACTTTCAGAAAGTATAATATTGTTATTATTGATTTGGACTTTTTCTAATTTTTGTTTTGAAAATACAAAACTATCCGAAAGAAAAAATTTGTTGCCTTGAGTATTAAAAAATGACTTCGTCTGTGAAAATTCATTACCTTCATTATCAATTTTGTACTTAAACCAATATCTTAAATCTGGGTCAAGATTAGTAAAAGAATAAGAAGAATAAAAATCACTTGAATTAATAATTATGTTATTGTAATTACTAAAATTTTCTCTTTTTGAAACATAGAGTGATATTTTAAAATTATTATTTTCGCCCGAAGATGGATTAAGTAAAGTCAGTTTTGAAATAGCACTGCTGCTGTTATTTGAATACAGCATATCACGTAAAGCTGATGAATAGACATTAAAATTAAATGTATAAGAGTTGTCATCTTCATAAATTTCTTCAATTTTATTTAAAGGGTCAATATCAATTGTGATATAATGTATTCCCGGTAAATTTTTTGTTTTGAGATAAACACTTAAAGTATCGCTATAATCAGGAATTGGAACACGTTTGGTATATTGCTGCAATATTTCATTGGAATATTTTTCTTTAATTCCTATATCTACTGAATCTGAAACGGAAATACCCAAATTATTAAAATAAATTTTTATCTCCACTGAATCTTTGCTTTCTTCTAATGTGTTCTTAGAAACCAACGATTTACCGCTAATTACAAAATTCGCCTTAGTAGGAATTTTAACTTGAACGATAGGATCTCCTAAAATAACATTTGAGAATGCAAATATTCTGTTCACTATTGAGTTGCCGTACATATTAAACATATCAATTTTAGCATTAACATGCGAAGTTCCAACTTCGTGATTAGAATCATTCACCAAATTTTCATAAAATAGTTTAGATACGGTAGTGGCTGTACTAAAAAAACCTAATGACGAGTTTCCCACATATCCAAGAACTTGGCCATGTGGATCAAAAAGAAATCTTTCACCAAAACAAATAATATCCGGTTCGGCAAATTTATTTGTGGAGCAGCCAAAATCAGTTATAATCGGATTCCTATTTAAGCCATTTTCTAATTGTAAAACCGAATTAATACTATTATCCCAAGTTGCAGTCCCACTATGACCAAGATATGAAATAAAAACACCACTCTGCAAAACCGTATTGCTAAATACTTCCGACGTATAAGGCCCAAAATCTGTTTGCGGATTAACAGTTTTATAAAAATGTTTGTACTTGCCTGCAATTGGTTTCGGTTTAATAAACTGATTAATAATATCGTCATTAACACTTTTTAAAAGATTCATTTCACTAGCATTATCTCCGTTACCTCCTGAGAAAAACAAATAACGTTTATTCCACTCATCAAACTTTGCATCATTACTATTTATAACTTTTGATAAATAATAATCTAAATTTTCAGGTTTTGTAATAGGTAAACGTCCTAATTTAATTTGAGGAACCGGAGGTGCATTATCGTCCCAAACCACGTACCAATTATCACCGACTGGATCGCCGTAGGAAGGCACAAAATTTTCACTCAATTTTACTCCGACTTTTTGATAAACGTAATCCTTATAATCATAAGAAGCATCCCCAATAAGAACAGCATACGATAATTTTGGTGATGCCCAATTTAAGTATGCACTATAAAAAAATAATCTAATTGATTCCGGAGTCGGATAACCAAAACCAAATTCGTCATAAATATCATTTACATCAACCCTCTTTGTTGTAACCCCATACTGCTGTTGGATATAACTTAAGTAATTATCTACAGCAGAATTAAAAAGCGGATGTGTAACGGCAATATAATCAGCTTGATTTTGAGAATCACGTAAATTTATAAAAGTTTTCTTTTTAAAATAGGACGGTGTTTTAATATTGTTTTTAGCAATAACAAAATATTTATCGCCTGCAGAAACTGTATCAGAAAAAAACAAATTATCGCCTGTAACTGAATAGACAGTAATTTTTTTTCTTTCATGAAAGATTTTATAAATTAAATACTCCGTAGATGAAGCGTTCCCCACTTTAAATAATTTTACACCCGAAGAGACATCTTTTGGAATTATAATCAGCAGTGAATCATTTTGCAGTTTTAAATTTCTCGGATATTCAACTTCGTACCAATCATAAG
>CAZXDS010000212.1:3971-5685 GCA_964639525.1 uncultured Melioribacteraceae bacterium | reverse complement strand
CCGCTGTCAATCATAATATCAATTGTATAATCTTCCATTGCGGAATAAAGATATTCCTCAACTACCGGACTTAGCCGGTGGATTTCATCGATGAACAAAACGGATTTTTCTTCAAGGTTTGTTAAAATTCCGGCAAGATCACCGGGTTTTTCAAGCACCGGACCGGAAGTTAATTTTAAGTTAACGCCCATTTCATTAGCAATTATATGCGCTAATGTTGTTTTGCCCAATCCAGGTGGTCCTGTTAGAAGCACGTGGTCAAGCCCTTCATCACGTTTTTTTGCAGCACCGATAAAAACTCGTAAATTATCTGTGATTTTTTTCTGTCCTACAAAATCTTTAAATCTTCTCGGGCGAAGTGCCTGCTCGAATTTATTTTCATCTTCTATTAACAACGATTCCGTGTTTTCGTCTTTTCTCATTTAATGTCCGTAAAAATTAATTTTAGTCTATGCGAAAATTTCCACTCTCTTTTGAATTTGTTTTCGTCAATCCAAAGTGAGAGCTTTCCCATCGCAAAAATCATTATAACAGCCGCAGTAATTGAAACAGCAGGACTAGACTGATGCTTGTAAACATTGTTAATTCCAAGCGAAATTACACTGCCATATAAGATAATTAAATGTACAACATAAATTGTTAAAGTATATTTTCCAAATTTAAGTATTATTGCGGGAATATTTTTGATTAAAAATGAAATTATGAACACAACCGATGTTAATAATAAAACAACGGAAAGGCGGAACAAATCCAATTCGGCTATGCCGGGCACTTTTTGAGTATCGGTAAATTTTAAAAAGTTTGGGGACAGGTTTTTAATAAAAACCGAAATTAAAAATATACTTGCTGCAGCAAGTACTAAATATGCAGAAAATTTAATTTTGGTAATCACAGTAGAATTTTTCCCGAGAAACAAACCAAGCACGGCACCGGCAGTTACATACCCAAGCCAAGGAAACAAAGGGAAAAACGAACCCGTTTGATTGTTGAAATATGCTGCAAACGGCAGCGGCATAAATTTTGTAAAATTAATTTCTGTTGTAATTGGGGAAAACACAAGCAGTGTAAAACTAATAATTAAAAAAACCGGAATTGCCGGAATATTAAATTTTTCGGTAACATAATAAAGTACAATAATGGCAAGCAGTCCGAAACCAATTAAATGAAGTGCATCAACAATAAAAAAATTTTGCCATTTGTTATCACTTAGCGAAACGAGTTTAAAAATATTTATAGTCGGAAACCTGAGTAAATATCCGAGCGAAACCAATGCGGCAAATCTTTTAATTCCTTTCTTAACTCTCGGATTTTGTTTAAACGGCAAACCGTTTTTCGTTAATAAATAAGTAAAAACCACACCAGCGGTAAACATAAAAATCGGAGCGGTAAATCCACGCATTGTTTCCCAAAATAGGTAAATCGGTGAATTGGGCAAACGATATTTATCCGCAAGAAAAACATCAATCGTGTGTCCTTCAATCATAAGCACCACGGCAAATGTGCGAAGCAAATCAAGAAATACTATGCGTTCTGTTTTGGACTGCAATGTTGTAATTTGAAATGATTGTTAAAAGAACAAAAATAATAATTGATTAGTGTAAAAAGAAAGGAAAGTTTGTTTTCCTATTTATAATTTTGGGTGCTCTGCCACCCAATTTTTCAAATAGCCTGCAATCTCTGTTGTGGCGGCACCGGGAGTAAATAATTCACCAAC
>CAZXDS010000212.1:0-3871 GCA_964639525.1 uncultured Melioribacteraceae bacterium | reverse complement strand
TTGCCGAACTGCGAAGAGATTTTAGAAGTGTTTTTATTTGCCCGTTATAATTTTTAAAATCATTAAGTAAAACCGAATAAATTTTTTCGCAATTTTCCGAATCGACCGGCAAAAATATTTTTATTCCTTTTATTTCTAATTTTTTATAAAGAAACTCGAATAATTTTAATTGCCCGTTGTTATTAAAGCTTACTTTTATCTGTTTGGTATCATCAATAAAATAAACATTGTACGAGTTAAAAAAATTACCATCGCTTGCATTAGTATTTTTCGGAAATTTAGCAGGAAGATTCGGGATACGGAAAACTTTCAAAATAACATTTTCAGTTAATGAATTATATGAATGAATTTCGGGGAAACGTTCTTTGATTAGTTTTACCGAAGTTTGATAGTCGGGTTTTTGTTTTTTCTTTATTAATTTAACCGATACCGAATGTATTTCGCGCTGCTTAATATAATCACAAGCGTGTTCATATAATTTATGCAAATCATTTGTATTTAACCCAAGTGCGGTAAATATTATTTCATCAAGTCTATTTCGGTCATCCTGCTTAACTTCTTCATAAATAGAAAGTTGTTCTCTTTTTTTTAACAAATTGTAAATCTTTTTTAATTCTTTTCTGTAAGGAAATAAAAGCTGTGGATTAATAATCAATGTTTTTTCAACTACAGCTACATCAACATCACTAATAGTTTGGTTGCCGGTTAATTGTCTTGCAAAAAGATCTATTAGATATCTAAAAAGTGTACTATTTAATATTAAGAAAACAATCCAAGCATCTTTTATAAAATTATTATTTAATACAATATTATAGTTAACTTTATCGCAAAAGACTTTTGATTCTCTATTATCAATTAATCTGAATTTTTCGCCGATTTTAGATGGGAAAATAAAATCGCCAACAGTAAGGTTTTCTCCAAGGTTAAACCAAGCACGTCCATTTCCGTTGTTGCTGCCATTCCCATTTCCGTTTCCATTTGTTGCTCTTTGAGCATTTGTCGGTTTAATATGTAAATTATATTGGCTTTCCGCAATTTCGATATATTTGGCTATTTTTATTTTATACTTTTTTAATATCGACAGGGAATCATTACAAATAAGCACATTGTATTTTAATTGTTTTAAGTCAATATCAAGATTTATTGCTTCTTTTTGAGTTTTGAATAAAGGTTTAAAATATCGACGTTCCATTAAATGATGTGATTTTGTTAACTTGCTGTAATACCAACCGAATTTTTCCCAATTTATTCGGCTGTTTTTTCTTTCAAATCCAAATTGAAGCTTAAACTCTACATCAGTAAGTTTATTCACTTTATGTGTTTCGTCTATTACATAAAAGAAATCGTTTGAACCTGATTTTATGCAGTATTTTACCTCTGCAATTTGATTTAAGGGAATTAATTTGTCCCCGGCTGTTTCAATTATTTTGTTGTAAATTTCCGGTGAACGTAAATATTTAGCGCCCCAATTACCATTATTGTATTTCCCGTTTATTGTGCTTGCTTCTTCAAGTTCTTTTTGAGAACGTGCAGTAATTGAATATTTTTTATTTATTACATTTCTTTTTGTCTTTTCAATTTTAGAACAAAACTGCAGAACATTTTTAATTCGTTCAGTACCATTGTTTTGTCCAATCAAGCTTTTGTAATCCTGAAAAATTCTTACAAATCTTACAATGTTTCCGGCACGTTCTTTTGCATCCGAACATTTTTCAAGAATTAAAATTACCGTATTTACTGAGGCAGTTTCAAAACTCCTTATTTTTTGATTATCAATTATTGTAATAATCTTGAAATTATCGAGTAGGAATTTTTGTAATTCGGTACCGAATGCAACATCTAACCAACTGCTTGAAATAACGTAACCCAATCTTCCGCCTTCATTTAAAAATGAAGCGGTATGCATTAAATAGTAAACATAAAGGTCGCTTTGTTTATTTATTTTTTTGATGTGGTGTTCGCTTAAAATAATGTTAATCCAACTGCTTTTTTCTTTAATTAGCTCTTGTCTAATATATGGCGGATTACCAATGCAAGCATCAAACTTGGGAATTTTTACTTGATTGTATTTGCCGTTTTGTCTTTTCACATCAAATATTTTTGTTTTATTTTCAAAAATTAATTTTTGATATGAATCCGGTTTTATGCTTGCAAAATCAGCATTAATAACAGCAGGATAGTTGTGAAGTTCTTTTATATTAATCAAAGAAAGGTTCATACTGGAAAGTAGAACAGGAAATGGAGCAATATCAACTCCCCATAATCGCTCAAGTAAATTACTATGATTGAGATTGTTATTAAAATATTTCATAAAAGCGTAGGCGCGTACAAGAAAAGTTCCTGCTCCGCATCCGCTGTCAAAAACAGTTTTTGTTTTTTTATTGATGCAGAAAGCGTTTACAATGTCAACTTCATCGGTATTGGTAAAATGCTGCCCTCTTTCGTGCTGTTCTTGATTTTCAATAAGCGAATTATAAATAGAGCCGATAATATCGAGACTTAAATCGTGGAACTCTAACTTTTTAATTTGTTCCACATTCCTTTTTAGTTCCGGGATATACTTTTCAGGATACGAAAAATTATCGAGCACAGTTTCTTTGAATATAGATTCATAGTCATAAACAAGTACGTCGTTAAATCTTTCACGAAGTGTTTTATTCAATAACTCTTTATCTTCGGGAATACTTAAAACCTTTAAATTAAGAGCAGGTACGTCACGCTGTAAATATGAATAAAAAATTATTTTTAAGTAAAGCAAATAATTTGCAAGTTGGGATAAGTTATAAATATCTTCATCATAAAAATTTATGGAAACATGAAAAATTTCCTGCAATTGAACATAATCTCTAATTTGCTTTTTAAGGTTATTGTTCGTTTTAATTTTCGGAATCATTTCCTCACTCATTTGAAGTGAGGCTTCCAAAATATAAGCGGAAAGTTTATTTACAAATTGTTTATCAATTGAATCCCAATGAATTTCTTTAATACCGTGAACTAAATCACTAAGCTCTTGTAAAAACTTTTTTATTACTGACTGTATTTGCGTTTTGTACAGTTGCGTAGTAACCGCATTATCATCTTTAACATTCGATAATTCATACAATTTTAACTTGCGGTCGGCCGGTGTTGTATTTGGTTTAAATGTTTTGAACAAAACCAATTGACGCGGTGTGCCGGTAACAAAATATTCAATTCCTTGATTAAATGCTTTCATCATTGCATCGTTAATAAGGAATTCGTCAGTTGCATCCCAACTGGAATTTTTTAGTTCAAAAAATACTTTTATTTTGGAATTAACGCTCGAAAATAATATTGCATCGCTAAATCGCGATTCCCCAACACCTACATTAAGTTCCTGCAAAGCGGAATCGAATTTAATTTCCGGATTTTCATCAATAGTTTTATTTAATACGGAAAGTAAAATGCCTTGAAATGTTCTTTCGTTTGCTTTGAAATTAGACATAATTGAATGTTGCTTAATATTATTTTGATTTTACTGCAAATTTAATGGAAAATAAAAACGAATCAAAGGAGCAATAGAATTTGTATGCAATCAGTATGAACGATTTACTATACCTTTACATTGAACTGCTACGCAGTTCCTTTCTTTCTTTTGATACTTTTTTTACAAATATTAAACCGCTAATGCGGTTTATCTTAACTGCAATTAAGAGCCAAAATTTAGGTAGTACTTATTAATAATTTGTATTCCAATAATTGCAGCGGTTCAGAGTTAAAATTAAAACTAACAGTAGTAACTATTTACAACATTAAATGAAAATAATTTTCCAATTAATTTTTTCAAAATGAAAATTGTAAAACCGACTTCCCTCAAAGAGTTCTGCGAACAGTCGGTTTATTTAAAAAAAAG
>CAZXDS010000211.1:0-5753 GCA_964639525.1 uncultured Melioribacteraceae bacterium | reverse complement strand
TTTGTGTATCGAACAAATCAGGAACTCCGAGAAAATTTCCAACCGTAGTACAAAGTAATCCGTTTGTTGTAAGCTGAATAAGTGTTTTTCCGGTGATGCCGTCAATTTCTCTCGAATCAGTTTCCGGCATAATAGCAGTATTAGTAATTTTGAAAGATCCATTTGAAACAGAAATGCCATCAAATGTATCGCCATAAATTTTCTTTAATGAGTTAAGGCTGAGATATATGGATGGAATATCGCGTTCTAAGCCAATACTTCCAGGGGTAACTAATCCCCTACTTACGCCTGCGTGAAAAATTACAAACATATTATAATTGGCAAAATTAAATCCGGGATTTTGCGCATCTACCAAATTCCAAACTTCTTCAGAAAAATCACCAAGCTCGTTAAAAACAGTCGCTTCCGATGAAGGGGAATAATTTCTCATTGTTTTTGAAACCGTATAAATATCAGGAAGTACATTAAACAAAACTGTTAAATTGCCGGAAGAAACTTTTTCAAAATAATTTTTCACAAATGTGAGATGGTCATTGAAATATTGTTGATTATGCGGAAGTGGATCTAAAATATCATTTCCATAATCTTTAGAGTATATTGTACCAAATTTCCCGTTCCCAAATGTCTGAGTATCTCTATCTTTCCCAAACTCTACCATTACCGCAAGAATTTTAAGGGAATCGGAACTCAGTTTTTCCGCATTTACTTTGTACTTTGACAAATCCGGTTTATGATTAAAATTTTGGGCAGATATACTGCCCAATAATAAAATGCTACTAAGAAAAATTGCTGAAATTTTTTTCATTTGAATTATATCCCGCGAGGAAATCCTAAAGTTTTTTGTGGTTTACTTCCCCATCCGATTAGCACCGTAAACCTTAAAGTGTCATTCAACGGGTGGTTCTCACCATTTTTAAATACCGATGTTGTTAAATAACTAAAGTCAAATCCAT
This sequence comes from uncultured Melioribacteraceae bacterium, assembly GCA_964639525.1. Lineage (GTDB taxonomy): Bacteria > Bacteroidota > Ignavibacteria > Ignavibacteriales > Melioribacteraceae > CAZXDS01. The sequence continues at coordinate 4,800 of CAZXDS010000211.1, read as the reverse complement.
AAAGATCGTAACGCAAACCGGCACCGATTGTAATAAATTTTCTGTTGCCAAAGTCCGGATCTTCATAAAAATATCCGGCTCTAAGAGCAAACATAAAATCATCAGGAACTCCGTACCAATATTCTAATCCCATTGTTGTTACAACTTCCCTCAACATATTTTTATTACCCCAAGACGAAAATAATGCTTTAGCCCAACCGTCTCTTGTTTGTGTAGAATCACTGGGAACATGAATCAGAAGACGACTAAAGTCAAGTGTGTATGTAAGAGAATTGTATTCGTTTTGGAATAATCTAAATCCGAACCCAAGTCTTAAGTTTGTAGGAATTGGGTCTGATTGAGCTTTGTCAATATAATAAATTTCAGGACCAACATTACTTAAGTTTATACCGATACTTAAACGATTATCAAAATTTCCTAATAATGGTAAATTAAGTTTTTCCGGTCGCCACATAGCTGCAAGGTCAAAACTTACTGAAGTGGCAACACCGCTGCCTTCTTCGCCTTCGGTAGCTTTTGTTGAGAGCCTACTGTGAATTACGCGGGCATTAAAACCGATTCCCCAATCGTTGCTCAATTTAGTAGCATAACCAAGTGTAAGTGCACCGTCGAATGAACGAAATGTGCCGACTTGATTTCCGGCAGCATCAGTACGAACAAATTCACCGAAATTCATAAATGTAATACTTGCAGAAACTGTACCATTAATATCATCAACATATTGTTTGTATGTTAAATAATCATAAAATATATCAAGATGAAATTGGGGCAGCCAATTGCTATGTGTAATTGTTACTTCAGAGCCGGTTTGAAATGCAAGTCCGGCAGGATTCCAAAATATTGCGGCTGAATTATCCGCAATTGCCGTACCCGATTCACCCATACCGCCGGCACGCGAATCCGGTGCAAGCTGCAAGAACGGAACCGCTGTACTTATCTGTGCATATATTTGATTGCCTAGGCTAAAACTAAAAATAATAAGCATTATTGTTAATGAGAATTTTCTCATAAAATTTACCTCCAGTAAATAATTATATTGTTTATAAAATTTTTGATTTTTGATTTTTGATTCATAAAAAATTACCTAATAATTGCCAATTTTCCAAGAAAACTTTGATTATAATTACCGTCAACCGAAGTAACTATTAATTTGTATAAATACGTTCCGTTTGCCAGCAATCCGCCGTCTTCATCCCTTCCGTCCCAATTAACTCGGACAAATTTTTCTAAAATTCCATTTTCTTCAATATTTCTAATTAGTCTTCCGGCAACCGTATATACTTTAATTTTAACATTCAACGGTTGACTAAGATTTTGCTGAAATGTAAATGCCGTATTCGACTTGAACGGGTTAGGGTAATTGTAAACATCTTTAATTGTAAGTGCACCGGATTCTACTACTGTAAAATTGCTTGTTTCAACAGAAAGATTATTAAACACATCCCACGCTTTAATTTTTATTGAATAATTTCCCGGTTCCAAATTATTAAATTTATACGAAATAACACCCGCTTTACCACCCGCATCTAAATCTCCGACAAAACTGTTTGAGAAATCAATTGCGTTGTTTTCATCTCCATTTAAAATACCTTCTAACTTGTGCCCGATACCGCTGCCTGTAGTATTCAAACCGGTATTGTCTTTCAGTTTAGCCAGTAAGGTAAAGTTTGGGTTAACAAGACTTGTATTGTTGAAATTAAAATCATCAAAGAATATTTCTATTTTAGGACCTTCCCCATCATTAACCGCTGTGCTGTCAGTTCCGCCAACAATAAAATTGGTTGTAAAGCCAACACCGTCATTGTTTTCATCAAAAAAATATGCTAAAATTTTTCCGTTTTTATTTTCGTAACTGATATCCTTAGGGACAGTGAAATTCGTATTAAATAATCCATTCTCTACACTAGCACGCCCTTTGAAAATTACTCCGCCTTGAACGTCCATCCAATAAGACATCTCAGGCAGAAGGATTCTTCTTTGCGAGTCGAACATTGTAACAATGGCTTCACCATTAAAATTTGTATTTACTAATCCATTTGCAGATAAAACACTTCCTTTTATACTTGTATTACTCAAAGCACTAACTTGTAAACTATTATTCGGGACAAAACCATTAAGAGAATCAATACTTGCCGGAAGATTCGGAATATCAAGTCTTAAAGCAGGATCGCAAATTAAATTAAACTTTTCATCATTTTTGCTCGTTCTGCTAAATTTGGTAAGCTGATATGCTCGTCCGATAGGGAAAATTTTATTATTGGAATCCCGACTAAATAAATGCGAATAAAGCTGTTCATTCAAAGCAGCATTTTGGCTTGAGAAAACAGGTCGTGTAGATAAAAATCCGCCAATCATTCCTCTATCTTTCATTCCCATCATTTCCTCAGGTGAACTTTGCCTCTCGGGATCATCAAATTCCCCGTAATCGCAAGTAGCAGCACTCAAAAAGAAGTATCTTGTATTCGTTAACTGTGGAACTTCAATTCCCTGCTGAAAAACCCCCTCGTGTGTCCATACTGTTGGGTTACCATGTCCGATAAAGTTAATTATTAATGTCCCTTCGTTAAGAGCATTCACAATAGCTTTGTTAACCGCCGGTTTCCTTCTTCCCAATCCGGTAAGCACAGTCGGATAATTAGCAAGATAAATTTTATCTTGTATAAAATTACTCGGAATAAATTCATTTGATAAATCTTCCGATTGCCTGGTATGTCTGTTGCCATCATCAGCACCTTGACCTTGAGGACCATCGTCGGCAACAAGAGTAATAGTATTTCGCCAAAGGTTTCTATCACTTGAATTTTCATACTCAATAATTTTGTTTACCATATTGTCCGCTTCATTATTATCATGAACAGCCAACCTGCCGAGAGCTATATCAACATTTTTATCATTACCGGAAATTCGTGCATAATAATCATCAAAAGGATAGGAATAAATTTCGTGATACGATTCTTTTGTTTGATATGTAGGAACAAAGTTTGTACTTAAACCTAACAAATTATGATAATCCCAATCACCATCACCAAACAACAATACAAATTCAGGCGGAGTTGTCCAATTATCATTAGCAAATTTAATAAAATCACGGATTGATGTCGGGTCAAGTGCACCGCAGGAAAATTCATTTGTAATTTCATCCGTATAAAAAACTTTTGATGAATACTTATTAGGAGCTTGTTCTGCTCTGTAAGTTACAAGTTTTTCAGCCTGTTCGCTAAAATTTCTGCTTGTAATAACTATGTATTTATATCCGTTCTGCTCACCGTGTATATCAGAATTTTCTATTTTTTCACCACCGCCGGGGACAAGATATTTATCTTTAGTAATAGCAAAATATTTGGAAATGCTTCCTGACTGTTCCGGCGCTTGAAATTTAATTTCACCACCGCTAATCCAATTTGAAGGCACCGATATTTCTTTAACATTGGCATAATCAGTAACATTGAATATTTGAATATTACTATTTGAAAAATTTGATAAATTGTATTCCGTAACTCTGCTGCTGTCATCTGAAAAAATTATCAGTTCATCATCAACTGCTTTCAGCAATGCTGAATATTGAATTGTGTAATAATCCAAATATCCGAAAACATCAGATTGTAATGACTGAAAAATAAAATTTAACACACTGCGATTGTCAGTTAGCGCACCGCTATAGTTTGCTTTAACCTTAGTCAAATACCCTTTTCTATAACTCCCGTCGCTACCTGATAAAGTACGCGTCAAAATTGTATTACCGCTTTCTTCAAGAACAAAAGGAATAGTTTGTCTTTGACTCGTTGGCGAAAAATTCACAACCTGTGCAACATAATCTATACGAGTTGAAGCAACACGGTTGTGCAATATGTTCATAAAAGATTGACTATTATTTGACGAACTGAATTTTTCTCCGACAAGAACAATACCGGAGTGCATTAAGTTATCATCGTCTTCTTCATGCGATATAAAAGAATACGTTTCGGTTTGTTTGACAGCCTGTGGATTATCAAGTGAGCTTTGTAATTCCATCCGCTTTCCTTGTTGTCCGCCGGAAGTAATCCAATAATAATTTTTGTTTGAATAATAGTTTCTATTTCTCGCAATTCTATTTGAATCGGCAAAATATTCCCAAAAATTAACTCCACGAGCGTAAAACAAAACATAATCGTTATCATCAAATTTCCCGTCATCTTCACCGGAAACAAAAATTGCATTTTCTACAATGTCCTGTGGACGAGATTTTTCAACAGTCGGCGAAAGTAAATATCCGCCGTTGTTATAAATTTTAATTGTTCTCGGGTCAACTGAAGCAGCGTCAATTCCGTAATCGGCTAATTTACTTTTATCAATTTTATAAATACCTTCTTCCGTAATATTAATTTTATACCAAATACCGGTCGCAAGAGAGGAATGAGCATTTATTTTAAATAATCTTTTACTTTTGGGTTTGCCCCAATTGCGGGCTATATTAAAATTTAAGACAGCATCTTTAAATAATTCATTTTGTATTTTTTCGGTACTTCCGGTTGGAGGAGAAAAATTTATTTGAACCACAATTCTCGTTAACAATTTTATTTGATTTGAAGAAGCATTGAACTGAACAGGGAAAACATTAATTTTTTGAACAGGTAAATTCTGAATCAAACCGAACTCTCCGAATGAAACCAAATCACTTTCTTTCGTTTGATTGTATTCGGCACTTTCACGATACTCTTCATTGTAATCAACATCACCTTTTTTATAAAATGGTTCGGGAATTATTTTGCCCGAAATTGTTTTAAAGTTTGATGTTATTACACGGATTGTACTGCCAACACT
>CAZXDS010000210.1:0-5775 GCA_964639525.1 uncultured Melioribacteraceae bacterium | reverse complement strand
ATACTCTTAACGTGTTGTTTTTTGTAATCTTAATTTTGACCCCGAATCGCTGACAAAAAGGTGCTTAAGATTGCTCTTCCGGTAAAACGAAGGCAATGGATGGATGGTATTTTCTCTAAAATTCAAAATATAGAGACTCCTTTCATTTTTTCTATTGCATAGTTTGGGATTATAATATAAAATATTTTACGAAATCACAAACTAACTGTTACAAATTAATGGTTCAGTGCAGAAATATTTTTGATGTAATTGCCGATTGTTGTTTGGGATTTTACTTTTTTCAGTGAATCTCCTCACAAATAATTCCGCCAATTTAATTTGCAATTTGAGCTTTAAAAAAAGGGCTTATGATTTATTATTTCAACTTAGTATATTGATAAATCTATATTTTAATTTAAGTTGTTTTTTTGATATTTCTTGCAAATATTTATAAATCAATTAATTTTAATCACATTCAAGTAACGACAATGAAAAAATTATATATTTGCCGTCATGCCAAATCAAGTTGGAAATTTCAAGAAATGTCGGATTTTGACCGTCCGCTGAATAAGCGAGGAACAAAAGATGCCCCGTTTATGGGTAAATTATTGGCAAAACGAAATATTAAACCCGACATCATTCTGTCGAGTCCCGCCAAAAGAGCAATCACAACAGCAAGAACCGTAGCAACGGAAATCGGTTATCCGGCGAAAAAGATTAAAGAAGAAACCCATATTTATGATGCCCGACTTGGCTATTTAATTGATTTAGTTCAAACTCTACCGGATGAAGCTAATGAAGTAATGATTTTTGGACACAACCCGGGCGTTACGGCGTTAAATAATGTTATCTCGAAAGAATATATTGATAATATTCCAACTTCCGGCATGGTGGAACTTGAGTTTGATTTCAATAAATGGTGTGAAATTGAAATGCAAAGTGGAAAGTTGGTTAGGTACGAATTTCCAAAAAAATATTTACAAAATGAAGCCGACGTTTTGAATGACTGAAAAGTTTTTCAATAGAGAAATAAGTTGGCTTTCCTTCAATTATAGAGTTTTACAGGAAGCAAAAGATAAATCGGTTCCTCTTTACGAGAGAATAAAATTTCTTGCCATTTATTCATCTAACTTAGATGAGTTTTACCGAGTTCGGGTTGCTTCATTAAGAAGTTTGTTGGGATTAAAGAAAAAATCCCAAGATAAATTAGATTTCAATCCTAAACATTTAATAGTTAAAATAAACAGTATAGTTCAAAAACATCAAAAAGAAATTGGTGAAATTTTTCGAGACAGCATAATTCCACAGCTTGCAGAAAATAATATTTATCTTATAAATGAAACTGAACTTACTAAGAAACAAATCAAATTTTTAAATTCCTATTATGATGATAATGTTTTAGAACACATTCAGCCTTTGCTTGTTGTAAAACAAAGAATTACCCCATTCTTAAAAAACAATCGGCTTTATCTTGCGGTTAGACTCACAAATAAACAGCTAAAAGGCAAGCATCCAAAAGTTGTTCAGCGAAAAAGATATTATTACGCATTGGTAGAAATTCCTACAAATCATTTGCCTCGCTTCATAGAACTTCCATCGAAGGAAGGTGAAAAAAATTTTATATTTCTTGACGATATTATTCGCTTTAAATTGAGTGAAATTTTTAAAGCTTATAACGTAGAAGATGTATTTTCTATAAAACTTACTCGCGATGCCGAGATGTACATTGAAGATGAATTTAGCGGCAACTTGCTTGCTAAAATCATGAAAGGCTTAAGAAGAAGAAATACCGGAGTTCCATCACGATTTTTATATGACGAAAAAATGATTCCGCAGTTTCTAAAATTTCTAAAAGAGGCTTTTCTGCTTGGAGTTGAAGATATAGTTCCCGGCGGGCGATATCACAATTTTTATGATTTTTTTTCATTCCCTATTCCTAAAAATAGTAAGCTTACCAACTCAACTCAGTCATCTATAAAAAAAGATGACTTTGAAAAGTATTCTAATAGCTTTGAAGCGATTTCACAAAAAGATATTTCCTTGTTTTTCCCTTATCATTCGTTTGATTATGTGCTTAAATTTTTGATTGATGCGGCAAATGACCCTGATGTTACGGCAATTAAAATGACACAATACCGTGTTGCCGATAATTCACAAGTTGTAAAAGCGATGATTCGCGCTGCAGAAAATGGGAAAAGAGTAATGGTGTTTGTGGAACTTAAAGCTCGCTTTGACGAAGAATCCAATATCCGTTGGGCAAAAGAAATGGAACAAGCCGGAATTGCTGTTTTCTACAGTTTCCCGGGACTGAAAGTACATTCTAAAATTGCTCTTGTCAGCAGAATGGAAAATGGTAAAATTAAAAATTACGGATATTTCGGCACCGGTAACTTTAATGAAAAAACCGCCAAAATTTATTCCGATTTTGGAATATTTACTACCGATGAAAGGTTAATACAAGAAACCGAAGAAATTTTCAAGTATTTATCCGGTAGAATTGAAAACTATAAATTTGAGCATTTACTGATTGCACATTTCAATATGCGAAAAGTTTTCAACAAATTAATTGATAATGAAATTTCAAATGCTGTAAAAGGGAAGAAAGCCGAAATAATTTTAAAAATGAACAGCTTGGAAGATTGGAAAACAATTAACAAACTTTATGACGCCAGCAATGCCGGCGTAAAAATAAAAATGATAGTACGGGGAATTTGCTGCTTAATTCCCGGAGTAAAAGGATTAAGCGAAAACATTAAAGTAATTAGTATTGTTGATAAATATTTGGAACACACGCGATTTTTTGTATTTCATAATGGCGGAAAGGAAAAAATTTATTCAGGTTCGGCAGATTGGATGCGTCGCAATTTAAATAGACGAATAGAAGTAATATTTCCTGTTTACGACAATGAAATTAAAAAAGAAGTGAAAAATTTTCTTAAAATACAGTTTGAAGACAATACAAAAGCCCGGATAGTTGATACACAGCAAAATAATAATTATGTAAAAAGTAAAGAGGATATTGAAAGACGAGCACAAATTGATATTTACAATTATTTTAAGAAACGGCATAAGTCATTAAATGAAGATTCGGCAATTCATAAAAAGTAGTTGTAATGCGAAAAAACATAATCAAATGCTAATTCTTTAATATCTTTCACATTCAAAAACCAAAAGCAAAACTCACATAAAATTGATTGGCTTCAGCGCTATGAGCCAAAGTGGTTACAATTGTAAGTGCCCTATTCAAATAAGAAATCCAAAATCCTCCGCCATGCGAAGAATGCCATTTTTTTGATTCTTCATTTTCCGCAAACACTCTTCCGGCTGAACCGAAAATATGAAATCCCAACTTTCCATTAATTAATAATTTTACATTTCCAAACGTTGTACGTACATCCGCCATTCCAAATAAACTTGCATCACCGGAAAAACGTTCCCTGCTGTAGCCTAATAAATTACGTGAACCTCCGAGAAATACCGAAGAAAAAAATGGATGCTTCCCAAATATCTTTTCAGCAGAACTTTTGAAAGCAAAAGTAGTTTTTAAAAACGGTTTTGCAGTAATGTAAAATCGGAAATCGCTCGATACTTTTGAAAAACTTTCTTCATTGCTAAATGCACCCGGGTAAAACTGCTCACTAATTTTAAAGTAAATTCCTTTATTGGCATTTGAAATATTGTTCCGGCTGTCAAAAATGAAACCGGCAGATAAACTAATTAAATTAAAGTTCCCTAATCCGTATCGCTTATTCGGAAACGAATTCAATAAAGATTCATTATTCAATTCTGCTTTAGAATAAAAATATGATATTCCGAAATTTAGATTTGAATAATTTGATAAATGAAATTGAACGGACGGGCTGATTGAGAATAATTTTTCTTCCAATTTATAAAAATCATCCCTCTCCAAATTTGCACTAAAAGCGGTTTCGTTACCGTAGCCGTAATATTTTGTAAATACTAATCCTGAAGCATCCAAATCCAAATTTATTGTCGCATGCTTTATTATGGAATTAAAACCGCCTCCAAAATGAAGTGCTGCATTTTTTGGTTTTGTGGCGTAAAATACATTGGCATTAAATTTCGTTTTATAAGGTTTAGCTCTAAATCCGTAATCAAAAAATAAAATGCCCGCCCCGATAATAAATCCATCATCGGTAGTATAATTTACCACAGGATATTTATAATTTTCGGAACCTCTATTTTTTTGAAGCGGACGATATTTTTGTTCATCCTCTTTTGGAACAACAACTTTTTCATTATCGTAAATCGTACCTTTTCCAAAATTTACGACAGTATTTTTTCCGCTGTCATAAACTATGCACCTGTCTTTTTCAGTTTTAAACGGAGTTACAGAAAGAAAATATCCGGTTACTTCAGAATTATCCGTTACTACGTCTTTCCCTTTCCCTCCTATAATGCGAACAACCGGACTTTGACTAACTTTTCCACTTAACATAACTTTGTCGTTTCCTTTTAGTAGATATATTCTAATTTCATCAGTAATATTATTATCAAATGTTTTTTGATAAAGCGGTATTCCTTTTTTCAGTCGAGATTTTTTGTTTATTTTGAAAACAGAGACCGATGTTTTAGAATTAGAAATCCGTTTTACATCAACGTAATCATCTTTGCTAGTACAATAAATATCAACTACTGAATTTATTAAATTGTAAAATTCATTTGAAATGCAAGAAAGACTATCTCTACGGAATTTCAGTTTTGCTGCAATTTCATTTCCTGCAATGGGAAATATTTCAGGTGGAAGTTTTTTTACGGCTGAATCAATTAGTGAATTTGTCAGTTTCTTTTTTACAAAAAACGTAACGGAATCCCATTTGCTTTTAGTAATTTCGGTTAAAAAATGCCTATCAACAAATCTTCCATTCCAAGTAAGATATTTTGCATTCTGAAATGAGTATCCAAAATTATTGAATTGCGGAACAATTATTTCAGCAAGTGCAGGAAGCAATCCATCGAATTTTGCAAAAGCTTGATCTCGGTCTCGTGGAATGGGTAACCATCTTTTTCTTCCACTAATCGTTTCCCTCGCCCATTTCCATTGATCTGTATGTCTGTCCCAATCACCAATTAATAAATCAATTAATCGGGCTTTTAAGTATTCAATTGAATTTACTTTTTCTTCACGATGTTTTTCCAAACGATGAAACAATTTAAAAGTGCTTTCAACTTTATCGGTATTTTTAAACCTTATGCTTTCTTTTTTTTTTACATCAGGATGAATTTCTATAATCCCCAACATACCGCCGAATTCCGATTGAAATATTCCAAGTTTTTTACTATTCGGCATAAAATATAAATACGGTTTTGATTGCAGAATGCCTACCGAATCAAGAATTGGAGCAACAACAAAAGGAGCAAAAGGGTTGGAAGAACTAATTTGATCTTGCAGAATGTCATCAGCCAAAGATTCACGCAAATCTTGCGGTAATGCTTTTGACGGATCCTTTTCAATTGAACGGAATTTCCAAATGTGCCCGTCATTGCCCTTTAACCGCAGCGACTTTGTTTGAAATCCGCCGCCTTTTTTAATCGGAATTAAACCACCGGCAAACTTATCAAGATTAAGAACGGGAACTTTAATTTTGGTTGTCCAAACATCCCGCCAATGTTTACCAAATAGAAAGTTGTGAAACCCGCCGGCTTTATAATGCTCACCGGGAACAATGTAAATATATTTTTGAGACTCTACAGTTTGAGAATTACTTGGGATACTCCAAAATTGAAGCAAAAATAGAAGAATTAAAAAATGTCTCATACCAAAATAAATTTATT
>CAZXDS010000209.1:0-5797 GCA_964639525.1 uncultured Melioribacteraceae bacterium | reverse complement strand
GCACGCTCGGCACTTTTTGCTCCGCTTAAAAATATAGGACTGATAGTTGTTGATGAAGAACATGATTCCAGCTACAAACAGTTTGAACAAGTGCCAAAATACCATGCCCGCGATGCAGCAATTGTTAGAGCAACTCTTTCTAAGTGTCCGGTAATTCTCGGTTCCGCAACGCCATCAGTAGAAAGCAAATACAATTCTGAAATAGGCAAATTTAAATTACTTGAGCTTAAAGAAAGAGCGGATAATGCAAAGCTGCCGGAAATAAAACTGGTTGATATCACAATTGAGAAAAAGAAAAAGCGAATGGCTCATATTTTTTCAACTGTAATGATTGATACGATAGCGGAAAAACTGAAGAAAAAAGAAGGCATAATAATTTTACAAAATCGCAGGGGATTTGCAACGCAAATTTTTTGTGAGGATTGCGGTGAAATTGTTACTTGCGAAGACTGCTCGGTACCGATGGTTCACCACATTTATTCAAACACTGTACACTGCCATTATTGCGGCACAATTAAGCCGGTTCCTCGCGCTTGCCCGACTTGCGGTTCGCTTTCCTTAAAATTTTTCGGCACAGGAACACAGCGAGTGGAAGACGAATTGGAATATCATTTTCCCAATGCAAAAATCGAGCGTGTAGATTCCGATACGATGGGAAAGAAAGGGAAACTCGGAATTATTTTGAATGATTTTAGAAAAGGTGAAATTGATATTCTTGTCGGAACACAGATGGTTTCAAAAGGTCTGGATTTTGCAAATGTTACTTTGGTCTGTGTAATTTCAGCAGAGACTACGTTGTGGCTTCCTGATTTTAGAAGCGATGAACGGACTTTTCAACTTTTAACACAAGTTTCGGGTCGTGCAGGGCGAAGTGAAAAACCGGGCGAAGTTATTATTCAAACCGCAAATCACACTCATTTTGTTCTGCAAAAAGTTCTATCCAATGATTATTTGAGCTTTTACAATAAGGAAATTCGTCTTCGTGAACAAAGCGGTTACCCGCCTTTCACACGTCTTTGCTTAATTGAGCTGAAGGATAAGGATTCAGGCGATGCAAAACGAGCAGCCAAAGATCTTTATAATTTTTTAGTACGATTTAATCAACAAACTATAGTCTCTCCGCCCACGGAAGCAATTATTGCAAAAATAAAAGGGTTTTATCGTTTTCAAATATTGATTAAAAGTTTTCGGCGTGTTGATCCCGGTGGTAAATTATTGAGAAAAACAGTGTTGGATTCATTTATCGAATTTAAACAAAAATCACGTTATAGAAATGTGCGATTAATAATTGATATTGACCCGCAAAGCGTGATGTGAATAGCTGATTAACAAAAAACTGAAATTATTCCCCGAGCTAAAGCTCGGGGCAATTATTTCGTTTTTACTCTCGCAGGCAAAGGATTCAGAACAATTATTTATTTTTGAATTTAAAATATGAATTAACCGCTAAACATTCCAAGCATTGGAATTGCTTTCCCAAGGAAGAAAAATAAAATTCCAAAACCAATCCATAAACCAAAAATCATTGCATAATATTTACCCGTGGATTCGGATTTGAACATTTTAGCAAATGCAATACTAATTACAGCATATCCCCATATTGAAAAAATATCCAGCTTGCCGAGAATAAATCCGGTAAATGTTGAAGTATCCGAGCCCATAATAGACGCAACGCTCGTATCTGTCATAAATTGGTTCATTGTTAAAGCGAGAATGAGCTTTACAATTGTGGCTACAATGGCAATGTATGTCGGCAGCCCGTAAGCGACCATAGCGGATTGATAAGTTCCATCCCCGTGAAGAGCAAACTTAGCAAATAGGAAATAAATTCCTGCAAGTATAAAAAAGAAAATAAACACGCCGAAGAAAGTACCGACAACCTGAAATATTTGTCCGATTCCTCCCATTTGCTTATCCATGCCGTCTTGAATTTTATTAAGTTGTTCATCGGCTTGCTCTTGTGTAAGAGTTCCATTTTCAACCATTTTATCAAAATTCTTTTCCATTTTAGTAATTTGTTTTTCCTGAAGAGCTTGCTTAATTTCAGGATTGTTAAGCATCAAAAAATTAGAAATGATAACTATAATAATTAATCCGAAAATAGGAATTAACCAATCCGAAGTTTTAGGCGGAAATTTGGCAGTATACGCAAAAGTTTCACTTGGACTTGTAAATACACCGGCAAGCTTATCAGTATGGCTCATTTCGAAATCTTCTTCTTCGCTCTCCACCGGCTCCTGATAACTGTGATTCTGTTCATCTGTATCGTGGTTAGTTATTTCTTCCATTTTACTTTCCCCTATTTATTTTGTGAGATTATTTGTTTATTACCGGAATAAAAATACCGGCAATATAAACGAATATATTATTAACTCATGTTACGCACAAAAAAAAATTTTATTTTATCACTCCAAACTCGTTTTGGAATCTCATTTTTTAACTATTTTTAGATGCTGAAACAAGTTCGGACTGCCGGTAGGCAGGCATAACATATGCGTAACATAAGTTATTGATTAAAATTTGCACTTTACAGATAGAATTTAACCAACATTTTTTTATTAGCAAAATTCAAACTACGCTGAAAAGAGTTTTTTATCCGAATTTGTTAAAATTAACTTTTAAAATAATTAAATAATCTAAATTTATCTTTATTCTTTAACTCGAAAATAAAAAATATTATTATTGGTAAATGTTCAAACCACACAACATTTTGCCACAAATATTGCAATTGATATAATGGTAAAAATATGGGATAAAGAATAAGAGAAATTTTTGGTCTCAACACCAAAATTGGAAGAATCCAAGTATAGTACCAAGGAAATTGAGTTGGGCTTAAAAAGAAAAGAAATGTTACTGCCAATAAAAGTTTTTCTAATAGCTCAATATTATTTTTAGCAGGCTTTTTAAAAATAAAAAGAAGAATTATTAAATAAATTACCGATACAACGTAGCGGGCAATGCAATGGTCGCAAATAGTTTGCGTTGAAACCAAAGATGCAACTTCATTTATTGCTAATGAAATTGCTCGAAAAACAGCATCGTTATTATACCAATTTCCTGCATACCTTATAAATCCAAGACTATTATCAAGTTTGCTTAAAAACACTGGGGTGTAAAGCAACGCGATTATTACACTTGGGATTAAAATAAGTAGAATAGTATTAAATTTTTGTTTGAAATATTTTCGATACATTATCGGGAATAATATAATCGGCCAAATTTTAATTCCGGCTGCAATAGCAAGAAATACGGAAGATGATTTTTCTTTTTCATTCAATAAAAAATAAATTGCTCCGAGTATAAATGGGAAAATTAAAACATCCATATGTCCGGCATTAAAAAACTGATGCAGTACAATCGGGTTAAGCCAATAAATCGCAATCCATCCTTGAGGCAAATTGAGCTTTTTAAGAATTATTAATAGAAGCAGAAGCGTTATAATGTCCATCAGAAAAGAAATTATTCGCCAACCGTTAATATTCCACCCTGAAATAACATAGGAGGCAGCAAAAAAAACTTGACTTGCCATTGGATAAATTGTTCTTACTTCAGGAAAATTAATACGCTGAAAAATAACACCTGCTTTGTTAGAAAGAGCGTGTAACTCGGATATTTCCGGATTGACTGACACAGAATCGGTTTGAATTTCCAAAGGACTGTATTTGTAAGGATTTATTCCGGTTGTTAAAACCGCACCGTCCCAAATGTAACGATTGTAATCATCTTCCAATACCGGCGAGGATGGAATTAGAATTAGGCGAGCAGCAATTCCTATTATAATTATCAGCCAAATAATATTTTTTTTATCTAATTGTTTCGCTCCAAAAATAAATGCAAAAGCAAAAAATAATCCGGCAAGAAATTCTAAAAATGCAAATAAGATAATACTCTCTGTTGAAGGTTTTGCCCAAATAGTTAAATCATGCGAATAGACTAAAAGTAAAATACTCAAAAAGACTATTACAAAGGAAGTTATAAACCATACAAGTTTTGATATTTCCGGTCTATTTACTCTTGCCTTTTTCATGAATTTTATATTTAAGAGCTTTTGCAAAATACGAATTGTTTTAAGTAGTGATATTCCTTTACTACTTTTCACTAAAATCAGTTCTGATAAATAATTTCTCTACTTTCTTTCTTGCCCAAGGTGTTTTTCGTAAAAATTTTAAGCTGGAATTAATTGAAGGATTGCTGTTAAAACATCGAATATTTATGTATAAACCCAAGTCTTCCCAACCATAATAAGCTACTAATTTGTTTAATATTTGCTCCAATGTTATTCCGTGAAGCGGATTATTTGATTGCTGTTCGGTCATAATTTAGTTCTATTACTCTTTGTTTTTTTTCAAATTAGTATCCATTTAAAAATCCTACTTACTCATATTTTATGGCAAACAATTTTGCAGGCAATTTTGTTTTTCTAAACAACAACTTGGGCTTAATTTCAGTAAATTTCAAGCAGTATAAATATTGTTTTTGCTGAATAAAATATTTTAAGGAATTACTTTTATGTACGATTATCAAAAAACAAATGAATATTTTGCGCAAGTACCCGGGAAGATGGAAGAACTATGTGCTGAGGAATTAATTGAATTAGGTGCTAAAAACACCAAAATTGCTTATAGAGGAATCTATTTCCAAGCAGGTAATTCTACTTTATATCGCATTAATTACATGTCGCGATTAATTTCTCGTGTGTTGGCACCATTAAAATCATTTCCATGTTCCGATGTGAAATTTTTAAGAGATGCTGCTCAAAAAATCAAATGGAATGATTTTTTTGCACTCGAACAAACTTTTGCTATTACGGCATCAGTTTCTAATAGTAGAATTACAAACTCATTAGCAGCTTCACAATATTTAAAAGACGGCATTGTTGATTATTTCCGAAGTATCTATGATGGGAAAAGACCGGATATTAATATTGAAAACCCAAACGTGCGGTTTAATCTCCATATTGAAAAAGACTTTGCTACTATCAGCATTGATACCTCCGGAAAATCACTTCATAAAAGAGGCTACAGACTTATATCGGGCGAAGCACCAATGCAGGAAACACTTGCTGCCGCTATTATTAGGTTGAGTAAATGGAACGGGGAAAAACCTTTGTGGGATTGCATGTGCGGTTCCGGGACCATTTTAGGCGAAGCCCTAATGTATTACTGTCGAATTCCGGCTCAGAAAACTCGTTCCAACTTTGGGTTCTTTTACTTACCTGATTTTAATGAAAATAATTGGGGGAAAATCAAAAATGAATGTGATAAAAATATTCGTCCTTTACCAACAGGACTAATATTTGGCAGCGATAAATCTGAAAAGGCATTAGCAAATGCTAAGGAAAACCTATCGCATCTTCCATTTTCCGAAAACGTTGATTTATCTCGCAAAAAATTTCAGGAAGTGGAACGTTTTGAAAATTCAATATTGATTACAAATCCGCCTTATGGAATTCGGATAGGCAGTAATGAAGAATCAAAAATTTTATTTGCTGAGCTTGGGGATTTTCTAAAACAAAAATGCAAAGGAACTTCTGCTTATATTTATTCCGGTGATCCTTCACTACGAAAATCTATCGGTCTCAAAACTACAAGACGAATTCACTTGGTAAATGGAAAACTCGAAGGTGTTCTTTTGCAAATTGATAGTTACGAAGGAAGCAAAAAAAAATATTACAATGATTATAAAACCGGAAAAAGCTCAAAAGGAAAGCGGAAAAATACTATTGATTGAATCATATTCAATATTTGATGTTTATAAAAATATTGTATCACAAAAGAGACTTAACTTAACAAATCCA
>CAZXDS010000208.1:0-5845 GCA_964639525.1 uncultured Melioribacteraceae bacterium | reverse complement strand
TTTTGCAGGAACTCTAATTGTTATTGCAAATTTATTTATGGAACGCTATGCTAGTTACTGCCGTTTCTTACAAAAATGAGTTTAGGTCTGTATGAGGATATCCATTATATTTTATTTATCAAATTTTTTCAATAAATTTTTGACTGCATCTTTGTGAACCATTATGTCCATCATTTTTAATTTAACATAATCGTTGCTGAAAAAGTAATAGCCTTTATTATTTCCATCACGTGAACTTGAACCGGAATCTTTTATTAAATACCAATCTTGACCATCTTTATTTGTGTAACCCACCATGTGAATTCCGTGGTCATCTGTAGTTGTGTGGTTATTAAACCGAAATTCTCGTGCATTGTCATCAATGTATGCCGAAGGAATATCAAATGATGGAACGACAAAAACATCACGCGAAGCGTCTTTCCCCGGCTCTGAAACGTCGCCACCAAACACTAATGTAAAACCGTTCTTTGCGGCATTTTTAATTGCCTCCATAAAATCCTTTACAGGCACATTGTAATAATCTTTTGAATGCCACCAATTGTCAGGAACAGTATATTCAACTTTTTCAAAAAACGGTTTTGCTTCCAATGATAAAATATCGACATAATCATTAACATTCAGTTTTAGATAATTATTTAAATATTGTTTCGGCGTGTATGTTTTGCCATCGACTACTACTTCAGTTGGGGGAACTCCAAGATAGTGATTTAAAATGGATTTAGTTGTAGCAATAACTTCAGATTTGTTCCAAGCATTATTGCGTTTAACCGACTGCAAATATGTGCGTAGTTCCTTGAACATTATTGCGTGGTTATGAAATTTTTGTCCCGGTTTAAGCCCGGTAAAATCCTTTTCAGGAACAACACCATATTCAGCATATATTCTTGTAGTAGCATTAGCTTCAGAGCCTTGACCAAATTCAGATGTACCGCGACTATCAACATATCCGCCAACTTTTGCAACATATTCCCAATAAGAAGTCCACATTTCAGAAAGTTTAACTTTTTTTCCTGTCAAACGATATACTTCCGATTCAAAAAATGATGTTGTGGAAAAGTCCCAGCAAGTACCGGTATTACCTTGCGAAACCGGAGGATTGTGCCAATATGACTTAAACTCATCAACAGATTTGGGCAGAGCATAATCGCTCAAATCAACTTGAAATAATTTATGAGATGCTTTTTTCGGCTTCTCAAATTCCTTAATTCCTTTAAGAATATCTGTAAAATAATATCCTTTTTGTCTTTCTTTAAAAACACTTTTATCGGGTTGAGTTGTTTGAGCAAAAAGAAATGTAGTTAGCAAAAATGGTAATAAAATAATTAAACTGATCTTTTTCATTTTAAATCTCCAATAAGTAGCAAATATTATCTGACATTTAAAAATAGGAAGATTTATGAGATTTTCACAATCTGGAAGTACATAACAGCAATTCAGAGTCAAATATTCTTAGCCAATTTGTTAGTAAAAACCGTTGTCGCAGACCCGTATCGGGAAACGGTTCTTACATTAACTAAGCTATTATTAACCCACTACTTAAGTCGTGGTTTAATCAAAAAAGGTTAATATTTTAATTAGTTCACCGGTTTATTTTACTTTAACTAACCGGAAAAACATTTTATCACTTTTCTGTAGTCTGTTGTTTTTGCTAATTTTAAATTTGACTCTGAATCGCTGATACATAAGGTAATTTTTAAAAATACAATTTCATAGGAAAATTATTCCCTGAAATTTGGTGGCGGGTGAATTCAAATATCAATAATATTAAACAAATGAATTTCCGGTAACAAATTCGGATAATTTTTGTGAGTTGAACAATTCCATTTCTCCGGAACTATCAATGAGTACAGCAGAATCACCTGCATAGCCAATTAACTGCTTTGTAAGTTTTAGTAATTTGTCCTCAGTAGCCAAATCGGTGTCCTGTAAAATTAGCTGCTTTATTTTGTTATCATACGAAAGCACCATATCAATCGGCTCTCCTTCGTAGAGAACAACTTGGTTACCTGTGGATTCCCGTTGAAATCTAATAGCGTTAATTTTAGAATTCATCACGTGTCTGTACGAAACCGGAGTCGGAAATGTTATTTTGTTAATCATTTAACTTCTCCATTGTGATAGCTATTTATAATAAATTTCTGTATCAATTGCAAATTATTTTATCATTTTTTTAATAATTATTTGATTCAATAAATAATAAAATAAATATCGTTCAAATATATTACGACAATGTTACAATTGACTTATTATTGATTTAACAACTCATTTAATACATTGTTTCAGTTAAAATTAACACAAAGAGGTCAAATAAATATACATGTTAAAGCTTAAGCGGATATTCGCAATTAGTTTGGGAAAGACATAACGGAACTTAGTGTAAGACCTTTAATTAAGAGTTATCAAAGCAAATGGGAGGGCAGCTTAAAAATTTATTATTCAAATATAAAATTGTGTTTAGTTTGTTCTATTCAGCAAACATCTTGAATTGTTCATACATAGTTACAGCACTATCAAAATCAAATCTCGTTCTAATTAAATATGCTTCATCTCTTTGAGAAACGGGCAATTCAGGCTCCCACTCCATATTAGAATTTAATACATTATGGTTAGCAACATCTTCAATAGCCCACTTCCCTTTACCTCCAATTCTGGATTTCATAATTAGAAAAATATTGCTATCAACCTGAAATTTTGTTGCAGCATCGAACCACTTTATTTTTTCTTCATTTGTCGGCATATTTTTGACTATTCAAATTTTATATTTTTACTAACTACTATCGAACTTTTTTAAAAATATTTTAGAAAATGATAATATTTTTAAAAAATAAGTTGATAATATTTTGGGTAAATTCAAAATGAATTTAGTAGATTTCAGCTTTAATTTTTAAAATAGTATGGAGATTAGTATGCGTTTAAAATCAATAATATTTTCAATTTTTGTTTTGGCATTTTTAGCAAGTTGTTCTAAAGCTGAAACAAAGAAAACGGATAAAACATTACCCAAAGGCACTCACAAAGTTACTGTCGTTGAATTTCAAGATGTGCCATCTTATACATACATAAAGGTAAATGAGAATAACAAGGAATATTGGATTGCCGTTACAACAATAAATGTAAAGGAAGGCGAAACTCTTTATTTTAGACAAGCAGTTGAAATGAAGAATTTTGAAAGTACTACTTTGAAAAAAACATTTAAATCTATTTTATTTGTTCAGGATGTGTCCAAAACTTTAACACCTGAAAAAGTTGCAATTAAAGGGATTAATAATATTGAACCGATGGCTGCACATTCTAAGGATACTGAAGTAAAAAAAGTACCCACCGTTAAAATAAAAAAGAAAAAGGGCGCATTAACAATTGCCGCTCTTTACAAAAACAAAGATAAATTGAACAATAAAAAAGTTACTTTCAAAGGGAAAGTAGTAAAGCTTAATCCTAATATTATGGGGAAAAACTGGGCACATTTAGAAGACGGAACTAAAATGGGCGGAAATATTGACATCACCGTTACTCTTAACGAAATGGTGCAAACCGGTCAGACCGTTACTGTTGAAGGCACTCTAAAAACAAATATTGATTATGGCTATGGATATTCATATTCAGTTATGATTCAAGACGCAAAAATTGTTAAATAGATTATTTTCCTTTTATATATTTTTCAGTCATTTGTTTTGCAATTATTTTTTGGCATTACAAATGACTGATTTTTTTTATTCTTAAGCAACTTTCCCTATGTTGATAGCAATATTCACAACTTCAATATGCACTTTCCTTAAAAAGAAATAATACCGTAGTTTAGTTAATTAATATTTATAATTTAATTATCTGACCATTTTCAAAAATGTTAGATACTTTGATATTGAGCGAAGGTTCTTCATAAAGTTCTAAAGGGACACTAATATCTGCCAAATATAACTCACCTACATAATCTTTGACGGAAGGATTATTCATCCCTGTTTTAGGCAAAGCTAATGTCATAGTAGCATCAGCTTTAATTGCTTTAGAATAAATATTTCCGGTTGTTGATTCCAAACCGGTTGGAATATCGAGTGCAAGTATTTTACTATTTTGTGCGTTAGCCCAATCAACAATCTGTGTAACTTGTGTTGAAAGTTTTCCTTTTAAGTTATATCCGATTACGCCATCAATAAGAAAATCAATATCTTTTTGATCGTCCAACATTACCGGCAAAATAATCTTAATATTTAATTTTTGCAAAATTCTTAATTGATGAGCCGATACAGTTTCCTCATTTGAAAAATCTCTCGTTAAACAGGCTACAACGTTTACTCCCCTATTGTGCAAGTGCCTTGCACAAACCAAAGCCCCGCCGCCATTTCCTCCGCTTCCAGCCAAAATCATAACAGTATTTACATATGAACTATTTAAATATTTATCAATCGTTAATTCAGCAAGGTTTCTGCCCGCATTCTCCATCATTTGTATTAGACCAATTTTATATTTTTCAATCATTAGCCTATCAACTTCGACCATCTGAGCTGTAGTTATATATGGAATTGACCGGTTAGATTTCATAAGCAATAATTTATTTAATAATTGATATTCACATATCTAATTACAACAACTAATATTTTTTTATTCATAGGCATTTGATAGAAATATACTAATTTTATAAGTTTTATACTTAAAAATTAATGTAAGAGGTTATTTTGAGCAAACGGGAAGAAATTAAATCACAGCTTCAGTCATTAGGAATACGTGAGAGTTGGCTTGCCGAACAACTTGGAATAAAAAAGTCCGTTCTCGAAATGCTGCTAAATGAAGAAATTGATTTTGACAGCGAGCTTTATTATAACATTAAAAACATTATTGAATCCTATCAGTATGACTTAGGGTTAACTGATGAAAGTACTGAAGAGAATGAATTAAATCTTTTTGATGAAAACCTTAGACAGGGAATCAGTAATAGATTGAGAGTTTTTGCTAAAAGAAAATACGGCACACTGAAACGATTAGCTGATGCGATGGATATTTCCCCTCAACAACTTCAGCAATATGTTGGTGCAAAAAGAGAGCCTGGTGCAAAAATGTTATCTAAACTTTTAAAAATTGGCTGCGATATTAATTGGTTGCTTGGAGGTTCGGAAACTATTGAATCCTACAAAATTTATAAATTAGAAACAAAATTAAGAAATTATAAATCTGGTATGTCGGAAATTTCCAAAATTATCTCCGATATTGAAACTAAACATAGGGGTTTTTAATGAATATTTTAATCGTGGATGATAATGCTGACATTAGGTTATTTTTATCAAGATTAATCCGCAAGACTTTCAGGTGTGAAACTGCTGAAGCAGAAAATGGAAAAGAAGCATTGAGCATGTTAAATGATATTCGCCCTGATTTTATTTGTTTGGACGTATCAATGCCGGTAATGGATGGAATAACTTTTATAGAAGAGATAAAGAAAATTGAAGAGTACGCCGATACACCCATTATTATGATGAGTGCTATAAGTGAAAAAGAAACAATTGCCAAACTTTTAAGCCTTGGAATTAAAAACTATATACTTAAACCATTTAGTTTTCAAGATACGCAGAGACGACTGAAAGAGATAATCTTCACTATCCTCAAAAACAATAAAGATAAACTATTTAATAAGAAATAATGACCATTTAATTTGTTTGATTATCAAAAATAAGATATTTTATTTTTTGACCATATCAAAAAATTTCTTTTGAAATTCGATTACGTTGAACATTTAATTTCATTTTTTAAAAAATTCCTTTCATGTAAATAAATATACTCTTATCCAAGTATGACTTATTCCTTCAGCGATTCAGAGTCAAAATTTCTGTAACACAGATTAATAATCTGTGTTACA
>CAZXDS010000207.1:0-5878 GCA_964639525.1 uncultured Melioribacteraceae bacterium | reverse complement strand
TCAATAATATCAGTTTGTTTAAGTTCAATTTTGAAATTAATATTCTTGTTTGCGATATTAATCTGCCCGTTCCAATTTCCCAAAAATAGATTTTGCGCAAAAATATTTGAATAGCATAAGAAAAGAAATGATGTCAAATAGAGCAATAATTTAATCTTCATTATAAATCTCCTTGTAAAAAAATTTTACGTTCAAATAGTAATACACTGCAACGGAATGGTTATTCAAAAATAAAATATATTTAAAAATAAAAAACCCGGAATAAATCCGGGTTAAAAATACAATTAAAAATATTATCCGAGATAGACTTTTAAATTTTTACTTCGCGAAGCATGCCGTAATCTTAACAAAGCTTTTTCTTTGATTTGTCTTACGCGTTCTCTCGTAAGATTAAGCATTTCCCCAATTTCTTCAAGTGTGGCGGCGTGCTCGTTGTCCAGTCCGAAATAAAGTTTTATTACCTGAGCTTCTCTTTCCGATAAAGTTGAGAGTGCACTTTCAATATCTCTTTTCAACGAATCATCCATTAAATCCTTGTCGGGACGGGGGATTTCTTTATTGGAAATTAGATCCAACAAACTGCTTTTATTATCATCACCCTGTGAAATCGGAGCATCCATTGAAATATGGCGTCCGGCGTGCTTAAGAGCATAAATAACGTCTTCCACATTCATTTCCAATTCAACTGCAATTTCCTGCGGTGTTGGTTTTCTTTCGAGGTCCTGTTCGAGCTGACTTGCGGCTTTTCCAATTTTGGTTAACGCACCAACGCGGTTAAGCGGAAGTCTTACCATTCTTGATTGGTCTGCAATTGCCTGCATAATGGATTGTCTAATCCACCAAACAGCATAAGAAATAAATTTAAAACCACGAGTTTCGTCAAATTTTTTAGCAGCTTTGATAAGCCCGAGGTTCCCTTCATTTATTAAATCGTTTAATGAAAGCCCTTTATTTTGATATTGCTTAGCAACACTGACAACGAATCTTAAATTTGCTTTTGTGAGTTTATCAAGCGCTTCTTGATCACCTTCACGGATTCTGACAGCTAAAGTAATTTCTTCGGCAGAATCAATGAGATCTACTTTACCAATTTCTTGTAAATATCTGTCAAGACTTTGGCTTTCTCTGTTTGTAAATTGTTTTGTGATCTTCAATTATAACTCTCCTTTTATATAGAAATATCTTTTTAGATTGTGCTTTTAGTTTAAGTGGAAACAATGAACATTGAAAATTGTTCCGGTATATATTATTTCTTAAAAATAAACTTCCAAATTTAGTAAAAACTATCTGTAATTTAAAGTATTAGATTTATGTTTTCCGCTCAAAAATAATCGATTTTAGTTGAGTAAAATAAATTACATTATTCTTATTGTAAATAAGTTAAATTATAAACGAACAAAATTAAATATTAGGAGTAATACGATGAGAATATTGGCAATATTATTATTAAGTCAAGTTTTGCTTTTTGGCAGCAATAAATCAGATAGTTTAGAGTGGAATACTTTGTTGCAACATAATGTTGATAAAAACGGTCTGGTAAATTATGCTGCGATTAAAGATAACCCTTTATTTGGTAAAGCCGTAAAAAGATTTGAAAGTACAAGTATTGACGGTATGAAAAAAACTGAAAAGTTAAGCTTTTTAATTAATGCTTATAATGCTTTTGTGATCCAAAATATTTTACAGCATGATGGAATGAAATCACCACTTGATGATAAGAAATTTTTCAAAGAGAAAAAATTTAAGCTTGCAGGTAAAGTGGTATCGTTAGATGAAATTGAGAACGAATATGTATTAAAAATCGAACCCGCATTATCTCATTTCGGTTTGGTTTGCGGTGCTGTAAGTTGTCCAAAATTAATCCCGATAGCTTATACGGCAAATAATGTATTAAGTCAGTTGAATACTAATGCTGTTGAATTTATTAATAATTCGTCTAAAAATTATCTTGATAGGAAAAACAAAACGCTTTATTTATCACAACTATTTAATTGGTTTAAGACTTATTTTATTAAATCAGAAGGTTCTATTAAGAATTTTATTCTAAAATACATAAATAAAAGGGATAAGGAGTTTATAGAATCTAATGATATTAGTATAAAATTTACTGATTATAATTGGAAATTGAATTCACAATAATCCTTTATTTAGGTTGTTGAGAGCTTTACTTCTAATGAGCGTTACTGATTGATTATAGTGTAAAAAAAATATTTGTGAAATAATTTTGTGAATTATAAAATATTTCTGTTGAATAATTTTTGTATATTTTCACATTCGTAAAAATCAAATCAATCTATTTTTAGTGAAAGATTTAATAAATAAAGTTATAGAAAATTATAAGTTTGTTTCCATTCTCGGCAAAGGCGGAATGGGAATTGTGTACAAGGCATACGACGTAAAATTAGACCGATATGTTGCAATAAAAATTCTTGGACCTCGTATTACAGGCAATCCAAAACACATCGAAAGATTCAAAAGAGAGGCTCGTAATCAAGCTCAGCTTTCTCATAGCAACATTGTAACTGTTTACGGGTTTATTGAACACGAAGATTTATTGGGGATTGTTATGGAATTTGTTGATGCACCAAGCATTGACAAGCTAATCTACAATTATAAAAAACTGCACATAAACGATGCTGTTTTAATATTAAAACAGGTTCTTACCGGAATTGGATATGCACATTCAAAGGGCTACGTACATAGGGATATTAAGCCTTCCAACATTTTAGTTACGAAAGATGGAATTGCAAAAGTGATGGATTTTGGAATTTCCAAATCTATATTTGATGTAGATGTTACGCAAGTTGGTGCGAAGATTGGGACAGTGTTTTATATGAGTCCTGAACAGGTGCGCGGAGAAAATGTTAATCACTTAAGCGATATATATTCTTTGGGTTGTACGTTTTATGAAATTATAGTCGGTGAACCTCCGTATTATTATGATTCGGAATTTGATGTTATGGAGGCACATCTAAAAAAAGAAACACCGAAAATATTTGATAAAGTTCCTGCCGTACCAAAGGAAGTTGATAATTTGCTAGCTAAGGCAATGCAAAAAAATCCCGCTTTAAGATATCAAACTTGCGAGGAATTTTACAAGGATGTTGAAGAGTTTGAAAAACATCTCGCCAAAATTCAATCCGATATTTTTATCCACAAAAATTCTAATCCCGGAAGAAAAAAAATATTGTCAATTCTGGGATTTTCAATTCTTATAATTTCTATATTATTGGTCTCTTTTTTTGCATACAAGGCTGTTGACCGATTGATTAAGAATAGAGAGTATGAGAGTCTAAAGCAATATAGCATTGAAAAATTATTTAAAAAGAATAAAAAAGCGAGTGGAATTGTTAAGCATGTTGAACACCTTGTTAGTGGAACGGATGCAACAATCAATTCTATTAAAATGTTAGATAACAAAAAAGGCTATTTTATTGCTGATTCCGGCATATTGAAGTTCACTAAGGATGGCGGTAATGTGTGGAAAAGTACCTTATTACCATATAAAGGGAATTTTAATGACGGTTACTTTACTACTAACGGCAAGGCTGTTATAGTTGGTGATAATTCTACGATATTTTATTCAGAGGATTTTTTGAACTCCTATAAAAAAATTAAAGTTTATGATAATTACAATTTGTTTAAAGTAAAATTTGTAACTCCTCAGAAAGGATTTATTCTAGGTTCAAATGGCTGTATGATTAAAACAATGAACGGCGGTTTGGATTGGGAGCAAATAGCAATTAGTACCAAAAATACTTTGTTTGATATTGCTTTCAGCAATGAAATGATTGGATTTGCAGTCGGGTGGAATGGGATTATACTTAAAACCGAAAACGGAGGGGAAACTTGGAAAACTTTGCCGAATTTTTCATCAAAATATTTAAAATCAATTGATTTCATTTCGGAAGATAACGGAATTATTGTCGGAGGTGGCGGTTCAATATTTGTTACTTATAACGGTGGAAATTCGTGGGATAATTTTAGTTTGAATGATTCAAAAGCTCTACAAACTGTTAAATTTATTGATAAAAATTTTGTTGTAGCTGCAGGAACAAGAGGCACTGTGATTGTATCGGAAAATGGTGGTAGAAATTGGAAAGTTTTGTCTTCAGGCTTGTTTATGAAATTAAATAGCATTTCTGTTACACCTGATAAAAATATTTTTATTGTCGGTGAAAGGGGAGTAATTATTAAAATATTTAACGAATAAAAAGTCATGAATTTTTAGAGGAAGATGATTAATTATATGAATGATTTGATGTGGGAAAATTAATATGGATAAATTTATTATACGAGGCGGTAAAAAGCTAAATGGCAGAGTAAGAGTTAGCGGCGCTAAAAATTCAGCTTTAGCATTAATGCCTGCAGCACTTTTGAACAACGGTAAAAATGTTTTTGAAAACATTCCTGAAGTAAATGATATATACACAATGTCTAAACTTTTGAAGCATCTTGGTGCTGAAATATCATTTGATAATTATAGACTGGAAATTGATACAACCAACATTACACAAACAATAGCCCCATACGAACACGTAAAAAAAATGCGTGCATCTGTTTACGTGCTTGGTCCTTTGCTGGCAAGATACGGTAGAGCAAAAGTCTCTTTACCCGGCGGTTGTGCTTGGGGACCACGTCCAATAAATTTACATTTGGATGCAATGAAAAAACTCGGAGCTGAAATTGAACTTACCGAAGGGTATATTATTGCTAAGGCTTCAAAACTTATTGGAACAAAAATTCATTTTGAAAAATCTTCCGTGGGTGCAACAGGGAATACTTTAATGGCATGTGTACTTGCAAAAGGTACCACTCTTCTAACAAATGCAGCCATAGAACCTGAAATTACTCTTCTTTGTGATTACTTGAATATGATGGGAGCACGAATAGAAGGAATTGGAACAAATACATTAACTATTGAAGGTGTTACCGAGCTAAAATCAGCTGATGCTACTAATATTCAAGATAGAATTGAAGCAGGAACTTTACTAATTGCCGCTGCCATGACACAAGGAAATGTTGAAATTGAATACAGTTATCCGAGTCAACTGAATTCAGTCGTTTGGAAACTTGAAGATGCAGGGCTTAACATATTGCGAAACAATGGTTTAATTACAATTGATGCAAGCAATTTTGTACCCATAAGTATTGATGTTACTACAGGAGTATTTCCTGGTTTTCCAACTGATATGCAGGCACAGTGGACTGCTTTTATGACTGTTGCAAGTGGAGAGTCTATGGTAACCGATACAATTTATTTCGATAGATTTAAGCATGTACCGGAATTAAACAGACTCGGGGCACAAATTAAAATTATTAATAATAGTGCCCGTATTCAAGGCGGTAAAAAATTGAAAGGAGCAAAGGTAATGTCAACTGATTTACGCGCCAGTGCTTCACTTGTACTTGCGGGATTGGCAGCCGAAGGTGAAACTGAGGTACTTAGAATTTATCATCTTGATAGAGGTTATCAACGAATTGAAGAAAAATTGAAAGTACTTGGTGCGGATATTGAGAGAGTTTCTACTCCGGAATATTAATGTGAATTTTTTTTATATGGGTATTTATTTCATTTTTATACTCGAATTACAGTGATTCAGAGTCAAATTTAATTCGCCTCGGCGAATAGCAAAAACAACGGATTACAAAAAAATAATAAAATATTTCCCGATTAGTTAAAGTAAAATAAACCGGTGAACTAATTAAAACATTAACCTTTTTTGATTAATCCACGTCCGCCACGGCGGATAAGTCGTGGATTAATAATAGCTTAGTCAACATAAGAGCCGTTTCCCGATACGGGTCTGCGACAACGGTTTTTATTAACAAATGTGTTAAGAATCTTTAACTCTGAATCACTGTCAAATTAGAATGG
>CAZXDS010000206.1:0-5938 GCA_964639525.1 uncultured Melioribacteraceae bacterium | reverse complement strand
ATTTATGCTGAAGTTTTAACTATTGCAAGTTTATTCTTGGAACGCTATACTAGTTCAACATTTAAACCGTTGCATAAATGCAACGGAAATTACCGTCTCTTTTAAGAGACGGTTTGAAAAAACAAAAAAGCAATTTGGCTTTAGCCACATTATTTCACTTAAGTTGACAACATTGGCTTTGACGGAAGAAGATGTAGGCGGTAAAATCCACAAACCAATTTAATTATGTATTAAATGCTAAGGGAAGAAATAAAAAGCCCAAGGAATATGTAATAACTTGGGCTTAAATAATATATTTATTTTTGTTAATATCTGTAATGGTCAGCTTTATAAGGACCTTCAACAGGAACATTTAAATATGCAGCTTGCTCTTCGGTAAGTTTGGTTAACGTAACGCCAATTTTCTCCAAATGAAGTCTAGCAACTTCTTCGTCCAATTGTTTCGGCAAACGGTAAACATCAACTTTGAAATCTTTTTGCCAAAGTTCAATTTGCGCGAGTGTTTGATTTGTAAAAGAGTTACTCATTACAAATGAAGGATGACCGGTTGCATTTCCAAGATTAACAAGTCTGCCTTCGGATAGAAGAATAATCGAATGCCCGTCAGGGAACACAAATTGATCAACTTGCGGTTTGATATTTATGTGCCTAATGCCCGGATAGTTTTTCAACTGTTCAACTTGAATTTCGTTATCGAAATGCCCTATATTACTAACAATAGCGCCGTCTTTCATTTTCAGCATATGCTCGATTGTGATAATATCTTTGTTGCCGGTTGTTGTAACATAAATATCACCGATGCTTAAAAACTCTTCAAGAGTTTTAACGGCAAAGCCTTCCATTGCAGCTTGTAATGCACAAATAGGATCGATCTCCGTAACGTGGATTCTGGCACCCAATCCGAGCAAGGATTTTGCAGAACCTTTTCCAACATCACCGTAACCGCATATTACCGCATTTTTTCCGGCAACCATAATATCGGTTCCGCGTTTAATGCCGTCAACCAATGATTCACGGCAGCCGTAAAGATTATCAAATTTTGATTTTGTAACCGAATCATTTACATTTATTGCAGGAAATAAAAGTTCGCCCGCGTCCATCATTTGATAAAGACGATGAACACCTGTGGTAGTTTCCTCTGAAACACCTCTTACCTTTTCTGCAATCTTTGTCCATTTGTCTTTTGCATCAGAATAAGTTTCTTTAAGTCTCTTGAATAATTCAATTTCATCTTCAGTATGATATTCTTTCTCCAAAATTGAAGGATCTTTTTCAGCAGCTGCGCCTTTGTGAATCATCATAGTTGCATCGCCGCCGTCATCAACAATTATATCCGGTCCGCTTCCATCCGGCCAAGTTAATGCCTGTTCGGTACACCACCAATATTCTTCAAGAGTTTCACCTTTCCATGCAAAAACAGGGACTCCCGTCTTTGCAATTGCAGAAGCAGCATGATCCTGTGTAGAATAAATATTACAGCTTGCCCAGCGAACATCGGCACCAAGTGCGGTAAGCGTTTCTATTAATGCAGCTGTTTGAATTGTCATATGCAGCGAACCCATAATTTTAGAACCTTTTAGTGGCTTCGATTCTCCGTATTTTTCTCTTAAGGACATCAGCCCTGGCATTTCTTTTTCTGCAAGATTAAGTTCTTTACGTCCCCAACCTGCCAAATTTATATCTTTAATTTTAAATGGAAGTCTTTCAACTTCGGTTTTTGTTTCAATATCACTCATTGTTTATCCTTTTAGTTATAAGTATTTTTTAAATTTATCTACGAGATCCAACTGCTCCCACGGAAATTCTTTCCTGCCGAAATGTCCGTATGAAGAAGTTTTTTGGTAAATCGGATTTCTTAATTTCAATCTTTTAATGATTCCGCTTGGTGTTAAATCAACTTCTTTAACAATCATTTTGGAAATTTTTTCATCAGGAATAACTCCCGTTCCTTTTGTATCAACAAATACACTAACAGGTTCAGCAACCCCGATTGCATAAGCCAACTGCACCAAGCACTCTTTTGCAAGTTTTGCTCCAACAATATTTTTAGCAATGTGCCTCGCAGCATACGTTGCACTCCTATCTACCTTTGAAGGATCTTTGCCTGAAAAAGCTCCGCCGCCATGAGGTGCCCAGCCGCCGTAAGTATCAACAATAATTTTTCTTCCGGTTACACCGCTGTCTCCGTGAGGTCCTCCGATTTCAAAACGCCCGGTAGGATTAACAAAATATTTGGTTTTCTTGTCCAAATACTTAGCGGGAATAACTTTTTTAATAACATTTTCTATTACATCATTTCTGATCTTTTTCTGCGTTACATTCGGGTCATGTTGTGTTGAAATAACAACTGCATCAACTCTTAGCGGTTTGTGATTTTCATCATATTCAATTGTAACTTGGGATTTTGAATCAGGACGCAAATACGGCATTAGTTTATTATTTCTTTTACGAATATCTGCTAATTTTTTTACCAATTTATGTGAATACATAATGGGCATAGGCATAAGTTCTTTAGTTTGATCGCAAGCATATCCGAACATAATTCCTTGGTCGCCCGCACCACCGGTATCAACGCCCATTGCAATATCGGGCGATTGTGCGTGAATTGCATTTAACACTCCGCACGATTCCGCGTCAAATTTATAATCACCTTTTGTGTAGCCTATTTTCTTAATTGTATCACGAACTACTTTTGGTACATCAATATAAGCAGTAGTGGTAACTTCACCGGCTACAACAACAAGTCCGGTTGTTACCAATGTTTCGCAAGCTACACGAGCATTTGGGTCTTGTGCGTAAATTGCATCCAAAACTCCGTCTGAAATTGCATCACAAACTTTATCCGGATGCCCTTCGGAAACCGATTCCGATGTAAACAAGTATGACATTTATTCCTCTTTTTTATTTTAATAAAATTCTATTTCCGATGAATCACCGGCGTTTAATTTATTGTAAGTCCCCTTAATAATTGCACTGCTTCCGATGATGGAATTTTCAAGAATAGCAGTGTAAACTTTTGCTTTGGGACTAATAATTGAATTCTTAATAATTGAATCTGAAATTTCACAATTTGCGGCTATTGTTGTATATGGACCGATCACCGAATTTTTAACAATGGCACTATCGGCAATAAAAACCGGATCGTTGATAACAACCTTTTCTATTTGTCTGTTGCTGCCGTTTTTTGAAAGTAAAAATTGATTTGTTGAAAGCAGTGTTTCGGGTTTCCCGCAGTCATACCAACCATCAACATGAAATGTTGTAACGTCTTCACCACGGTCAATCATAACTTGCAAAGCATCTGTAAGTTGAAACTCGCCGCTTGTTTTAATATTATTTTCGATTATATGATTGAGACTTTCTTTTAACAAATTTGAATTGGTAATATAATACAGTCCGACCAACGCCAGGTTGGAAACAGGTTCCTGCGGTTTTTCAATAAGTTTTTTAATCAATCCGTTTTCTACAAATGCCACACCAAACCTGCGCGGATCTTCAACTTGTTTAACACCAAGTGAAGTTTTTCTGTTTTGGAATACTTCTTTTAAGTCAACATCAAAAACGGTATCGCCCAGAATAATAAAAATTTCATCATCGTCAAAAGTCGGAATTGCAGTGTAAATTGCGTGCCCAAGTCCAAGCATTTCTTCTTGCTGAACATAATCAGCTTTTATTTCGGGGTATGTTTCAGTAACATAATCCTTAACTACATCGCCAAGATAACCGATAATAAACGTAGCTTTTGTAATATTTTCTTCAAGTAATTCTTCAAGAATATGACCGAGTATCGGTTTGCCGCCAACATTCAAAAGAACCTTAGGTAACGAATATGTGTGTGGTTTTAAACGTGTTCCAAATCCCGCAACAGGAATTACTGCCCGCATAAATTTCTCCAAAAAAAGTAAATTAAAATTTAACCAATATCCAAGCCTATTTCAAATATTGAAGTCAGTATTTGCTTCCTTCCCGACGATTAGTTCCCATGATTTTTTATCTAACATATTGTACAGTAAACCTTAGTGTGAATTTACTATTGCTTTTTACGGGGATTTTAAACAGCACTTTCTGCGCATTTTCTTTTTGATATTTATTTGTGGTTTTTAAAATTTCCCAATTCAGTCCAAGATAACGCTCAACATCTACTGTTATATCTGTCTTTTTTCTGTTAGTTAAAGTGATAGAAAAAGTCTGTTGATAAACCTTGTTAGAAATTTTCTTATTATCAATCATATTTTCTTTTGCAAGAATATCGAAAGCATCCCCGATTTTTAGTTTAAGTTTTTCATTTCTCGGAGTGTGATCAATCCGGTCTTCACCTATAAATTCAACTGATTCGCCGTCAGATTTATAAACGCGCACTTTGCCTTTTGGCATTGGCAGCCCAAGATTATTTTTTTTGCTGTTGTTAAACTCTATAATTACGGAAACTTTATTTTGCGTGTCGTTATAATATTGCCCGGCAGTATATAAATATTTTTTTTGAACAGAAACATCATTTGCTTCAAAAAGAGAGATTTGTTTTGTTTCGTTGTTTGCCAAAGTTGTAGTATTTTGCAGATTATAAATATGATATTCAAAAAATGATTTTTCAGCAAATTGACTTTTTTGTTGTGTCGGCATTACCATATCATATAAAACATTTTGTCTGTTGCTCTGTCTCGGCTTTACACGATGTACATCTCCCGCTACTAATTTTAGAGTCGCATTGTTGAAAGTAGTTCCTGAATTATTTTTGAGACTAACCCACGAATTTAAGTCCACTTTAGAATCAGCTTTATTTAATAAAGCCACATACTCTGCGTGCCAATTCATTCCGGCAGTCTGGTACGAAACCTCTACATTTTGTTTTCCACCCTTATTTGAATCCAATTTCCACACTAAAGTAGGGCGTGTAATTAGTCCGCCCGGAAGTTTATCCACGGAAATTCTGTACTTATCAACATTCGGAAGCATCAACAGCGTTCCATCTTTTTTCTTTAGTACAATTTGATTCCCAAATGAAGATAGAAGTTTTCCCTCGGCAACATTACCTTTTTCGTCAATTAGGGTTATGCTTTTATCAACATATTTTTGAAGAATTTTAGAAAGACTTACTAAATCGTATTGGTAATTTTGTTCTAAAACATTGCCGTCAATTTTTATGTGAACACTTGTTGGATCAATTAGCTGAGCAACATCTGTAATTTTTATTGTTGAAATGCCTGATTTAATATTCATTTCCCGTATATCTTTAACAACACCGAGATTATTGTTATAAACAGTAACCGCAATAGCCTTTTGTTCCGATTGAGCAAAAAGTGTGGAGCTTACAAACAGCAAGAAAGCTATCTTAAAATAATTTTTATAAAACATAATTCCCTCCGAATAATTTTTGTGGTGAGTTTTCATTTGAACAACTAAAAATATAAAAAATTCTATCCATTCGCATATCATTTGTTTAGCATTAAGAAAAAGAAACATTTTTTGGAAGCCGATTTTAACTTGAAAATTAAAATTGAAATTAATTTTCTGCATGACTTTGAATGGAATTAAATTTTTAGAATGCTTTGAGCAGTCCCATTTTGTTATTTTGTCAATTATTCAGAGTCAAAATAATCTCACTCTTAGATAAAAAGGCTGAGCTCTAATAATGTCAGCATTCTTAATTTTAAAAAAGACTATAGCTAACCTAAAAGCACTGCCATGCTGATCCGGCTATTGACGGATTTCAGCATTCCTGACACATCATGAAATTCCGTGTAAGAATATCACGGAATGACGGCGTGTTTTGGAGTAGTAAAAATAATGCCGAGTTAATTAGAACTCAGCCGATAAAAATTATTCTTGTAAAACAAACTTTCCGGTTTGTTTTTTCGACATCCAAAAAGTAAAAAAACCGGAAAATATTTTATTGAGTTATACATTTAGCTACACCTAATCATTTCAAAAGTAAAAGGTT
>CAZXDS010000205.1:0-5970 GCA_964639525.1 uncultured Melioribacteraceae bacterium | reverse complement strand
GAATTGCTGTTACTATTTTTACAAAAGAAGAATTTGAAAGACTAATTGAGAACTAACTATTGTATAAACTTATCAAACATGTCCGCCGTTTGCCGGAAAAGCAAATCACAATAATGTTATTCATTCAACGATTTATTTTTAATTTTCTCAAAAAAAATATCCGAGAACATACTCGTCAATAAAAACATTTTTTCAGTATTTTTAAAACTTAAAATTTTCTTATCTTAAAAAGTTAATAAATGAGTCTTTTCCAAAAATGTTGGGTAAGGCTTAAAGAGTAAAATTTTTGTTTTGGGAATACTTCTTTTATTCAAAGTATTACAATTAAGCATTTTAGAAGGTCAAGTAAATTGGACTCCAAAATAGTGGAATGGTGTTATGTTTGAGCGAGAAATAAAATTTATTTACGATTTCAACGTAAACCGGATTAATAAAATCGGGTCGTATTTAACATTTGAACAATTGGTTTCTTCTGAAATTCATCCGGCAATATTGCAGTATGTTTCCGCCGAGATTGATTTTTTAATTTTTGAAGACAGGCAGAAACTTTTGCACGATTCTGTTTTCGATTATTCGGGTAAAGAAATAAGCGGCTATTTTAATCTTATTGACGATGAAATTAAAAAGAGTAAAAAACTTTCTATAGCGTATATTGATAAACTTCTGCTTCATTCAATCTCATTTATTGTGAATTTTTTAGTTCGTCCGCGCTGGACTTTGAGTAGATTCCTTTTTGATAAAGAGGAGTCAAAGAGCATTGCGGAAGTAAAACAAATAATCAAGTACGTTTATTTTTACAATTACTTAACCGATACGCTCGTTTCATATTTGGATAAGAAAAAATTGATAACGGTGGGGCAAGCTGATGTTGATAGCTTGATTAAAAAAATTGATGATTTTGCAATCGACTCATATTTGCCGAATATTATTGGAACTGCCGTAAACTCAATGTCGGAATTTTTCAGCATTGGAACAATTCAGCAAAACACAGTGCCGCTTAATGCCGTAAAATTATTTTTGCAAGAAAAGGACTTGGATGATCACAATAAGAAGTTAGAAGATACTTTTGAACATGACGAAAAAACAAAATTCGCCACTTCTGATGTGTTGAATGCTCTTTCTTCAAGTGAACTAATCTTTAATTTAAAAACAATGGAAAGTGAACAAATTGATGAAGATGAGTTTAAGAGTGAAGATTTACCCGAATTTGAACCGATAGATGCTGATTTGAACGAAACTGAAGTTTCGGAAGATATTAGTGAAATAGATATTGAGAACACTAACGCTGATAACCAAAACCAAGCATCAAATTTGCAGAATGAAGATATTCGAATTAAAGAAAATACTCCCGAAGAAAATAATACCGATATTGTAATCACTGAAGATGAGCAAAGCAATAATGAACCTTCGCAAGAATTATTTGCTTCTGCTGAAAATGAAAATTTGGTTCAAGTTGAAGCGGAGGACAATTCTTCAATCGAAAATTCTGCAGAAGCTGAAGAAAACAGTGAAACTAAAAATGAAAGATTAGATATGGATGAAGCACAAGCTGATACTGAGATATCAGAATTAGATGAAGAGGATGAGTCAGAGATTACTGTTCAAGACAATGATAAATTTGAATTTGAAAAGGTAGCAGAGGAAGATGAAGATTTAAATGTTGATTCGATGGACAATCCGGTTGAAAATTTTCAAGATGATAGTTCGACAGAAGTTGAAGCAGATTTAAGTGAAAGTTTTATTTCAGGAATTGAAGAAGAGCAATTCGAACAAGAAACTAATTTGGAAGAAGCTATCAGCAATGTTGCTGAGTTTGAAGTTGAGGTCTTGGAATCTGAAAAGAGTACAGAAAAAGAGATAATTTCTGAAGATGAAATTTTAGATGATAATGAAATTGATTCCGTTAATGATGTGCTTAATAATGCTGTATTCGGTAAAAGTGAAGATGAGGATTTGTCGGAAAATATGGACGAATTGGCAGACGAATCAGTTGAGGAACCTGCCACCGAAGAAGTTGAAAATATAATTACGGAAGATGAGAGCCATGAGAATATTACAGAAATAATTGAGGAAATGGAATCTGAAATTTTTGAAGAAGAACTAACTACAGATAATAAAACCGAGTTTGAAGAAAGCGAAGAACTATCGGGAAAGAGCAATGACACTAATTTATCTGACATAGACGATGTTGAACAGCCGGAATTATTTTCGCAAGAAGAATTAGTACCGGAGAATACTGAAAATATTGAAGATGCAAATTCTGAGGAAGAAGGGATTCAAGATGAACAACATGAACCGGAAGAAGAAGCTCATGCACCACAAATTGAGCTTTCGGAATTATTAGAAAATAAAAATATGAATAAGATTCTAAAAGTGATTTTTGATTACGACATGGATGACTTTGTAAGTGCCATTGACAGTATTTCCGAATGTAAAAAAGAAGAGGATGCTTCAAAAATTTTAGAATCAATTTACAATACAAACGGAGTTAAACCGACTTCAAAAGAAGCAAAAATTTTTAATTCAATTATTACTGAATATTTTAAGAAGAAATAAATATGTTTATAGACTATGCAGAAATATTTATAAAAGCAGGAGACGGTGGAAATGGTGCTGTTGCTTTCAGGCGTGAAAAATTTGTTCCAAAAGGCGGACCTGTTGGCGGTAATGGCGGCAAAGGCGGTGATGTGGTTTTTATTGCAGATGAAAACTTGCAAACATTGCTCGATTTCAAATACACCCGGAAATACATTGCCGAAAAAGGCGTGGGCGGAGGTAGTAATCTAAAAGACGGACGAAGCGGGAAAAACGAATTCATTAAAGTTCCCGTAGGAACAATTATAAAGGATTTTGAAACAAAAGAAATTTTATTCGATTTAAATGAAAGCGGCAAAGAGATTGTTATTTTAAAGGGCGGCAGAGGCGGAAAAGGGAATTCTAATTTTGCAACGTCCACAAACCAAACTCCTCGTTATGCACAAGACGGTAAATCCTGCGAAGAGAGGAAAATAATTCTTGAATTGAAACTGATTGCAGACATTGGTTTGGTGGGATTTCCTAATGCAGGTAAATCAACTTTTATTTCTGCTATTTCAGCCGCCAAACCGAAAATTGCAGATTACCCGTTCACAACACTTAAACCGAATTTAGGAATAGTAAAATATAAAGCATATAAAAGTTTTACAGTAGCTGATATTCCCGGTATTATTGAAGGTGCGCATCTCGGCAAAGGTTTGGGCTTGCAGTTCTTACGGCATATTGAAAGGACAAAAATACTTTTACTGCTTGTGGATTGTACGGACGAAAATATTTCGGCAAGTTACAACACGCTGTTAATGGAACTTGAAAAATATAGTCCGGTTTTAAGCAAAAAGAAAAAAATTCTTGCCTTATCCAAAGCGGATTTATTACCAAAAGAAGAATTGGAAAAACTAGCAAATAAAAAAGTTGATGGATACGAGGAAAAGTTATTGATTTTTTCTTCGGTTGCAGGATTAAATATTCAACAGACTCTTGATGTTTTATGGCACAGCCTAACAGACTAACATTATCCGCTCAATTATTTCGAGTTTTTTTTTTAATGATATTGTCAGTTCTTGCAGCGGCAGGAGCAATGTTTATCGGCTCGGTTCATATTTCTATAAATGAATTTTATTCGGCATTATTCTTATCTTCCGGCAGCAATACAATAAGAACAATAATATTGGATATTCGTCTTCCCCGCATTGTGCTTGCCTTTGCTGTTGGCGGGGGACTATCTGTTGCCGGTGCAGCGTTTCAGGCAATTCTAATGAATCCTTTGGCTGAGCCTTACATACTTGGAATTTCGAGCGGCGGAGCATTCGGTGCTATTTTGTCCTTTTTAATTGGTGCTTCTTTTTTTATTACACAAATATTTTCTTTCGGCGGTGCTTTAATTGTAATTGCTATTGTTTTTGTACTCGGCAAGCGGTTTGGTGAACTTGAGCCGAACACACTTCTGCTTACAGGCGTTATGACCGGTGCGTTTCTTTCGGCATTAATCCTAATTATGATTTCATTTTTGAACGAATCACTTCGCTCGGCAATATTTTGGCTGATGGGCAATCTTTCCGGTGCATCAAGCGGGGCAGCATACTATATCCTAATTATCAGCGTGCTGATTTCATTTTTACTTATTTTAAATTCCAACAAATATAACATATTAACACTCGGAACTGAAAGTGCTCATCATCTTGGAATTAAAACAAAAACTATCAGAAATTACACATACATTCTTGCAAGTGTTTTGGTTGGTGCTATAGTTTCAGTTTCAGGAGTTATCGGGTTTGTGGGGCTTTTAATTCCGCACATTTGTAGAACAATTTTTGGTCCCGATAATAGAATAGTATTACCGGCTTCATTTTTTGGCGGTGCAACATTTTTAATTTTTGCCGATACATTTGCGCGAATGATTATTTCACCAGCAGAACTTCCGGTCGGAGCAATTACAGCTTTGTTCGGAGCACCGGTTTTTATTTATTTATTGAGGAAAAGATTTAATTGACCAAAGCTTACAACTTTCGCTCTTTAACCTTGCCTTCATTTTGCTCACTTTCCTTATGTACAATCATTTCGCCGAGTAACCCGACGGAAAAGAATTGAACACCGACAACAATTAAAAGTGCACCTAGTAATAAAAGAGGGCGATTGCTGAGTGATCTATTTTGAAAAATCCACTGATAACTCAAAACTCCATTTACAATAAATCCGGCAAAGAAAGCCAATGCCCCAAGGAACCCAAATAAGTGCATCGGTCGTTTAATATACCGAGTAGTAAAAATCACGGTAATCAAATCAACAAATCCTTTAAAAAATCTGGAGATTCCAAATTTTGTTTTGCCGTACCTGCGGGCGTGATGCATAACAACTACTTCGCTTACCGTAAATCCCTGCCAGCCGGCAAGCACAGGAATGTACCGATGAAGCTCACCGTGAACCTCAATGTTTTTAACTACTTCACGGCGATAAGCTTTTAATCCGCAATTAAAATCGTGAATTTTTATTCCGCTCATAATTCGTGTTATATAATTGAAAAATTTAGAAGAATGTCTTTTCACAAACGGGTCGAAACGCTTCTTTTTCCAACCTGAAACCAAATCAAATTTTTCCAACTCTCCCAAAAGATTGGGAATTTCTGCCGGATCGTCCTGCAAATCGGCATCCATAGTAATAACAGCACTTCCTTTAGCGTACTTAAAACCCATGTTTAATGCTGCGGATTTGCCGTAATTTTTTCTGAAACTTATGTATTTAATTTTCTCATCCTGTCGGGCAAGTTCTTTAATTACTTTCAGGGAATCGTCCGTGCTGCCGTCATCAATGAAAATAATTTCATAATCCAAACGGCTTTTTGTAACGCTTTCTTTAATCTGATTATAAAGAGGCTTTAGTGATTCTTCCTCATTTAGCAGCGGAACAATTACTGATATTTTACGAAATCGAGAAGTTTTTCGAGCAGTGGTCTTTGAATAATTAGAGCTTTTTCTGTAATTCCGATTTCTATTATAGTTATTACCCTTGTAATTACTTCTTTTATGTACTGAAGTAGTTTTGGGGTTTTTATTTGGGTTTTCTTTTGTCTTTTCTTTTGGAACTACTTTATTTGGTTCCGGTACAGTGTTTTTTTCCAACAAATCTTCTCAACCTTAAAAATTTTTAATATATTTTTTAAATAATTCGCAATCAAAAGCCTTTTATTCAAGACTAATAAACATAATGCAATATTAAATGAAAATCAATTTACTGAAAATTTTTGTAGCGATTCAGAGTCAAATTTAGAGTTAGCAAAAACAACAGGTTGCAGAAAAGTAATAAAATATTCTTCCGGTTAGTTAAAGTAAAAGAAACCGGTGAACTAATTAAAATATTAACCTTTTTTGATTAACCCACAACTTAAGAGGCTGTGTGAAAACTCTTAAAACTCACCCTAAATAACTCTCTTACAAAGAG
>CAZXDS010000204.1:1959-5971 GCA_964639525.1 uncultured Melioribacteraceae bacterium | reverse complement strand
CAACTTACGACGAAACGGTAATCAAAAAAAGATGGAAAGACGATTCAGTTGAGTTAATTAAAGTCTATATTGATAAATTGTGCAAATTTGAAACTCCCACTCTGGAAGATTATCACAATATTCTTAATGAAATTGCCGAAGAAAGAGAAATAGGAAAAGGAAGAATTATTCATCCTTTACGTTTGGCTGTTTCGGGTGTAGGGATAGGACCGGGAGTTTTTGATTTGTTATTTATTCTCGGGAAGAATGAAGTAATTGAACGGTTGGAAACTGCATTAACAAAAATTTCAAAATAGTGAGATAAAATGAAAGCGACAGAAAAACATTCAAATTTTATTAAAGAAATTATCGACGACGACTTAAAAACAAATAAATACGGTGGAATTGTTCAAACACGTTTCCCACCGGAGCCAAACGGTTATCTGCATATCGGACACGCTAAATCGATTTGTTTAAATTTTGGTTTGGCTAATGAATACAGCGGTAAATGTAATTTGCGTTTTGATGATACAAATCCTAGCAAGGAAGATATTGAATATGTTGACTCAATAAAAAAAGATATTCACTGGCTCGGTTTTGATTGGGAAGACAGACTTTTTTTTACATCCGATTATTTCGATAAATTGTACGAATATGCTTTGGTACTGATAAATAAAGGGAAAGCGTACGTCGATTCAATGTCGCTTGATGAAATAAGGGAATATCGCGGAATGCCCACTTCTCCCGGGAAAGAAAGCAAATTTAGAAACAGAAATGCTGAGGAAAATCTTGATTTATTTGAGCGAATGAAAAACGGCGAATTCAAAGACGGCGAACACGTTCTTCGTGCAAAAATTGATATGACTTCGCCCAATATGAATCTCCGCGACCCGATTATTTACAGAATTAAACACGAGACTCATCATCGAACCGAAGATAAGTGGTGTATTTACCCAATGTACGATTGGGCGCACGGACAATCCGATTCAATTGAAGGAATCACACATTCTATCTGCACACTAGAATTTGAAAACCACAGACCTTTGTACGATTGGTTTATTAATGAATTGGGAATTCATCATCCGCAGCAGATTGAATTTGCGAGATTGAATTTGAGCTACACTGTAATGAGCAAACGTAAATTGTTAGAATTAGTTGAAGGCAATTATGTTGACGGTTGGGATGATCCGAGAATGGCAACAATTTCGGGATTGAGAAGACGTGGTTACACACCTGAATCAATTAGAAATTTTGCCGATAGAATCGGTGTTGTTAAACGTGATAGTATTGTTGACGTTGCCCAGTTGGAATTTAGCCTTAGGGAAGATTTAAACAAACGTGCCGAAAGA
Organism: uncultured Melioribacteraceae bacterium; assembly: GCA_964639525.1. Taxonomy (GTDB): domain Bacteria; phylum Bacteroidota; class Ignavibacteria; order Ignavibacteriales; family Melioribacteraceae; genus CAZXDS01. Next base: position 4,643 of record CAZXDS010000204.1, on the reverse strand, counting down.
AGAATGGCGGTATTAAATCCGTTGAAAGTGATTATCACAAATTATCCCGAAGACAGAATGGAGGAATTAGAAGCGATAAATAATCCGGAAGACGAATCGGCAGGGAAAAGGAAAATTCCATTTTCCAGAGAGCTTTTTATTGAGCAAGAAGATTTTCAGGAAATCCCGCATCGCAAATTTCACAGATTAGCACCTGACCGTGAAGTAAGGTTGAGATATGCTTACATAATCAAATGTGAAAAAGTAATTAAGAATGAAAACGGAAAAGTAACTGAACTTCATTGTACGTATGACATTGATACAAAGAGCGGTTCCTCAAATAGCAATAGAAAAGTGAAAGGAACAATCCACTGGGTTTCTGCTCAGCACTGTTTTGAAACTGAAATTCGTTTGTACGACAGACTTTTCACAGCAGAAAATCCTTTGGGCGATAAAGAAAAAGATTTTAAAGAATTTATAAATCCGGAATCATTGAAAATTTTAAATAACTGCAAATTAGAACCAAGTTTGAAAAAATTAAAACCGGGAGATATTGTTCAGTTTGAAAGACGCGGTTATTTTTGTGTTGATACAAAATATTCGACCGATGAAAAATTAGTTTTCAACAGAACTGTAACACTGCGAGATACTTGGGCGAGAATAGCTCGACAAAACAAATAGTTATTATGGATATTGAACAAAAACTAAAGACACTCAAACGTGTAAACACGAAAAGGCTTCCAAGATCTTTTGTTACAACGGAAAGCAAAGACCGAATAGAAAGCACGTATTATTTTGACGATAAGGAACGAATTTTTTATGCAGAAGTAAAATTTGGAGAACTTGCACAAGGTCCGCCCCATCATGCACACGGCGGAGCAATTTCATCAGTGCTTGACGAAGCGATGGGTGCAGCAGCTTGGCTAAATAATTTTAAAGTTGTTACTGCAAAATTAGAAGTAGAGTTTTTATCCTCAGTTAAGTTGCATGAAAAAGTAATAATCAAATCTTGGATGGAAAATTCAGAAGGACGAAAAGTTTGGATGAAAGCAAAACTGTGTTCCCTTGATGAAACAAAAGTATATTCAAAAGCAGCGGGATTGTTTGTTAAACTAAATGATAAACAAATCAAATTATTAAGCATCAACCAAAATGATCGTTCCCGTGAGGATCTGTTCTTTTAATATCAAATATAATGCGGATTGATTAGTTTCAGTTGCGAAACTTTCAATCTGCGAATAATGCGTACTAATTTTTAAATTGATTTTATTTAGCAATTACCGTATAATTATAATCTTATTTTTTGAAAATAACACAATATTTACAAAATTATTTTTGTAAATTATTTGCCGGAGTGGCGGAATTGGTAGACGCGCTGGACTCAAAATCCAGTTTGGGATAACCAAGTGCCGGTTCGAGCCCGGCCTTCGGTACTTAAAAGCTCAATCATTTATTGATTGAGCTTTTTGCTTTTAATAATCTTATTTTCTTCCCCTTTTCCAATCTTCTGATTCAAGAAATGGAACTTCATGAGATTTGTAGTATTCATTATTTAAATCAGCTTTTGGCTGTTCACCGAAAGATAAAACTTCTGTTGGGCAATTAACAATACAAGCTGAACATCTCACACATTCAATATCATTCATTGGAATTCCTTTGTTTGCATAGTTCATAACGTCAATTCCCATGTGGCAGACTTTTGTACAAATATTGCAGGAAATACATTTTTTCTTATCCGAAAATATTCTGTACTTTGAAAACCTTGACACAATATGCATCCAAGCTGCAAGCGGGCATCCGTATCTGCACCAAATTCTTCCGCTCATAAAAAAGTAAACGCCTATCCCCAAAACGCCCGCAAAAATTACGTCAATTCCTATATAATAAAAATTGTGCAAAAAATCTGCTGTGTATGAAAAACTTTCGTTGATTATCGGAATTGGAACTTTATACAGTATTCCAATCAATTTAAGCAACGTAACCAAAAATGCAGCAGCCAAAATATACTGCCCAATATTTTCCCATTTTTTTGCCTTTGTTCCATGCGGTGCAAGTGTGCGGTAATCATCTCCGAGAGTTTCGGCTAAACCGCCGCAGGAACAAATCCAACCGCAATAAGCACCTTTCCCCCATTTATAAACTATCAATGGAATTACAACAAATGTTTGAACTATACTGAACACTAACCAAAATGTTGTAATGTCGCCATTATACAAATTATACAGATTAAGAGGCCACGCTAAAATGAATCCGTAACTTTTCCAATAACTTTGATTCGGAAATATCTGCGTCATCACAAAACTATCCGAACCGCCGAGAGCACCGATTTTACCAAGATACGGAAAAATAAATTCGGGCAATAAAAACAATGTGAAAATTTGAATTAGAATAAGAGTTGTTGTTTGCAGCTTGATATATCTCGTTGGGTGTGTTTTTATTCTTCGAAATCCAAATATTAAGATTGTTACGGAATACATCGCCGTGTAATAAAACCCCTGCGACTTTCCGCCTATGTAAAATCCAAAATATTTCTGCCCGAAAAATACAATTAGAAAAAACAGTCCGACTACAAAAAAGTAAACGTACTTGAAAGTCTGCCAATCAAAAGCAAAATCATTTCGCTTTTCTTTAATGAATCTATAAGTTAAATAAATTCCGATAATAATTGCGGCAATAAACGAAATGTATGCAATAAGTGCATTGAC
>CAZXDS010000204.1:0-1859 GCA_964639525.1 uncultured Melioribacteraceae bacterium | reverse complement strand
TTATTTTACTGCGTCTGAAAAAATCAGTCGGTAGTTCTTTTCCAATCATTGTGAACACCGCTGAATTATCTATTTCAATTTCCTCACCGTTCTCCTTTATGATTGAAACACTTTTATTTTTAATTTCTTTTACAAACGAAGACATCAACAAATTAATTTTTCCTGAACCGATAAGCTCATTTAACTCGCTTAGATTTCCTTCTTTAGGACGAGAAAAAGAAGCTTTGCGATATGAGAGCGTTACTAAATCTACATATTCCGCCGTTGCGATTGCAGTTTCCAATGCCGAATCACCGCCTCCGATTACAAGAATATTTTGACCTTTAAATTCTGAAGGATCTATTAAACGATTATAAACTTTCGGTAAATCTTCACCGGGTATTTTCAGCATTCGTGCATTGCCCGATTTTCCTATTGCTACAATTACTTTAAGTGCTTTGAATTTCCCTTTTTTAGTTTCAACAGAAAAATAATTTTTCTCTTTGGAAATTGTTTCAACCGTTACGCCTTCACTAACCGGAAGTGATTTCCCTTCAAGTTGTTTTTCCAAATCAGTAAGCAACGATTCTTTTGTACCGTCTTCAATCAGTACTTCAGACTCCTGCTTAATATCGTTCGGCTCAGCATATATATGTTTGCCTTTCGGAAAATTTACAATAGTATTAAATTTTTTTGCAGCTTCAAGAATTACAAAATCCAAACCATTTTTTTTCGCTTCAATTCCTGCTGCAATACCTGCAGGACCTGAACCGATAATAACAATATCGTGTAAATCATTTTCAGTTTTACTTTTACTACTTTTATTAAAACTCTCTTGGCTTGTCAGGTAGTCAATTATTTTTTTACCGCTTTCCGCTGCCAGTTTTAAAAGTGGAATTCCGGTTAAATCACCGATAATGTAAATTCCTTTTACTGAGGTTTCTCCATTTGAATCAATTTCAGGATATTTTTCAACTTCCCCTGCCGGTGCTCCTTTCTGTAGCCAATTAAAATACTTACTTACAATTTTCGGCATTTTGCCCCCTGCTAAAAATAAAATTATTTAATTAAAGGTACTACCACGAATTTAATGGAAATCTATTAAATTAGGGATAAAAAAGGGAAAGAAATGTTCACAAAAGATTTTTTTGAAATACTGTTACACTTGGGGAAAGACTGGGAAGTAAAGACAGTAGATACGATAGGAAAAACAGAAGCAATAAAAATAAAGATAGAATATACGGATAAAACAGCAGAGTGTCCGGAAACGAAAGAGCAATTCAGCATCTATGACCACACGCCTGAGAGAAGATGGCGACATTTAGATACGATGCAATACAAAACAAGACATACATAAGTTGTAAATTACCGGGAATAAAGAACAACCACGGCAAGGTAGTAACAATAATACCACCGTGGGCATCAAAGCACGAACGGCATACACATCTATTTGAACGTGCAGTAATAGATTTATTACTATCGACAAAAAATCAAACAAAAACATCTGCACTAATGCGTTGCGGTTTTAATGTGGTAAATCGTATAGCGAGGACTACAACGGAGAGAAATTACAACTATAGAGCATTTGAGTATAGATGAAAAGTCATTTAGGAAAGGGCATAAATACGTAAGCGTTCTCAGTGATCCGTTAAAAGGGATAGTTTTGGAAATAGAAGAAGGACGGAAGAAAGAATCAGTTAAAACCTTATTAGAAAAGTCGTTAACAGAAGTACAACAAAAAGCGGTAAAAACAATAAGTATGGATATGTGGAAAGCCTATTTAAGAGTAGCAGAAGAAAAATTACCAAATGCCGAGATAGTTCACTGCATTGCTTAAAAACAAAGAAAATCTAACAGATAAACAACAAATTATCTTTGAA
>CAZXDS010000203.1:0-5984 GCA_964639525.1 uncultured Melioribacteraceae bacterium | reverse complement strand
TTGAAATTAGAATTATAATCAAAATAGCAAAAATTAAATGTGTCGTCTTCGTTTAACACAGTTGAACCGAGGTCTATTTTATCGTAAATAATAACGTCATCGTTTCTAATTCTATAACGAAAAGGTTCGATTAAATTTGCTGTTTTTATTGATGCAAACAATGAAGAAAGAAAAAAAGAGTAGCTGTTCTTCTTTGCAGAGTTATATAATTCGGTTACATCAAGATTTGCACAAATGTTAAAAAACGGATTTTCGTAATTCTTAAAAAAATGAAATTGCTCTTTTCTGTTCCATGTAGAAAAATCTAATTTTTTATATGCAGTCATAGTTATTTGGTTTTATGTTTATTGGTTGCTGAATATAATATTTCCAGTACGTAAAGCTCGGGGGAACTGACTTTTTAACGTGTTATTAAAACAAACGCCTGTTCCAAGAGTTAGGTCTTTATAGTTGACAATCACTTGTCCTTGCCCGCATTCAATGGATTTTATGATTCCGCCGGAGAAGTAAGTTTTCAAATCATTGATATTGTCTATGGTAATAATATTTTTAACAATATATTTTGAAAAATGTTGAGCTGCTTGAGTGTGTATATGAGCAAAATTTCTTTTATCGATATTGCCGAATTTAATTCCGATGCGCACAAACACATTCATATTTGAAGAATTCCATTCAGAAGTTACAAAGAAAATATCTTTACCTTTTATTATGTAATTATAAGTTTCAAAAATGTTTTTGGGAATTCCAAAACGGTTACTAATATTTTCTAAATAAGTATTTATTTTTTTATTATTGAACTTTAAAAGCTCAATATTTTTATTAGTATAATTAAATTTAACTGTCGGTTCTGTTTCTGCGGTCTTTACTATTTTTGCTATAAAAAATCCTTCTGAATTAATTTCCCAAGGAATAATTCTTCGACATTTGCTTATTCGTTTATCTAATTGAATGTTGTTGTAATCTGTTATTCCTTTGTGCGATTCAACCGGAAGCTCAATATTCAAAATATTTACGTTATATTTTTCAAGCACTTTGTTAATTACCAATTCGTTTTCTTCAACGGTTAAAGTACAAGTAGAATAAACAATTTCGCCGCCTACCTTAGCCATTTTAATTGCAGAGATTAATAATTTCAACTGCATCTGGGCAATTTTACTTACTTGATTTGTGTTCCACCAATTACTCACTTCTCCTTTTTTCTGAACAATTCCGAGTGCACTGCATGGGGCATCGACTAATATTTTATCGAAGTAATTTTCAAATACCTTGCTTAACATTTCTCCTTTGTGCTGAATTGTTCCGGCGTTTACAGCATTAATTTTATCGAAATTATGAACTAAACTTTTAATTCGGTTAATGCTGATTTCGTTAGCGTAAAGTGTTCCATGATTGCCCATAATTTCAGAAAGTTGTGTTGATTTAGAGCCTGGCGCAGCACATAAATCAAGAGTTCTATCTTCTTTATTTGGTGATAAAATTAAAGCCGGTATCATTGATGAAAGAGACTGAATATAATATTTGCCGAGAGCAAACTCCAAAGTTTTTCCTATAACATCGTTGCCTTTCAATATTGAATAAGCATAAGGAACGGAGGGTACTTTTTCCAAAGATATTCCATATTGCAATAGAGAAGAAATCAGTTTGTCCGAATCGTCATATCTATTTAAACGCACATAATACTTTGGCGAACTTTCAATAAATTGAATATATTTATCCAAAAATTCTTTTCCGAAAGTTGACAAAATATATTCGGAAATATTTTCGCTTAGTTGTATCAATTTAGTAACGGGTTAAGTTGAGGGAGATAAAAATTTGGTTTGAAATTTCATAAAAATTTTTGGAATTATGAAATGTGTTTTTAAACTCTTTTTCTAATCCTCGCAATAGACTATCTAAATGAATTTCATATTGCCGAACTGCATTTTTAATATCCTCATAATTTATAGGAATATTTACAGATGCGGATTTTGTTCTATTTGAATAAAGAATAAACTTTGCTTTTTCAATTGTGTCGGCATTAAGGAAAAGGTTTCCATCAATATCGGTAATTTCAAAGTTACCAAATAATTCAGGCCCAAGAATAAGTTGTTTTTGTGGTAGTGGAATAACAACCGTATCAACCTCGGCAATGAATTCCGACGGAAAACTTTTAAGCAGCCCATCGGAAAATTCTTTAGTCCAAGTTTTAACAAATTGTTTTTCTAATTCTATCATTTTGTTTTTTTGAAATTCAAATCTACTTCTGTCGGATGCTCAACCCAGTCGGCAACAAAAATATCTGTTTCATGTGTCGGGCGTCCGTTTGCTTTTCTGTTAGAAGCAAATACAATTTTTTTACCGTCGTACGAGAACATTGGAAATGCGTCAAAAGTTCCGCTATGTGTTAATTGTTCTAGCCCTGTTCCATCCATATTTATCATAAAAATATCAAATAAGCGTCCGCCCTCTTTAAGTGAATGATTGTTTGAACAAAACAAAATTTTGTTTCCGCTCGGGTGCATAAACGGAGCCCAATTTGCGCCTGGAAGATGAGTTACTTGAATAACATTTTTCCCGTCAATATCGGAAACAAAAACATTTAATTGCGTTGGCTCAATTAACCCTTGAGAAAGCAGATCCTTATAAACGGTTGCTTTTTCACCGGTTGGGCGACTTGCACGCCAAATAATTTTTTTTGAATCACGGGAAAAGAAAGCCCCGCCGTCGTAACCGAGCAAATTGGTTAGTTGTATTATTTTTTTTGTAGCAATCTCGTAACGCCATAGTTCCAAATCACCGGAACGTGTAGATGTGAATACAATGTATTTTCCGTCAGGCGAAACAGTCGGTTCGGCATCATAGCCGGGTCCGCCGATTAGAAGTTTTAAATTTGATCCGTCATTATCAGCAATGTAAATATCATAAGTATCATATACGGGCCAAACATAATGCCCTTTTTTAAACATTGTTTTTTTAGGGCAATTCACATCCGCTGCGTGAGTGGAAGCGTAAATAATTCTGTCGTCCTTTAAAAAATAAGAACAAGTTGTTCGCCCTTTTCCGGTGGAAACCAATTGATATTTTTTCCCATTTGGCAAATTACTGCCGTCAACATTCATTTTAAATATTTGATCGCAGCCTTGCGAATTTATCTTTGCCCAATCGCTTTGAAAAATAAGCTGTTTGTTATTGAAACTCCAATAAGCCTCTGCGTTGTTTCCGCCGAATGTAAGTTGTCGGATATTTCTGAAGTGGGTTTCGCCTGTAAATCGGAGTGTATCTAATGATGGATTATAGTCTGATTGTTCAAAATTAATAAAGTTCATAAAAAAGAAAGAACTAATTAAAAAAAGTGAGAACAATAAAAAGGAAAACAAGGTTTTAAAATTCTTCATTTACTTACTCATATTTTTATTTAAAATTTTTGTGTTTTTTCTTGACCGTATTATCAAGTAAATTCCCAAGAGAATAGCAGGAATGCTTAAAAGCTGTCCCATATCTAATGTCATTCCAACTTCAAATGGTTCTTGTACTTCTTTGAAAAACTCAACAAAAAAACGAAAGACAAAAATCATTACCAATGCTAATCCGGAAAGGAAACCTTCATTTATTTTGCCGTTATGTTTTTTATAAATAGAATATAAAATTATAAAAATGATTAAATATGCAATTGATTCATAAAGTTGAGCCGGATGGCGCGGAACCATCGGATTGGCAACTTGTGCTCGCTCAAAAATAAAGCCCCAATTTCCGTCTGTTGGTTTGCCAATGATTTCAGAGTTGAAAAGATTACCGAGTCTAATCATTGCTCCGCCGATTGCAACGGTAATTACAACTCTATCAAGAACCCAAAGATAGGGCTGGTCTTTTTTCTTTTTTGAATAAAGATAGATCGCCGTTAAAATCCCTATTGCAGCACCGTGGCTTGCCAAGCCGCCTTTCCAAACCATTAAAATTTCAAGCGGATGCGACAAATAAAAACTAGGATTATAAAACAAACAATGACCGAGTCTGGCACCGATTACAGTTCCAAGAATCATATACCACACTAAGTCATTTAAATCATCTTCCGATTTATTTTCGTTACTAAATATTTTTGACATTATATACAAACCAACGAGAAAAGAACCCGCAAACAAAAGTCCGTACCAACGAATATGTATAAATCCGACCGAAAATATTTCAGGGCTTACATTCCAATGAATCATAAAAGGGTAAAGCTCCATTGTTTAAAGAAATAACCTTGAAAGTTAAGAAATTGAAATACAATAAACCAAAAAATGGGAATAAAAAATAAATTAAAAATAGAGATATTAAAAATTAAAATATATATTTTTAAAGAAAAATTTAAAATCTTACGTTGTTTTTATAAGCGGTTAATAAAAGTTTTTCAAATGTTTCTAATTTAATTTCTTTTGCACCAAACATTTTTAAATGATCGGTTTCATATTGAACATCCAGCAAAACAAACTGTTTCTTATTTAATCGCTCAATCAATTTAACAAGCGCACATTTGGAAGCCTGTGAAACAGTTGAAAACATTGATTCGCCGAAAAATGCACCTCGGTAGGTTACGCCATATAATCCACCTACTAATTTTTGTGATTGATAAACCGAAACGGAATGTAAAAATCCGATCTTTTTAAGATTAGCATAGCTGTTAATTAACTCATTGCTAATCCATGTTTCTTTACGAGCAGCACAGTGCCTAACAACGGTCATTGTTTCTTTGTCGAATGCAAATGTGAAATCGGATTTACGTAAAAATACTTTTAATGAACGGGGGATATTGAAATTATTAAGTGAAATAATTGTTCTAACATTAGGAAAAAACCAATTGATTTTTCCGGTTTCATCTGCCATTGGGAATGCACCGCGTGCATATAAGTTTATCATATTTGCCGGTTCAAGAGAGTTTTTCGGGTTCATTTTTTATTTTCATTCGATAAAATAGACTTTTAAATATAGTAATTTGTTTCAAGGATTAACAAAGGAATTATGCGAGTAGCAAATAAATTACACACTTAGCGAACTTTGCGATAACTTTGCGGACTCTGCGGTTAAAAAAAAGAGACTCGTGTACGGAGCAAATTGAGGGACGCTTTATTAACCGCAAAGAGCGCAGAGTAGGCGCAGAGTTTGTAAATGCGCAGAGACGGGAAATGAATTAAAATCAGTTAAATTGTAAAATGATATGCAATTAGTTTAAACATTAACATATCTAAAATTATCCGGTTGCAAATATAGTGTTAACAACTAAATTCTTGTCCTTTTTGTTCCGTTGTTACGCAGACTTTGAAACAAGTTTGGAATGATGGAATACGAAAAAGCACAATGTAATTTGGAAGTAGCGTTTTTTACGACGACTGTCTATAAAATTTCTTTGAAGAGAAATCTTCAAACGCTTTACCATGTGAAAACTTTTAAAACCGTTTCGTTAACAAACATAGAAAAGATTACATGCAAAGAAAATTTAGGTTAATTGTTGTAATTTAGAAAATCAAATTAGAGAGAATTATGAATCCACTGCAAAACCAAAGCAATACAATAATTGCCATTGCAACTCCCCCTGGAGAAGGTGCAATTTCGGTTATTCGCATTAGCGGAATTGATGCTATAAACAAATCGGATGTTTTTTTTAGAGGAAAGATTAAACTAACCGGCGCAAAATCGCATACAATTCATTACGGAAATATTTTAAACAATAATAATGAAATAATTGACGATGTGCTTGTTTCCGTTTTTATAAGTCCTAATTCCTACACCGGTGAAAATTCTGTGGAAATCAGCACGCATGGAAGCCCTTATGTTACTCAAAAAATTATTGAGTTATTTTTAAAAGCAGACTGCCGTTTGGCAGAACCCGGAGAATTTACAAAACGTGCTTTTTTAAATGGTAAAATTGATCTCGCTCAAGCCGAAGCCGTAATTGATGTGATTAACTCCAGAACAAATGCTTCACTGCGGGGTGCCCGGAATCAACTTGACGGATTGCTTTCTAAAAA
>CAZXDS010000202.1:0-6052 GCA_964639525.1 uncultured Melioribacteraceae bacterium | reverse complement strand
CATCTTTTACTGATGTTATAATTGACACAACATTACAGGATGATGCTGCCGGTGCATTTGTACAGATGACAGCAGATCTTTCTGCTTATGCAGGTCAAACAATTTATATTGCTTGGGTACATAATAACGTAACTGACGAGTTTAGCTTGGCACTTGATGATATTTCCGTATCAGGTATTGCAGCAGGTACAAAACTTTCATATAATTTCGAAGACCCTGCTCAAATTAAATTATTTAAGCGTGTTTCTTCTAATGGAGTTTTGCCGTTGAGAAAAAACAATTCGGAAACAACAGATGCTTATAAGGTAAGAGTTGAAAATTTTACTAAAATTCACCAGCCTACATTTAAAGCTCCTGATGCTTTTGACCACTTTAATATTTATCGTGATGATGCCGTAATTGGTACAACCGATACTTTGAGTTTTGAGGATAATAATCTTCCGGCATTTTTTACTAACTACGGATATTATGTAACTGCTGTTTATGACGGAGTAGAATCCAATCCGAGTAATGTTGATTCTGCGGCAGCAATAGATCCAAGTGTTGTAATATTTTCTGAAAATTTTGAGTCGGGTGAATTTGCACCATATTTCCATGTTGACAACGTTAACAATGATGATTACACATGGGAAGTGCATAGCGGAAGTTCACAAAGTGGTGACTATGACATGTCAATTAGATGGAACAGTGCAGAAGCTATGGATGATTGGGTTTATATTGGTCCTATAGTTCTGCATCCAAATGAAGATTACGACTTTGGATTCGGTTACCGTACTGCTTCATCCACATATGTTGAAAATATGGCTGTAAAAGTTCTTTATGCAGCTAATGATACTACCGTAGGAGATATGCAGCAGACATTGTTTGATAGTGTTGGTATGGGTAATACCACATATTCAAATTTTGCCGGTACTTTTAATGTTCCAACTGATAGTTTGTATTATATCGGTTTCCACGGTTATAGTGATCCTGATATGTTTAGAATTTATGTTGATGACATATTCCTATTCGGTAACGGGGAATTATATCAACCGCCTAATGCAAATTTGTTGTTTTCAGATGATTTTGAGAACGGTACTAATAACTGGCAAATACTTGGCGGTTTTGGTTTGACTGAAACAGAATCGGTTTCTCCTACGCATTCAATCTCAGAAAGTCCGACAGGGAATTATCCGGATAATGCAAATTTTATGGCAATAATGAAACAAGGTGTTGATTTATCAACTGCTAAAGATGCAACTGTAAGTTTTTGGGCTAAATATGATATCGAAGCAGGTTTCGATTATATGTATCTTGATGTTACTTACGATGGTGCTGCAGGTTGGACTACACTTAAATCCTTTAGTGATGAAGGAGTACCTTGGACTAAATTTGATATTCCACTCGGCGGATATGTAGGTCATACAGGTGTAAAATTAAGATTCCATTTCCAAAGCGACGGCGGTTTAAATTTGGAAGGAATGTATATTGATGACTTTATGATAAATAAATCCGATATAGACGAAGCTCCTCCATTAATTGTTTTTGATGCACCGATGGATTACGAAGGTACACTTGATGATTATAATTTGATGGCAACAATTACTGATATTTCAAGTGTACAATCTGCCAATCTTTTATTTGATGTTGATAAGAGTAATACTCCTACAATAGTTCCTCCGGACAGTATAAATGGAGATAACTATTATTTCACAATTCCTCAACACTCTCCGGGCTCAATGATACAGTTTGCGATAGCAGCAAGCGACAGTGTTGGTAATCAGGATACAGTTGGTTCTGCCAGTGGTCCTGCTGAATTTATATTTGGTAATTATATTATGTATGATGACAATATTGTTACTTTTGTAGATTCAATTCCCACCGATGCAGGCGTTGCAATGCGTATGACTGTAACTCCTGACAATGTTACTTCACTTGCTACGGCACTAATAAGAAACTATACTGATTCAAGTCGTCCGAATGGTGACTTTATTACTGTTCATGTTTGGGATGATAATGCCGGTGTTCCCGGTAATGATTTAATTACTCCGTTTAATGTTGTTCCCGGAGCTAACTTGGTTAATCCTTATGAGATGACAGTTGCGGATTTAAGAGCATACAGTGCTGATTTAGACAGCTTAAGCGGGGATTACTGGATTGGATTTACGGTGCCTGGCGACGGTGTTTGGTTAACAGTTGGAAGACTTGATACTGAAGTTGGCGGTGATACTCGTTCGTTTGTTTTTGATCCGGCTACTTCGACTTGGACAATGTCAAATAGAGAGTTTCAGTTCAGAGCCATTCAGGGGGCATTATTATCAACCGATGTAAATTCAGGTTCTGATATTATTCCTGTTAAATATGATTTGGCGCAAAACTACCCTAATCCGTTTAATCCGTCAACAACAATTAAATTTTCATTACCGGAAGCTAGTAATGTTAAACTTGTTGTTTACAACATACTCGGAAAAGAAATAACTACATTAGTTAACAGAGATATTGCAAGCGGAATACACCAAGTTCAATGGAATGCTTCGTTAATTCCATCAGGTGTTTACTTTGTTCGTATCGTAGCTCAATCAACACAGAGCAACAGAGCATTTACCAAAGTTCAAAAAATGATGCTCTTGAAATAAATAATTATCTGGCAATTACCGGATTAAATTATTTAAAATATAAAGGCTGATTCAAATATTTTGAATCAGCCTTTTTTGTTCAATAATTCAAATACGAAAAGCATTTTCCCATCCACAAGTGAATTGTGGTATCATTGTCCATTATCAACTATCAATTGTCAATTATTTTTTTCTTATTTTTGGTTTCAATAATTAACAAGAAAAACAATATGCCCGAAGAACATTTTTACGAACAGAAAGAGCACACAACAAATTATTTAATTCCGTATTTCAAAAAATATATTAAAAATTTTGAAAACTTGAACGTTCTTGAAATTGGATGCGCCGAAGCCGGGTTGATGGATAAGTTAAGTGAATTAGGTTTTGATGTTACAGGCATTGAATTATTGGAATCACGGGCAAAGGTTGCAAAAGAGAAAAACCCTAATCTTAATGTAATTGTCGGAGATATTTCAAATCCGGAAGCTCCGGAAATAATCGGGCGTAAATTTGATTTTATTATAATGCGGGAAGTGATTGAACATATTCCCGATAAAGAGACAACCTTTATAAATTTAAGCAAACTTATAAAGCCCGGCGGATATCTTTATATGTCGTTTCCGCCAAAATACTCTGCATTTGCAGGGCATCAGCAAGTCGGGAAATCAATTCTCAGTAAAACACCTTGGATACATCTGTTTCCAAAATCAGTTATAGAAATGTTTATTAAACTACTGCACGAAAATCCCAACTTTGCCAATCACGTAAAAATGAATTACGGTACGGGAATGGCAATTTCAAGATTTGAAAAATTTTGTAGGACAAATAAATTTGAAACTATTATTGAGGAGCTATTTATTTTTCGTCCTATATACAAATTAAGATTTGGTTTGCCGATGGTTAAGGCTTTGAACATTCCAATTTTTAGAGAGGCATTTACATTTGGCTGCGAAACACTTTTGCAGAAAAAATCTTCATAAATATTTTTTGAAAAAGATTTTTGAAACAAAAAAATCAAACAAAATTAGCTACTATTTGTTATTTTCAATTTTCAGTTGAAAAATAAAAAGGAAATTACGTGCTTGATATTCAGAAAAAACTCACCAAATCATTTTACGCAATACTTAGTTTGCCTGCTACGGCAATGGGGTTTGCTCTTTCAATTCAAATTTCGGCACTGAGCTGGATACTTGTTACAAAATTCGGTCTTCATCTCGATGAAATGGGTTTCGTTTGGGCAGCCGGACCAATTGCCGGTTTAATTGCTCAACCGATTGTCGGTTTGCTGAGTGATAAAATATGGTTTATGGGAGGAAGACGAAGACCGTTTATTGTTTTCGGTGGAATCCTTGCCGCCTTAATGCTGCTCGGTTTACCGAATATCGGAGTAATCAATAGTGCAATTGGAATTGACAGTTTAATCGGTGTTGCCCTTGTAGTTGCACTGACATTGGATTTGAGCATAAATGTCAGTTTTAACCCGACTCGCTCAATTATTGCAGATGTTACACCGGAAGGCGATGCGCGAACTAAAGGTTATACTTGGATGCAGACTATCTCTGGAACTTTCGGCGTTTTAGCTTATGCTATCGGTGCTGTTTGGGGAAACTATTTTCTGATATATTTCGGTGCCGGACTTGTTCTTCTTTTAACAATTTCACCTTCGTTTTTAATTACTGAAAAAAAACAATTAATTACTTCTGAAGAAGAAAACGGTGAAAAGGAAATATCAACAAAAACTAATTGGAAGGAATTTTTAAAAATTAGTTTTGCAAATTCATTTTCGTGGCTTGGTGTGCAGACTATGTTTGTTTACATCATTGCTTTTATAACGCAAAAAATTAATCCCACTCCTGACGGTGCTTCGGCGGAAATTATTAAAATGATTGATGCTAAAACCGGGCAGATAATTTCTATTTCATTTTTGATTTTGAACGCTGTCGGGGCGATACTTCCGGTGTTGTTACTTGAACCGTTAAGTGAAAAAATCGGAAGAAATAAAACCCAAGGTTTGGTTGTTGGAATTATGGCTTTTTCATATTTAATAATTGCTCTTTTTGTAAGAAGTGAATATATGCTCTATGTTTCTATGGCATTTGCAGGCATTGGCTGGGCGGGAATTGTGAGTCTTCCATTTGCCAGCATGTCTGAGACTGTTGATAAAAGTCGAATGGGATTTTTTATGGGAATATTCAATATGTCCATTGTAATTCCGCAGTTGATAGTAAGTCTAATTTTCGGGACAATTATTGTCCATACAGCAAATAAAGACGTTGTATTTATTATAGCAGCTGTTACGGTTGCTTTATCATCAGTATTTTGGTTGATTGTTAAGGATAAAAAATAGGGTGGAAAAATGAAAAAGTTTGTTTTTTTATTTGTCGTAATATTTATTTCTTCAACGTTTGCACAGAATAATTTGCGTGTTGAGGAGTTCAAAATTAATGGTTTCCTTAAATCGGATGACCCAATTTCCTCAGGGCTTGGAAGAATAAATGCTGTTAAACTTAACCTCAACAAAGGGGATAGACTTTATTCGAGATTAACTGCGGATTTTATTCCTCTGCTCGTCTTGGTTCCTCCGTCAGGAGAATACAAAATTATGTATCCTGACGAAAAAACTTTTGCAGCATCTTTTAACGGTACAATAGATGAGACAGGGCAGTGGTTGATTTATATTGTTGGAGATTCGACTGATACAGGAAAATATACATTGGCAAATAAGTACGCATCAGTAAAGTCCCTTGATTTGAAAAAAGCAGGTAGTTTTTGTGATAAGATAAAATTGTTACTCAATCACGAAAAAGCACATTTCTGTTTTTTGAAAGGAAAAGAAATTGATGATTCGGGAATTTGGCAGTCGAAATTAAAGTTTGATAACATTATCAGTTCTGAAATCTATGGTATTGAAAAAGGCTGGTTCAAAGCGGTTTTTAATAAATATTCGGATAAAAAACTCGCAAACAAAGAATTTCTAAATATTTCTTCAAAAGTTGAAAAATGTATTGATTCCGGTTGGAATAAAAAGGAAAACGATTGGCACAATGTTCTTGGTAAAGAAAGTACAAACGAAAAAATTGTTTTGTACAGAGAGTCGGGCAATACTAAGAGATACATTAAAGTAATTCTATCAGAAAAAATATTAGCAGATGCTGAAAAAGAATATGAACTTAGTTTGGTAATTTCCGAATTAAAATAACATTAAATAAGTAAAGCGGATTTTGAATCCGCTAAATACATTATCTCTTTAAGAATTAAAAATAATTTCAATTTATCTGCATGGTCTAAATTTTAGGGGAAGTTAGTTCACAAGCTATAAGAACAACCCGAGTAATAGTGAAACAAGTAAAATATTAAAATGGAAAGCCGACGCAACATTAATGATGAAAATTGAAACATGAAAAATGAAGCTCATGCAAGAATAAAGATTAATAAACTGCTTGAAGAAGCAGGCTGGC
>CAZXDS010000201.1:0-6068 GCA_964639525.1 uncultured Melioribacteraceae bacterium | reverse complement strand
GTATTGAGCTGGAATTTGAAGAAGCCGCTCTTGATTATATTGTAAGCGAAGCAATTGACCGTAAAACCGGTGCCCGTGCTTTGCGTTCGATAGTTGAAAATATTCTTCTCGAAATAATGTATGATCTTCCTAACAAGAAAAATGTTGCCAAATGTTTGATCACGAAGGATGTCTGCAAAAAAGGCAAAGAGCCAATTTTTGTTGAGTCGGATAGAAAATCCGCGTAATTAATATTTTGTTTTAAAATAGATTGTAATGCTATATTTAAAATAAAATACGACTAATGGGCAATGATTTGAGAATGTTGGATTGCAAAAATCTCATACATTATAGTTCATCAATAAACACGAAAGAAAAAACAATTAACTATAGTCCCGATAAACAAAATTACGGGATAATCGGAATTTTTCGAAATAAAAGCAATGCGTTTAATGAGATGTTACAAGCAAGCTATGCATCGTCATGAAAAAAATTGACTCGAAAAAGAATAAAGAGCACAAATTATTAACCTTGAATTTTAACTAAAACATAATGGCTTCAAAAAACAATTTCCCCATCCCATGAAACAAATTATTATTTTAAATACTAATTAAATGAAGATAGTTTATGAAACATACTAATCCATTCAAAATATTATTCCCTAACGAAAGATGGGCGCCAACACAAACTCAAATGGATGCCTTTCAAAACGCTTATGAAAAACTTTTACCTCCCCTTGTTTATAAAATAAGATTAGCGGTTACAAAAT
Source organism: uncultured Melioribacteraceae bacterium (assembly GCA_964639525.1). Lineage (GTDB taxonomy): Bacteria > Bacteroidota > Ignavibacteria > Ignavibacteriales > Melioribacteraceae > CAZXDS01. Next base: position 5,320 of record CAZXDS010000201.1, on the reverse strand, counting down.
GGAGAGAAAACAATTACCATGGTGCATCGGAAACATCAAAATCTTTAATGAATTTTTGGTTTAATAAAGAACATTTAATAGGTCAAACAAAATTCTCTTTTTTCTTTTCACAGCGTGAAGCTATTGAATCAATAATCTATTTGTATGAAGTAGCAAAAGCGAAAGATAAATTTGAATTAATGAGATTTGATTCGTCCGAAAGAGTAAGCGCCGGTATGTTTGATGAAAATTGGACGAGGTATGTTATAAAAATGGCAACCGGAGCCGGTAAAACAAAAGTGATGGGATTAACTTTAGTCTGGAGTTATTTTCACAAATTGTACGAGAAAGAAAGTTCCCTCTCAAAAAACTTTTTGGTTATAGCGCCGAATATTATTGTATTAAACAGGCTGCGGAAAGACTTTGACGGTTTAAATATGTTTTTAAATGAACCGTTCATTCCTGAAAACGGTTTGGATTACAAAGATTGGAAAAATGATTTCCAATTAACCCTGCATATTCAAGACGATTTAAAACCGATAGCTGAATCAGGCAATATTTTTCTAACAAATATTCACAGAGTATTTTTAAATGAATCTCCTGAAGAGACTTTTGAAGATATTTTCCTCGGCGCAAAGCCTAAACCTGATGCAGACACTTCAAAAGGTTTGGATTTAGGAAAAGTTTTACGGAGTAATAAAATAAATGATTTAGTAGTGCTGAACGATGAAGCCCATCATATTCACGATAGTTCCTTGGCATGGTTCAAAAGTATTGAAGATATTAGCAACAAACTAAAACTTAAAAACGGTTATGGAATTGGACTTCAAACGGATTTTTCGGCAACGCCGAAGCATAACAACGGCGCAATTTTTGTACAAACAATTTGCGATTATCCTTTGGTTGAAGCGATTCAACAGAATGTTGTTAAGTCTCCGGTTTTACCCGATGAAGCATCACGGCAAAAAATAAGCGAAAAAGAGAGTAACGATTTTGTTGAACGCTATCGCGATTTTATTCACTTGGGATATTTGGAATGGGAACAGCAGTACGAAGAATTAAAAGACCACAAAACTCCGATTCTATTTATTATGACGATGAGCACGAAAGAAGCGGATAAAGCGGCTGAATTTCTCGAATCAAATTATCCGCTATTGAAAAATTCCGTCTTAACTATACACACCAATAATTCCGGCGAAATAAAAGAAACCGCTACTACAAAAAAAGCGAAAGAAGAATTAGAAAAACTTCGTAAAGCTGCAGATAATATTGATAAAGATATTTCGCCATACAAAGCGGTTGTGTCTGTACTAATGCTGCGCGAAGGATGGGATGTAAGAAATGTAACCACTATTGTCGGGCTTCGTCCGTTTGGCGCCGATTCTAAAATTTTACCGGAGCAAACAATTGGACGCGGGTTACGAAAAATGTTTTCGTTAGATTCTCCTGAAAAATTAGTTGTAGTTGGCACTTCTGCTTTTTTAGAGTTTGTAGAAAGTTTAAAAACGGAAGGAGTAGAATTTCAATACAGCCCAATGGGAAGGGGAACAAAGGGAAATACACCGATAATTATTGAAGTTGATAAGGATAATCCCAAAAAAGATTTAGATGAGTTGGATATTCCGATTCCGCAAATGAGTCCGAGAATTTACCGTGAATTTAAGAATCTTGATTTAATTGACGTCGGTAAATTTGAGAATGAAAAAGCGGTTTTAAAAACTTTTAATAGCGAGGAATTGAAAGAGATTATTTTCAACGATATAGAGGGAGATTTTTCTCACAAAACTGTTTTTAAAGATACTGTTCCGGATTACCGGAATGTAATCGGCTTTTTTACTTCGGTTATTTTAAAAGAGAGTCGTTTGGTTAGCGGATTCAATATTTTATATCCAAAAGTTGAAAGTTTTGTAAAATATAAATTATTCAACAAAGAAGTTGAATTGAGCAATCCGCAAACATTACGTAATCTTTCCGAAATTAAGCCGAAAGAAATTCTTAAAAACACATTCAAAAAAGCAATTGATGAATTAACAATTACAGATAGCGGAAAAGCTGAAGTTAAAAATTATATTTCTCTTAAAATAACTAAACCGAAAATAGCGGAAAACCAACCTTTCCTAATTCCGAAGAAATCAATATTTAATAAAATTATCGGCGATAATTCTTTTGAACTTGAATTTGCTTCGTTTCTGGAAAATAAATTTGACGACGTGATTTCGTACGCTAAAAATACTATGGGCGAGGGCGGTATTAATTTTAAAATGGAATATCAAGCCGAAGATGGCAATATTAGAGAATACTATCCTGACTTTTTTGTAAAGACCGATGTAAATACTTTCTTTGTCGTTGAAACAAAAGGACGCGAGGATTTGGATGATATTCGTAAAATTAAACGACTTGAGGTTTGGTGCGAAGATATAAATAAAACTCAAAACAAATATTCTTATACTCCTATTTACATTAAACAAGAAAAATGGGATAAAATTAAGAACGAAATAAAATCATTTGAATCTTTGATAAAAATTTTTGAAGTGAAATGACAGAAAAACAACTGATAAAATTATTAAACGATTTAGTAAAACTTCCCTCCGAAAGTGAATGGGTTGAGTTTAAACATAACTTTCATTCTATCGAAGAAATTGGAGAACGAATTTCTGCATTATCAAATGGCGCAGCAATTAGAAATCAAAAATTTGGTTACTTAGTATTTGGTGTTGAAAATAATACTCATAAAATAATTGGAACTTCATTTAAAGCAAAATCACATAAAAAAGGAACTGAGGATTTAGAACATTGGCTTTCAACCAGATTAAAACCAAGAATCGATTTTTCTGTTTATGAATTTGAATATAATAATAGCATTCATATTTCAATGTATATTATACCTTCGGCTAAAAATCAACCGGTAGAGTTTTTACATAAATCGTACATACGAGTTGGCAGCATAACGCGCCCGCTTAGTGAATTTCCTGAAAAACAAGCAATCATTTGGAAAAAAGAAGCAGCTCCGTTTGAAAAAGAAATAGCTAAAGATAATTTATCTGTTTCAGATATTACAAAATATTTAAGCGCCGAAACATATTTTGATTTAATGGAGATTCCATATCCTTCAAACCAACAAGGAGTAATTGACAAATTTATTGAAGAAAGATTAATTACTAAAAGCAAAACTTTTGCCATCACAAACTTAGGGGCGTTACTCTTTGCAAAAAATCTAAAGAATTTTGAAAGTATTGAACGGAAATCTATTAGAGTTATTATTTATAAAGGGAAAAACAAAGTAGAGACCGAAAGGGAGCAGATTGGAGCAAAAGGGTATGCGCTTGGTTTTGAAGGATTGATCGATTGGATAAACAGTAAACTCCCTGCAAATGAAGAAATTGGTAAAGCTCTTAGAAAAGAAGCAACAATGTATCCGCCAATTGCTATCAGAGAATTAGTTGCAAACGCTTTGATTCACCAAGATTTGAATGAAAAAGGATTCCCGATGATTGAAATTTATTCCGACAGAATAGAGTTTTCTAACGCAGGTATTCCTCTTGTTACTCCGGAACGATTTATTGACGCATACCTTTCAAGAAATGAAAAGCTTGCGGATATTATGCGACGAATGGGATTTTGCGAAGAAAAAGGCAGCGGTTTAGATAAAGTAATTGCTTATAACGAACTGTTCCAATTACCTCCTATTAGTGTGATTGCCGCTGAAAGGCGGACGAGAGTAACTATGTTTAGTTACAAAAAATTGAATGATTTAGATAAATCGGAAAAAATTAGAGCTTGTTATCAACATGCTTGTTTAAAATATGTTTCCAATGAAAAAATGACTAACCAAAGCTTAAGAAATAGATTTAAAATTGAAAGTCATAATGCGTCAATAGCATCGAGGATCATTCGCGATGCTATTGAAGTAGGTATGATTAAAGAAGATGACCCGAGTAATAAATCGAGGAAATATGCAAGTTATATCCCGTTTTGGGCTTAAAATCTTATTTGATGGTTATTTGATAACCCCAAAAGAAAATTTGTTAAAAGCTGAAAATTGTTGTAAAAACGCAGTATTCTTATTTGATGGTTATTTGACAAAAAAAACTAGAAAGAAAATATTATGCTCAAACAAGAAAAAAACAAAATTATCGAACAAAGATAGAACAGAAAAAATATGCATGAATCCGAAGGATTCAAATATTTATAACAAAGAAGAAACAAAAAAACATACGACTCCGTTAGGAGTCGAATAAAAGTAATGTCCTATTTTTTATAAATATATAATCCCTTTCGGGATTAAAAACTAAAAAGAAAATATTATGCTCAAACAAGAAAAAAACAAAATTATCGAACAAAGATAGAACAGAAAAAATATGCATGAATCCGAAGGATTCAAATATTTATAACAAAGAAGAAACAAAAAAACATACGACTCCGTTAGGAGTCGAATAAAAGTAATGTCCTATTTTTTATAAATATATAATCCCTTTCGGGATTATAAACTAAAAAGAAAATATTATGCTCAAACAAGAAAAAAAACAAATTATTGAACTGATTAAAAACGGTGAAAAACTACCTAAAGAATATATTTACAAACTTTTTGCCGACGAAGAAGACGTTTTTCTTTTTTGGAACGGACGTAAAGAAGACGTTACAAATATCGCCCTCCCTTTCCACAGTATCGAAAATATTGACGAACCGCGAAAAGAAGAAACGGAACTCGGCAAAACTTTTGACATGTTTGAAACCGATTTTAGAGGAAGGCAATTAAAAGGTTGGACCAACAAACTAATTTGGGGCGATAATAAACTTATACTCTCATCTTTGGCTAACGGACCTTTACGCGATGAAATTGAAAAAGAAGGCGGCTTAAAATTAATTTACATCGATCCGCCCTTTGCAGTTGGCGCCGATTTTGGATTTAATATTGAAGTTGGCGGCGAAACTGCCGAAAAGAAACAGACTGTGATTGAAGAAATTGCTTACCGCGATACTTGGGGCAAAGGTATCTCAAGCTATTTATCTATGATGTACGAACGCCTTAAACTTATGCACAATCTCCTTGCTGAAGATGGAAGCATTTATGTGCATGTGGATTATCGTGTAAGTGCTTATTTGAAATTAGTATTGGATGATATTTTCGGAACTAATAATTTTGTTAATGAAATTATTTGGGCATACAAAAGATGGACAGCAAAATCAAATAATTTTCAAAAATTACACGATGACATTTTGTTTTATTCAAAGTCCGAAAAAAGAGTATTCAATACATTATTTGCTAAATATGCTGATGATGAGGCTCATTTTACCGAGAAAGATGAAAATTAGATAGTTTAACAGCGATTTTTTTACAAAT
>CAZXDS010000200.1:0-6074 GCA_964639525.1 uncultured Melioribacteraceae bacterium | reverse complement strand
TTCTTTTTTTACCCTAATATTATGCGATTCAAATTTGTCCTAATGTGTTGTTTGACTTATGTGCTCCCGTATGGCATAAATCTTCCCGCTTTAAATAGATTTTCCCTTTTCCGTAATGTTGAGTTAGTCTATCGGCATAAGTAAGCGGAGTCGGTCTTCCGTTGTAATTCAGTTGCAGTTCATCTAACTCGGATAGAAAAACCGTGTTGTTCTTAAGTGTTGAGTAAGTGTTTTCTAACTCTTCCAAAGCATTCATTAAAGTTTCAGGAACAAATTTACCGCCGTATTGACCGAACTTCCCGTATTTATCGGGCAAATTATATTTATCCTTCACTGAAATTAAACTCCTTTTCAACAATAGGTGCCAATCTTTTAATTTTAGACATTAAATGTTTTAATGTATTAATCGAAATAGTTTGATATCCGTCTGACCAAGCTTTGGAGGGTTCCAAATGTACTTCCAAAATAAGACCGTTCGCTCCGGCTGCAATTGCCGCAAGACTCATTGCAGGAACTTTAGCACCTATTCCAATTCCGTGCGAAGGATCAACAAACAGAGGCAAATGAGAATTTGTTTTTATAACGGGTACGGCGTTCAAATCCAATGTGTTTCGCGTTGCAGTTTCAAAAGTACGAATTCCTCTTTCGCACAGAATTATATTGTAATTATTCTGATTGATAATATATTCCGCACTTAACAAAAAATCTTCTATTGTAGCCGACATTCCTCTCTTCAATAACACAGGTTTTCCTACGGCACCTGCTTCTTGAAGCAACGCAAAGTTCTGCATATTTCTTGAGCCTATTTGTATTACATCAGCAACATCGGCTACAGCTTTCAAATTCCTCGGATTTAAGACTTCTGTAACTATTTTTAAATCAAATTCCTTTTTAACTTCATCCAATATTTTTAATCCCTTTTCTTTCAAACCTTGAAAGGAGTATGGTGAAGAACGCGGTTTGTATGCACCGCCGCGCATAAATTTTAAGCCCAACTTTTTAATTTCTTCTGCAATACGAAACATTGTGTCCTTATCTTCAACTGAACAAGGTCCGGCAATAATATTTAATTCTTTTCCTCCGATTGAAGCATTTCCAAAATCTATTACAGTATCGTTTGGTTCCATCATCCGGCTTACTAACTTAAACTTTTTAGTTACTCTAATAACATCTTCTACCGATGGAAGAAGTAAGAATTGTTCCCTTTCTAATTTTTCAGAAGCTCCTGTTATACCAATGGCTAATTTTTTTGAACCGGGAATTTCGTGTGGTGTACAGTCAGCTTTGATAATTTTATTTTTTACTCTTTCAATATCCTTGTCGGGTGCGTTTAACCCCATTATTATTAACATTTTGTTCCTCTTAATTGATTTGTATATCTGAAGAATTCGATTAATTTTTCTTTGCTTTTTTTACCTGAATATTCTTCAACGGAAGAAGATAAATCGACCGCAGCCGGATTTATTGTGTTAAATACATATTCAATATTTCCGACTGAAATTCCTCCGGAAAGAATTATTTTATTTTTGAAATTGTCAGGGATAATTTCCCAGTCAAAAGATTTTCCGGTTCCGCCGTAATCATTTTCATCAAAAGTATCAAGCAACAAATATTTCGCCTCTGAAAACAATAATTTTTTAAAATTAAAATCGGTATTTATTCTAAATGTTTCGATTATCGGTTTATTCAAATCTTCAAAATCATAATTATCATTTTCTCCGTGAAGTTGAATTAGATCAATATCTGTTATTCCTTCAATGTAATTGATTTCATCAATTGTAGAATTAACAAATACACCGACTTTGGTTACGAAAGGGGGGAGTTGTACAATGATTTTTGCTGCTTCAAAAGGATCAATATATCTTTTACTGTTTTGATAAAAAATAAATCCCAACGCATTAGCTCCGAGACGGCAAGCAAGTAAGGCATCTTCAATATTAGTTAGTCCGCAAATTTTAATTTCCATTTTCACACCATGTTTTAATTTGTTTCAGTTTATTCTGCCTATTATCCGCTTTCATTAACAATTCTCCGATAAGGAAACCATTAACTTTTGAATTCTTCAAAACGGTTACGTCTGCTTTGGAAAGTATTCCGCTTTCCGATATAATCGGTTGGTTTATTGGAAATTTTTCCTTCAATTTTAATGTTGTATTTAAGTCGATTTTAAAAGTGACTAAATCTCTGTTGTTAATTCCAACAATAACTTTGTTTTCAAAATTTATTTTCTCTAATTGGTCTGCACCGTGAAGTTCAATAAGTACATTCAAACCTAAATCGGCGGCAGTCTCCGATAAATCGTTTATCTGCATTTGTGATAATGCTTCTGCAATTAATAGTACAATATCGGCACCGTTAGCTTTTGCTTCAAATATCTGGTGTTCATCAATGATAAAATCTTTTCTGAGCAGAGGAATATTTTTTATTCCGGCAATGTCATTTATAAATGAAATATTACCTTGGAAAAAATGCTTATCGGTTAAAACAGAAATAGCATCTGCTCCTGCGGTTATGTAATCCTTTGCTATTTGCAAATGATTAAAATTTTCAAGTAATTGTCCTTTTGACGGACTTGCTTTTTTAATTTCGGCAATTATTTTTATTCCGTTACCATCAAGTAATTGTTTTCTGAAATTTAGTGTCGGTGCATTCCAAAATTCAAAATTAGAATATGAGGAAAATGAATATCTTTTTTTAAGTTCGCAAACTTCTTCATTTTTTACCTTTAATATTTCGGAAAGAAAATCCATTATAAATCTTTCCCGATTGAGATTAATTCGTTAAGCTTTTTCAATGCTTTGCCTGTTTTAATTGTTTCAACTGCTCTATCGAAACATTCTTTCAAGTTGTTTGAGTATCCTGATATGTAAAGTCCCATTGCCGCATTTGCAGCGGTTACATTTAGAGCGGGGGAATCATTTCCGCTAAAAATACTTAAAATAATCTTTGCATTAATTTCGGCGGAATCTCCTTTAATATCACTAAGTGTCAATTTTTTCAAACCAAAAGTTTTTGCAGATATTTTAAATTTTTGCACACCATTTTCAGAGTTATACTCAAACACATTTGTTGTTCCGGTCAATGTTATTTCATCGTATTTATCATCTGTGCAGACAAAACAGACTCGCTCCATTTCCAATTTTTCGGCAGCCTCCGCCATCAAATTTGCAGTATGATTGTTGAAGGTTCCTATTACTTGCTTTTTAGTTCCTGCCGGGTTTGTAAGCGGACCGAGAATATTAAAGACAGTTTTCATTCCTAATTCTTTTCTAACGGGAGCAGCATATTTCATTGCAGGATGGTACAAAGGTGCAAATAAAAATGTAATTCCTGTTTTAGCCAAAGCATATGCTGCTTGTTTTTTGTTAAGTTCAATATTAACGCCCAGTTCTCTTAAAACATCTGCACTACCGCTTTTGCTTGAAATTGAACGGTTTCCGTGTTTTGCAACATGAATTCCGCTTGCAGCTATAACAAATGATGCAGCTGTTGAGATATTGAAAGTGCCTGAATTATCTCCGCCGGTTCCACAAACATCTATTGGAGAAAATCCATTGACTCTAATTTTCAGACTATTATCTCTCATTGCTTTTACAAATCCTGCAATTTCATCAGCTTTTTCACCCTTCATTTTCAAAGCGATAAGAGAAGCGGAAATTTGGGAATTGTTTAATTTACCTTCCATAATGCTATTCATCAAAAAATAAGCTTCACTAAAAGACAAATCATTTTTGTTAATAAGTTTATCAAGTAAATTTTTCATACTATCTCCAACCAATTTTTTATCAATTTTTCTCCACAGTTTGTTAAAATCGATTCGGGATGAAATTGAATTCCTTCGAGCGGATATTTTTTATGTCGTATTCCCATAATTACGTTGTCAGATGTTTCGGACGTTATTTCTAATTCATCAGGGAATGTGGAAGAATCAATTATTAAAGAATGATAGCGCGCCGCCGTAAAATTCTGCTCAATATTTTTGTAGATAGTTTTGCCATCGTGTTTTATTAAAGAAGATTTTCCGTGCATTAATTTAGGTGCGTGAATTATTGAAGCACCAAATACTTGTGCAATTCCTTGATGCCCGAGACAAACGCCGAGAATTGGAATATTCTTTCCCAATTCACTTATAACATTAATTGAAATATTAGAGTTTTCAGGTTTGCCGGGACCCGGTGAAATTACAATTTTATCGGGCTTTAATTCTCGTATCTCTTCAATAGTAATTTTATCATTCCGTACAACAATAATATCCGATTCAAACTTCCCAATCAGCTGCACAAGATTGTATGTGAAAGAATCGTAATTATCAATAACTAAAATCTTCATCAATAACCTCTGCTTTTTCCAGTGCACTTTTAAGTACTGCCGATTTATTCTTTATTTCCTTTAATTCAAGTTCAGGATTACTATCGGCTACAATACCTGCACCGGCTTGCCAATAAATTTTATTTCCCTTAGCAAATAGAGTTCTAATTGCGATACAAAGATCAAGATTACCGCGAAAATCAATGTAGCCGATTGCACCTGAATAAATATTTCGTTTTGTAGATTCATAATTATTTATCAATTGAACTGCTTTTATTTTTGGAGCACCGGAAACCGTACCGGCAGGAAAACTTGCCTTTAATGCATCAATACAATCTGTTTCAACTTTCAAAGTTCCTTCTACTCTTGATACAATATGCATGACGTGAGAAAATTTATGAATGCTGAAGCTATCTGTTACCTTAATGCTGTTGTATTTGCATATGCGCCCCAAATCGTTTCTCGCTAAATCAACTAACATAGTATGTTCGGCAATTTCTTTCGGGTCGTTTAACAACTCCTTCTCCAATTCGGTGTCTTCTTTTGCGTTTGAACCTCTTTTTCTTGTCCCGGCTATTGGCAGAATTGCAGCTTTTCTATTTGTTACTTTCAGTAAATCTTCCGGCGAAGTTCCGATTATCTTTAAATCATTTTCCATATCAATAAAGTACATATATGGCGATGGGTTGATAATTCTCAGAGCACGATAAACATTGATCAAATCACCTTCGTATTCAGCACCAAATATTTTTGAAAGGACTAATTGAAAAACGTCTCCTTCGTAAATATTTTCTTTTGCTTTTCTAACCGAATCTTCAAAATCACAACCATCATTTTCTATATTGATTTCTCCTTTTAATTTGAAATTTAAAGAACGAAGTGTGGGCTGGCGCAATTGTTTATTAAACTTATGGATGTGATCTATGGCTGAATTGTAAGCTTCTTTTTGTGAAGGAAATTCACTAACATCTACGTTATGGATAACAATCAACTTGTGAGAAAAGTGATCAAATGCAGCAATTGTATCGTAAAACCCGAAATAAAAATCAGGAGCTTCAAAATTTTCTTTTCCGCTGAATCGAATTACAGGTTCTATTAAGCTCATGGTTTCAAAGCCAAAATATCCTATAAATCCGCCTGTAAATGAAGGGAGTTCGGGAATGTTCGGCTGATGAAAATCTTTAATATAATTTTGAAGGTAATCGAAAATATTTTTTTCAATTGTTTTTTCACTTTGAGAGTTTTTAATAGTAATTGAATTATTTGAACCGAAAATCTTAAATTTTGGTTTGCTTCCAATAAACGAATATCTTGCTAATCTGCCAATTCCTTCAACTGATTCAAGCAAAAACGAGTCGTTCTCTTTGCTTCTGATATTTAAGTATGAAGAAACAGGCGTAAAAAGATCGGCAGTATATTTTTCAAATACAGGAACGGTTTTGTATTTATCCGCTAATATTTTAAATTTTTTAAATTCCATTTTATCTCCATAAAACAAAAAACCCCTCACGGTTGCTCGTGAAGGGTTAATGTGTAAACATTAATTATTTTAAGTCAATCCGGTTTAATCATGATATACGGCTCGAAGCCCACCAAAACCAAGTTGAATTAAAATAATATTTGCTTTCTTTATTTTTCATAACGCTGCAAAAATAGATAGAATTAGTTGACAATGTCAAGGACATTTAATAAAAAATATTCTGATGTGTGAAAAAAATTAAAACAAGCAGTAGAAAGACTTTTAAAACGGCTGCATTCTAATTAAC
>CAZXDS010000199.1:0-6128 GCA_964639525.1 uncultured Melioribacteraceae bacterium | reverse complement strand
TTTATGCATTATTTACTGCAGGAGTTTTTGGGTGGTTGTGGTAATTATTTGAATTACTGTAATTATTGTTTTAATATATGCTGTATCAAGATTGAAGAATCTTCTGAGGTAATAATTTTTTCCGCATCGTAAAATGAGTTTTGCATTTTTTTGATATCATCACTTGATAGAAACTGCAAAGTATCTGATGTTATTTCGGAAGGTAATATTTGGAAAAGTGTTTTACCATTTACATTACCTTTAAAAACCCACGTAGGTAATAATTTAATTTTGGAAATAAATACCGAGTCGTTCTTAATATTCTTTTTAATTAAAATATTAAGTATTCCGCCGGCATCGGAATACCGCCATCTTTGGTTTGAAATAAAATTGCCGAGTGAATACGCAACAAAACCCGAATCAATTCGTCCGGAAACAGACTTAAATTTTTTAATAGGCTGCAAAACGTGCGGATGGCTTCCCAATACAATATCCGCACCGCTTTTTATAGCCGCATTAACAATATCTTTTTGAAATGCGGAAGGCTTTGCTTGATATTCATTACCAAAATGAAAATAAATAATTACCAAGTCCGGCAATAATTTATTTGCTTGTTGCAAATCATTACGAATTTGAGCTTTATCAATTAGACTGATAATAAAACGTTTTTGTTTTGAAACAGTATGACCGTTTGTTCCAAAAGTGTATGCAAACAACGCAAACCGAATCCCATTCTTCTCAAATATTCTTATTGAGTCTCTATCTTTCTGTGAAACATAAGTGCCCACCTGAACCATATTATTTTGTTTAATTTGATTGATTGTTCTTATTGCACCTTTTAATCCTTTATCTAATGAATGATTATTTGCCGTAAACAAAATATCGAAACCGGCATATTTTAATGCGGAAAGAAACTCGTGCGGACTGTTAAAATTCGGATAACCGGAAAGGTGTTTGTTGTTTGCTGAAATTACAGTTTCAAGATTGCCGATAGTATAATCAGAATTTTCAAGATTTCTCCTGATTACTGAAAAAACCGGACGGAAATCGAATGAATCGGTTTCAGCTATTTTTGCAGAATTAAATTGCGGAGAATGACACATTAAATCTCCGACAACACTTAATTTTAATGTTAATACCGAATCCGGTTTATCAACAAGTGCAATCCTTTGATTGGCGTGCAGAAAAACGGTAGGTTTAATTTGAAAAACAAAAAATGCAGCCGCAAACGAAAATAGAAATATTAACAATGAAATTTTTATAGATCGCATTTTAAATCAGAGTTTTTTCAAAAATAACATGGATAAATTTACTTTGGGAATAATTAAAAATAATGATTAATTCTTTGACGGAAAAATCTTGTAGAGCTGAAAATCGGAAAAGATATCCCAAGTATAAAAAAACAGATTGACAATATTAAAAATATTCACTTTTAGTAAGATTGTTAGTCCAAATCATTTTCTTTTATCATCACTAATTTCATAGTTACCAAATTATCTATTAACCAATCCCAGAAAACAATGCACATAACATGCAAAATCTCCAATTGCCTTTCTATCGTTACCGAGTTCCACTCTCCAAGCTGCGTCTTCCCCTGCTTTGAGCATTTCGCGACTTAGTATATTGCAAGCATCAAGCAAAGAATTATGCGATCTTGTTCTCAATTCATCATTGTTTCGTTTTTCATCATTACTCATAAAATACCAATCCGCTCTTATCCTTGCATAACGTACTGCCATTTCGAATAGTTCGGTCTTTAATTTTATAAGTTTTGTTAAATTTATACCGTCATATATTATTTGGGCTTTTTTAATATTCATATTTTTCTGTAACTAATAGTAAAGATTTTAAAACAAAAAGAGTTTCTAAATGCAATTTAAAATCGAATAAAGAAACTCTTCATAATATTCAAAAACTAAAAAAAGGAATTAACCTTTACGTTCTGTTTTTATAGCTTGAACTTCATTTCTAATATCTTGAGCCATTTTTTTAACTTCGCTCATTCCTTTACGAAATCTAGTTCCGGCTGCTGCTTGCCCTTTTACATAAAACTTTTCAGCATCAGCTTCCAAAGACTTTAGGTAGTCTTGTAGTTTAGTATATTTTTCCATACATCCTCCTGTGATAAATGAATAAAGTAGTTATTTAGTGTTTTCGAGAATAATTTCTGCTATATCTTTAACGTCCACTGATTCTTCTTTTTCAAACGTTTTAACGCCGTCAGTCAGCATTGTCATACAAAACGGACATGCGGCTGCAATAGTATCTGCGCCGGTCTCAAGAGCCTCTTGAACACGGTTTTCATTGATCCTTGTTCCTTCGGTTTCTTCAAGGAACATTCTTCCTCCGCCGGCACCACAGCAAAAACCTTTATCACGGTTTCTGTCCATTTCCAACATTTCAATACCGCCGATTTTACTCAAAGATTCGCGCGGCTCTTCAAAAATATCATTATAACGTCCAAGATAACAAGAATCGTGATAAGTTACACGTTTTTTTGCACCGGAATCTTTTAATTCAATTTTCCCTTCATCAATCAATTGTTTCAAAAATTCAGTGTGATGAACAACTTCAAAGTTACCGTTAAACTGCGGATATTCATTTTTTAATGAATTAAAACAATGCGGGCAACCGGTTACAATTTTTTTAACACCGTAATTATTTAGAGTTTCAATATTTTCCTGCATCAATGTTTGAGCAAGATATTCATTCCCAAGTCGTCGGGCAGAATCTCCGTTGCACTTTTCTTCGGTTCCGAGAATTCTAAAATCAACACCCGCTTTTTGAAACAATTTTGCAGTAGCTTGTGTAGCTTTAATATAGCGAGCATCAAAAGAACCGGCACAACCAACCCAATATAAGATTTCGCCATTGGAATCTTCCGCCATTGTTTTGATATCCATTCCTTCAGCCCAATTTGCTCTGTCTTGTTTATTAAAAGCCCAAGGTGAAAAATTGGTTTCTAAATTTTTAAAAACCGAATTAAGCTCAGGCGGAAACTCAGATTCCATTAGAACAAGGTTTCTACGCATATCAACAATTTTATCAACGTGTTCAATAGTTACCGGACATTCATAAACACAAGCGTTGCAAGTTGTACATGCCCAAAGTTCCGCATCTGTAATGTAATTGTGAACCAAAGTATTTTCGAGCAGCGGACTATCTTCATTGCCTTCTCCAAGAAGTAACGGGGCTTTTTCTTCAAGTCTGTGTCTGATATCAACAATTACTTTACGCGGTGAAAGAGCTTTTCCGGTATTGGCTGCAGGACAAGCGGCAAAACACCTTCCGCATTCTGTGCAAGCATAACCGTCAAGTAGATCTTTCCACGATAAATCGTCAACATCCACAGCACCAAATTGTTCAGCTTCCTCGTCTTCCAAATCCAACGGTTTCAATACATATTTTTCTTTGCCTATTTTATTGAAAAACACGTTTGGAATTGAAGTATAAACATGAAAGTGTTTTGAGTATGGTAGGAAATTCATAAACCCAAAAATGGTTAAAATATGAATCCACCAAAATATTTCAAAATACGTTTTTAAAGTTGAATTTGGTAAACCATAAAATAATTTGGAAACGGCAAGCGAGGCGGGTCTTAATTCCCATCTTGAAAGTGCAAAGTTATTTTCCGCAATATGTGCAGCATTACCAAAAAGCATTGAAACAACCACGGTAAGAATCAAAAGTAAAACAATTGTTGCATCAACTTTTCCGTGTTTACCTACTTCAAGTCTCGCCACCTTTTGAATGTATCTTCTATACAGAGCAAAAAATACCGCAAGGATTATTAAGACAATAAATACATCTTGAAATATTGTTATAATTCCATAGAAAGGACCGAGGAAACTCCACGTAAACGGAGTATAAAATCCTTGAATAATTGCTTCAAGAACTGCGAAAAGAAAAATTAAAAATCCCCAAAATATCATTACGTGAGTCGTACCTGCAATTGAATCACGTAAAATTTTGGATTGAAAAATCGCAACCTTGAACACATTTTTTATACGTGCACCAATGTTGTCCGTTCGATTATCTTTTTTCTTACCAATTTTAAGATAACCGATTTTCTTATTAAGACTATAAATTAAAAAACCAATTGATGAAATAAATACTACAATAAATACATAATTTTTAATTTCCATAGCAACAAATCGATTTATTAGAATAATAATTAGTTATCTATTTTCTTAAAACAATGAACCCAAACTTTATCTTCATTATTCCAAGTCATTCCTTCATGCATACTTAGTATTAAGTTTTTATATATTTCCAAACTCGGATAACCTTCTGCAATAGCATCCGCATCAGTCATTTCGCCAAGAGATTGTCTCTTAAGTTCAGTAATAGCAAATTTAATATTCTCCAGCTTAAACGTATCGCCCGGATAACCATAAACGCCATCCCTGCGTTGTTGTGTTTTAGAACCTTTTAATGCGGCAGAAACTAATTTCGGATGTTTTACCAAATTTATAATATCGCCGGTTTTGGGTGGATAATTTTCAATCATTTAATTTTTATTTTTTAAGTATATTTGTTTAAGTTAATTATTTAAGCATTTGCAATTATGGAGTTCGCATAATTAATTCGGAAATTTGAAATTTCTATTACTTTGGCAAACGTGAAAATCTTTTTGCAAACGACAAGTAAATACTTGATGCCGCAGCAACTTTAATTAATCCCCAAATTGAAAATATTGCAAAACCGGAAAAGAAAGCTGCTGCAAAATTATGATTTAAGAAAATTGATAAATACGAAGCTCCAATAAATAAAATAGTAATTGTCCCGATAATCATTGAAAGAATAACGGAAATTCTACTTTCAGTGTTTTCAATTATTGCCCCTACAATATAAGCAGCAATCGGAAATGCTAATAAATAACCTCCTGTTGGTCCAAGCAGAACAGGAAAGCCTAATCCAAATCCTGCAAAAACAGGTAACCCTACAACACCGGCGGATAAGTAAATTAATTGACTGTAAGCACCGTTTTTACTTCCGAGAAAAGCACCGGAAAGAAGAACCAACATTGTTTGCAATGTAAAAGGCACCGGCTGAACCGGAACAACAACTTGTGCCGATAAGGCAGTTAATACGGAAAAAGAGAGAACCCAAAATATCTGCGAAGAAATAATTTTTGATAAAGTTAATACCGATTTTTTGGATTGTACGTTTTCTGATATATTCATTTTTGCTCCTAAACTAAAAATTTGTTGTAAAATTCAAATGTTTGCTCCAAAAGATAATCAAATTTAGGATTTGATTCCAAAAAAGGATGTTTACAATTAAACGTATGCCCGACATTTTCGATCTCAATAAATTTGGAAATGTCATGGTTTGCCAATGAATAAATGTGCTTTCCTTCCGTTATCTTCACTGTTAAATCCTGTCCGCCGTGAGCAATAAGCAAAGGCTTGTGTAAATTTTTAATTGCATTTTCAATGTTTAACGAAGTTGACTTATTTTTTTCAATATCTTCCAAAAGAGAAACATTCAAACGCATTATTTGTTTTGTACGCGTATTTTCTACTTCCCAATATCCGCGCTCTTTCCACTCGGCTTTTTGCCTTTCAGAATATCTGTCGAGTTTTGAAATTGCCGACCAAGTAACAACAGCTTCAACATTTCCATTATTACTTGCTGATAGAAGTGCAATTGCTCCGCCGCGGCTATGCCCGAGAAGACCGAGTTTAAATTTTTTACTGCCTCTGAAAAATCCATTTCTAACTGCAGCAATTAATTCCTTTAATTCCCATACTTCCCTGCTGAAAGTATTTTCTGCAAATTTATCAAGTATAGTAAATTCCAAAGAATTCCCTTCAACACCGTTATGCGAAAAGTTAAATGTAATTACGAAAAAGTTTTGTTTAACTAAATGCTCGGCAGCATAAGGAACAAAACCCCAATCCTTAAATCCTTTGAAACCGTGAACATATATTATATATTTATTTGATTTGGGATTTCCATAAGCAGTAATCGGAAGTTCATTTCCGTCTGATAATTCAAGTGTGTAATTATTTTTCATACACAAATATTAGGATTATGCAAAGGAAATACTAACCAGCAGCAATTCAGAATCAAATAATGCAGCCTTCAGTATTAAATTTTTATTGTAGAACAAACCTTCCGGTTTGTTCATTGTTAAATGTAGA
>CAZXDS010000198.1:0-6178 GCA_964639525.1 uncultured Melioribacteraceae bacterium | reverse complement strand
AATTTCAATAGGTTACCACGGATATTTAATATTAAGGATATCCATTTTCTGCTCAAACTCGGTTCTTTCCAAACTCTTAATAAAGCTGCCGTCTTTAATTCTTAGCCATCCTGATTCTTCGGCGACTTCTTTTGCAGCTTGCAGATTGTTCATATAGATAAATTTCAATATATCCATTTCTTTAGATGAAAAATTTGTTGAATTCATTGAAAAATCCATAAATGCTTCCCAAGTAAGCGGCACCCAACGACTCACAATTTCATTGCCAATAATTTCAGCATATTTTCTAATCTCAAGTTGAGCATTTTTCTCCATTCTTAGTCTTAAAAAATGAAGCAAATTATGCAGGTCAACTTTCCAATAAGCCTCAGTATATGTGGAGAGTGGCAAATCCTTCCGAGCTTGCTCACGAGCAATTCCGGCATCAATTCTCTTGTTGTAAATATTTCGGGCAAGCCAATGAAGTTCCTTTTCATCATTTGTCATTTGTTCACCTAATATATTCTCAGCAAATCCGGCACTTCCCTGCCTGTTTGTATCGGATTGAACTCTCCATTCGCCCGGCAAAGTAGTTTGAGTTGCATCTATTGCAATTGAATAGCGAGTGGAATACTCGTTTACATTCGCTGTTCGATGCCTAATCCACTGTCGCCATGCATCCATCGGTATTCTCAAATGTAGTTTCAATTCACACATTTCAAAAGGTGTAGTGTGTTTATGCCTCATCAGATAACGTATCAATCCCCTATCTTGCCTGACTGGCTTTGTTCCTTTCCCGTAGGATACGCGTGCAGCTTGCACAATTGCACCGTCATTTCCCATATAATCAATAACCCTAACAAAACCGTCATTCAATACTTTAAATGGTTTGCCCAATATTTCATCCAATTCAGGAACTTTAATCGATTCTATTTTTTCAAATTGATTATTCATATTTAATATATTTAAAGTTTATCGAATTCACTTTGCAATCTTTTTTTAATATCTAATAAATCCTGTGAAATAACTTTCACTTTACCAATTGAAGTCATGAAATTAGTATCGCCTTCCCAACGCGGAACAATGTGAAAATGGAGATGTGTATCTATTCCTGCCCCGGCTGCTCTACCAATATTTGCACCGATATTAAATCCATGCGGAGACATAATCTTTTTTAACACTTTTGTAACATCTTGAATAGATGAAGTAATTTCAGCAAATTCTTCTTTTGTTAATTCATTCAAATCACATATGTGACGATTTGGAACGACCATTATGTGTCCACCATTATATGGATAAAGATTCATAATAATAAATGAATATATCCCTTTTTGTACCACCAGAGAGTCATCACTTTTTTCATCTTGATCTTTTGCATCACAAAACACACAACTTTCTTTTCCGGTCTGATTTTTAAATGAATCAATATAATGCGACCGCCAAGTTGACCATAGTTTTTCCATAAACTCCTCAATATTAAAAAAGCGGGTATTAGCCCGCTTTGTAAAAATAAGAAAATAAAATTATTCTTCTTCTTTATCTTTTTGATAATTAGCAATAATTTTAGTTTCCACATCTTTTGGTACTACCTCATAATGTGAAAAATCTCTTGTATGCATTCCTCTACCCGAAGTTAAACTGCGCAGATGCGTAGAGTATTTATAAAGTTCAGATAATGGTATTTTTGCTTTAACTACTTGGAAAGGTCCTTCCGTATCCATTCCCGAAATTTTTCCTCGCCTACTTGAAATATCGCCCATTACATCACCCATAAATTCTTCAGGAACTTTTACTTCGATATCGTAAATTGGTTCAAGTATAACCGGTTTTGCATCCATAAAACCTTTTTTAAATGCATGCGAAGCTGCTATTTTAAAGGAAACTTCATCAGAGTCAACATTATGAAATGTCCCGTCAAATAAAGTAACTTTCACATCAACAATCTTGCTACCGGTTAAAATACCGCTTGTCATTATTTCATTTAAACCTTTTTCAACAGCAGGAATAAATCTACCGGGGATTACACCGCCGACAATTGCATTAACAAATTCGAATCCTTTACCTCTCGGCAACGGCTCTATTTTAAGATGCACATGACCATATTGTCCTCGACCTCCTGACTGCTTTTTGTGCTTATATTCAGAATCTTCCACAACGGTTTTAATGGTTTCGCGAAACGGAATTTTCGGTTCAATTAATTCAACATCAACATTGTATCTGTCTTTTAACATTTTAACTGCTAAAGATAATTGCAACTCTCCTTGCCCGGAAATTATTGTTTGCCCTAATTCAGGATTAAAATTAGCATTCATTGTTTGATCTTCTTCGTGAACAGTATGAAGTCCGGCAGAAATTTTATCCTCATCACCTTTCGATTTGGAATGAATTGCGGCTCTAATTACGGGTTGTGGGAAAGCAATTTTGGGAAGTTCAACAGAAAAGTTTTTTGAAGCAAGAGAATCACCGGTATGTGAATCTTTTAATTTAACAACAGAGCCAATATCACCGGCGTGAACATTTGCAACCTCAATTCTTGTTTTACCGTTTAGGAGATATAGCTGTCCTAACCTTTCCGATTTGTCACGAGTAGTATTTACCATATCCAAACCGGCAGAAACCGAACCTGCACAAACTTTGAAAATTGATAACTCTCCTACGTGAGCTTCTGAAATGGTTTTAAATATTTGGAAAGCAGGTTCCCCATTTTCATCGTAGTTTAATTCTACTTCCTGTTCAGTACCTTTCATTACAGCTTTTATCGCCGGTCTTTCATTCGGAGCCGGAAAATATTCCACAGCAAAATCCAAAAAATTGTCCATCCCGACACCCTTAGTTGAAGATACAGCAAACAAAGGAACAACACTGCGACTAACAATAGCAGCTTTTAGCCCTACTTTTAATTCATCGTCTGAAAGTGAACCTTCTTCAAAAAACTTTTCTAATAAAGCTTCATCCGATTCTGCAACTTTTTCAATTAATTCTTCGTGCAGTTTTTGAGCTTTTTCTAATAAATCCGAAGGAATATCTTCCAAAGTAATTTTCTTTGAACCCGGGACTCCAAATTTTACCAATTTCATTTTAACGATATCAATTACGGAATCAAAATTTACACCCTCATTAACAGGAAAAGTAATAATCGTCATATCTTGGCTCAATCTGTCTTTCGCCATTGCAAAAGTATCATCAAATTTCGAATGTTCATTATCAATTTTATTAACAATAACTGCACATGGAAGTTCATTTTTCTTAACAAATTTCCACGTCCGTTCCGTTCCGACTTCAATTCCGTCTGCACTTTTCACAACTGCAACACCAACATCTGCGGCATGTAAACTACTTACAACCTGCCCGATAAAATCCGAATAGCCCGGAGTGTCCAGTAAATTAATTTTAGTATTTTTCCATTCGAGATGTAAAAGAGTAGAGCCAATAGAAACGCGTCGTTCAATTTCATTTGGTCTAAAATCGGAAGTAGTGTTCCCTTCCTCAACCGTTCCAATTCTGTTAATTTCACCGGCAGCAAATAAAAGATATTCGGATATAGAAGTTTTACCACTGCCGCCGTGCCCAATGAATGCTATGTTTCGTATTGTTTCTGCTTTGTGTTCTTTCAATTTAAACTCCAACTTTTTATACTGAAATATTTAATTTTATAAATTCTTAATGAATGCCCTAATGCCCTTGGATATTGCTCGTAAATTTAAAAATATCCCTTCGCCGGGTGAGTTTGTTTTTTGCAGCATACTACCCGACTTACTTTTAAACCATGAAAGTTTATCGAATAATATATCAACTATTTCCGAGAAATCTTTAAAATACTTCTCAGCTTCGTTTGTAATTTTGGAAGTACTTTCGGCTGTTTTAGTTAAATTTTCAATTAAAGGAATTGCTTTATCATGCAAATCCCCAATGTCATTATTAATTTGCTCAATTACTTTACCAATTTTGTGTAACCAAGTAATCAAATACACAATTAAAAATATTGCCGCAATGATAAGAAGACTTAGAAGAATATCAATAAGAGGCATAGCAATTATGCCTCTTTAGAATCTTTTTTACCGGCTTCTGTCTTGTAAGTATCTAATCCGGCTTTTACTGCATTTTTCAATTTTGAACTTTTTTCTTCGACTTTTGCTTTGCCATCTTTAACATAAGTATCAGTTTTACTTCGTGCATCCTGCAATATTTTTTGAGCCTCGTCCAACAATGCATCGGCTTTTTCTTTAGCGTCAACAATTAATTTTTCGGATTTGTCCTTACCGTCATTAATTAAATCATTTGCACGATCTTTTGCCTTCTCTATGTAATTTTCAGCATCACTTAGCATTTCATCGGATTTTACTTTTAACTCACCCCGCAATTCTTTACCGGATTTAGGAGCATATAATAATGCAATTGCAGAACCTACTATTGAGCCGGTTAAAAATCCAACCAATAATCCTCTTCCGAGTCCATTGTCATCAGCCATTTTAAACCTCCATATTTATTATATTAGAATTTTGAATTTACTAATAGGTAAATCTAAAATCAAGGATAGATATTTATTTAAATAAATTATCTATTCTCTTAATCATACTTAAAACGTTATTTTTATCTTTAATTAAACCGGCAATTAAACAACTTGCATTTTCACTAAAACATGTCATTCCCACATGCTTTTAGTGGAAATCCATAGCAAAAAACAAGATTCCGGATAGAAGATTGCCGGAATGACAGTTGCTATTAGCAATTAGAATTGTTGCCGGGTTAATAGCATTACAAATACTAAACGAAATCACGCCAAAAGACTCAAATGTCTATTTCAAAATTAGTTAGAATTAAATGAAAACCAAAACATTTATAAATAAAGATTTGGTTTTTAGAATAAGGATAGAAGAAATGAAGAATAATTAGTAATTGAAAATTATTTTGTGATGGAGATTATAATCAAATAATTTCCATAATGGACAAATATACCTTGGAGAGAGGAAGTCCCATAACATTATAATAGCAGCCGTTAATCTTTTTTACAAAAACGGAACCGAAATCATCTTGTATTCCATAAGCTCCTGCTTTATCCATAGGGCTTCCTCCGGCAACGTATTCTTTTATTTCACTTTGTGAAAGTTTTCTAAAAGTAACAGACGTTTTCTCATAGTCCACAATCAGTTTATTTTCGGTTACATTATTTATTGCAAACCCCGTATAAACATAATGCGTTCTCCCGCTGAGTTTGGAAAGAATATTTTCAGCATCTTTTTTGTTTCTCGGTTTGCCGATTATTTCTTTATCACAAACAACAATAGTATCCGCGGTAATAATAATTCCGTTTTTCACTTTAACTTCAGCAAGTTTCATTTTTTCTAGTGCCAAACGTTTAACTGTTTTAATCGGATGTTCTCCATCAAATATTTCTTCAGTTAATTCAACATTAAATGTTTTAATATTATAATTTAAGACTTTTAATAGCTTTTTTCGTCTTGGGGATTTTGAAGCCAAATAAATAGGCAAATTAATTTTAAGCATTGAGATATTATTAGTGATTTGGGAATTTATTTAATTGGAAGACTTTATCTTAAAAAAAGAGTTGAAAAGACCAATAAAGAAACATTATCTGAAGAGTGCCTTTATACTACCCCAAGTTCTGCGAACGCTTGATACCGAATGACTAACAGAAACTTGCCCTGAATAAGATACGCCATTGTCTTTATCCACAATTTTTAATTTGTATTGAAAAATTAAATCCGTTGCTTTAAAAGCATTTTCATCAATATATTCATAAGAGGAATTACTTCCTTTCGCAGCAATCGGAGATGAAATAACAGCAAAATCTCCGTTAAAAGATTTTCTCTCAACAACAAAATAATCAAGATTAGTTTCTGAGGAAGTCGTCCATTGAATTACAATATTACTATCGTCGCTTTCCGCGGTAAGGCTAATAAGGTGAGCACCCGCCCAAAGAGTGGATACAATCAGAATAAAAATAGAGGATAATATGAACTTTCTCTTATTCATATGTAAAATATATTTGTTCTTATGTTCATAATCAAGAATTTTTATAAAATTTTTTAATTAATATTTGCCTTTGCTATAATACAAAGCCCGATTTTACTTTTCTATTTACTATTCCCCGGCATAAATTCCCGAGTAATTGCTTTGATCTTTTCATCCTTGTACTGATAAAAGTAATATTTCAAACATTATATTTTACTAAAAATAT
>CAZXDS010000197.1:3108-6187 GCA_964639525.1 uncultured Melioribacteraceae bacterium | reverse complement strand
TAGAAAACGAATTGATTGAAAATGAAAATAAATTTAGAAATGTAACGGAAACAGCTCCTTATGCAATTATAACTACGGATGTAAATGGAATAATTACTTCCTGGAATCGTGCAGCTCATGAAATGTTCGGGCTTTTGCGGAATGAAGCAATGAATACAAGTATTTTGAAATTGATTCCGGAATATCTTAGGAAAACCTATGAGAGGGCGATTACTAATAAACAATATTTCGATAATTTGAATTTAGTTGCCAATACTACGGAATTAATCGGGTTAAATGCCAGTGGAAAAGAGTTCCCAATTGAAATATCATTATCTAAATGGAAGGCTTATGAACAAACATTTTTTACCGCACATATAAAAGATATTACCGAAAGAAAATTGTATGTAGCAGCTCTTAAAAATAGTGAAGAAAAGTATAAAACATTTTTTATGAATGATTTGACCGGCGATATTTTAGCTTCGGTAACCGGTGAGTTATTAGATTATAATCCTGCATTTTGCCGTATGATTGGTGCTAATCCCAAAAATAATTTAAAAGGTTATGATGCTTTAGATTTTTATGCCGATAAATCCCAAAGAGCTGAATTGTTAAGTCAACTAAAAGAGAAAGGGAAATTAGTAAATTATGAAATACAGCTAAAAAAAATTGACGGTACTCTTATTGACGTAATTGAAAATGTGATGGGAGAATTTAATGATAATGGCGACTTGATGTTCATTAGGGCATATATGATGGATATCACAAAAAGGAAACAGACGGAAAAGGAAATACTGCACTATCAGGAACACCTTGAAGATATTGTGGAAGAGCGAACACGCGAGTTGGAAATATCGGAAGCGAAATTCAGAACTTTGGCACAGAATTCAAACGATACAATTATGCGGTTTGACAGAAACTTCAGACATCTTTATGTTAATCCGGTAGTAACTAAGCAAACCGGAATAGAGATGGAAGAATTTATAGGGAAAACGCACGAAGAACTTGGCTTTCCTAAAAATTTATGTGCAATTTGGCAGGAAGTTATACAAAAAGTATTTGTTACCAAAGCAAAAAAACATATTGAATTTGAACTGCCTAATAACATCTGGATTGATTGGGAGCTTGTTCCTGAATTTAATGAATTGGGTAAAGTTACTACCGTAATAACTTTCGGAAGGGATATTACGGAAAGAAAAAGAGCAGAGAAAACAATTGCCGCAGCTTTAGAAAAAGAGAAAGAACTGAACAAAATAAAATCACTATTTTTGTCTTCCGCTTCACACGAGTTTAAATCGCCTTTAACAACCATTTTATCTTCGGTCGGCTTATTAGAAACTTTTAGAAAACGCGGGAATATGGAAAAGTATTCAAAGCATATTTCAAAAATTGAAGATTCCGTTAAATATTTAGGGACCATGATAGAAGAAATTTTAACAATTCAAAAAGAAGAAACCGGACAACTTTCATATAACCCCGGTAAAACGGATTTATTTAAACTTACGGAAAGTATTTTTACCGAGATGAAAAATGCAGCGACAAATGAACATACCTGCAAATTGAATTATAAATTAAATAAAGACAGGTTGTTTTCGGTTGATAAAAAATTAATTAAATTAATTTTATCTAATTTAATAGGTAATGCAATAAAATATTCACCTAACGGCGGCAACATTAGTGTGGATGTTAGCCGAATAAATAAAAACATAGCTTTTAAAATTAGCGATGAAGGAATAGGAATTTCCGAAAGAGACGAGGATAAAATCTATACTCAATTTTATCGCGGCGTTAATTATGATGATATCCCCGGAACAGGTTTGGGATTGTCGATAGTTAAAAAATCGGTTGAACTGCACGGCGGTTCTATTAAGTTTAAAAGCAAAAAGAACGAAGGAACAATGTTTACAGTTAATATTCCAATTGTTGAATAAGAAGATGGATGAATTATAGAGAGGCAAGATACAAGATTCAGGCTCCAAGCTTATGTTATTGTACAAGTTCCATAATCCAAAAATTCGTAATTCGTAGGATACAAGATACAGGATACAAAATGAAGAAAATACTAATTATTGAAGATAATCGTTCAATTCGGGAAAACTTAATAGATGTTTTAGAAACTAATAATTTTCAAGTATTTGCAGCATCAAACGGCAAAGAGGGCATTAAATTAGTATCAACAATTAATAATCCGGATTTAATATTATGCGATATAATGATGCCGGAATTTGACGGCTACGATGTTAAAGCAAAATTACTTGAAAACGAGCACGATGCACTTATTCCGTTTATCTATTTAACGGCAAAATCGGAAGTAAGCGATGTAAGAAAAGGGATGATTCTTGGTGCTGATGATTATATTGTTAAGCCGTTTGATAACAGAGAGCTGGTAGATTCGATAAACACAAGATTAAGTAAAAATGAAAAAATTGCAAAAATGTTTAACTCATTACCAATAAAAAAAGAAAAGAAAATAGTAACGGAAAAAGAAAGAATATTATTAACGGTAAACAACCAGCCAAAATTTATAGTGCTTTCCGAAATAGTTTCCATTAAAGCCGATGCAAATTATTCTTGGATTCATACAATTTGCGGAGAAAAATTTATAGTCCGGAAATTATTAAAGGACTGGGAAAAGTTTTTACCTGAAAAATATTTTATACGGATTCACCAATCGTATATTATTAATTTAACTCATATTGAGAATGTAGAAAAATTATCAAATCGTTCATTTATTATAAGAATGAAGAATATTAAAAACCCGCTGCCTGTAAGCCAAAGATGCACCTCCAAAATCAAATCGAGATTTTCAATTTAAAAGTAAAACAAACCTTCCTCGCAGAGTCCAATGGACGGTTTGTTTCCTCTAACAATGAGCACACAAAACCAACAATATGCCAAAATCACAAATAGGAGTACAATGCGAGAGTAAACCGACTAGAAAGTCGGTTTTACTTTAAAGTAAAACAAACCTTCGGGTTTGTTTACTCTAACAACGAGTACAAAAGATAGATTATGCTAAAATCTTAAATGCGAATACATTACTTCAAAGTAAAACAAACCTTCCTCGCAGAGTCCAATGGACGGTTTGTTTCCTCTAACA
>CAZXDS010000197.1:0-3008 GCA_964639525.1 uncultured Melioribacteraceae bacterium | reverse complement strand
TGCGAGAGTAAACCGACTAGAAAGTCGGTTTTACTTTAAAGTAAAACAAACCTTCCGGTTTGTTTACCCTAACAACGAGCACAAAAGATAGATTATGCTAAAACCTTAAATGCGAATACATTACTTTAAAACCGTCTTAAACAATTATCGAATATTTCTAATATGCTGCGATTATATATGCTCTGTGCTCACTTTTCACAAACAATTTTAACCACTTAACATTTTACCGATTATGAAAACGAGAAAAATTTTAAAAAAAGCGAGGCAAAAATGAAATGGTTTAAAAATCTTAAAATAGCAAAAAAAATAGGAGTTTATTCTTTTATTGCAGTTGTTGCAGCTCTTATAATCGGTTACACCGGTATCAGTAATATGACTAATATGCACAGAAATGCAAATTTAATGTACAGTGAGAACACAGTGCCAATTGTTAAGCTAAACAAAATAGCGGAAAGTGCTTATGAAATTCGTATTAAAGCGTTAAATATTCTTTCGGGAGAAAACGAAGGTTTTATAAACCGTGATGAAAATAAAATAGAAAAACTTGAAAAATCCCTTAAAACAAATCTTTCCGATATTAAAAGTATGCATTTTAATAAAGAAGAAGAAACATATTTAAAGTCGTTGGAGGCGATATCCGGCGATTTCCTATTTAAGACGCAGGAAATTATTCGACTTGTTAATAAAAATCAAACGGATGCTGCAGTGAAACTTGGGAAAGGTGATTTTTCCGTAGTTGCGGAAAAAGCTACAACTACCATAAATGCGTTTACCGCAATACTTAAGCATAAAGCAGATTCATTAAATAATGTAATTGCAAAGGATAATAGTTCTGCAAATATCGAAATTTATGCTGTGCTTTTTATCGGTATTGCCTTAATGCTGATAGTTGGATTCTACATCTCTCGTTTAATAGGCAGTCCGCTTTATCAGCTAACGGATAGGCTGAATAATTTGCGAAAAGTATGTATTACTAATTTGGCACACGGTGCTGTTCAAATGGCGCAAGGTGATTTGAATATTAAAATGATTACAAGTACGCAGCCGCTTAAAGTTACATCATCGGATGAGTTGGGACTTTTGTCGGGCAATGTAAATGAAATTATAAAAATGACACAGGAAACCGTTGCATCGGTAGAATCTGCTGCCAAAACAGTTGGGCAGTTAGTGCAAGAGTCCCAAACATTTGTTAAAGCTGCAATTGACGGAGAGTTGGATAAACGAAGCAATGCCGAAGGTTTTGAAGGTGAATACAGAGTAATTTTAGAAGGTTTGAATGAAGTGGTTAAAGCGGTAGCCAAACCGATAGACGGAGCAAAAGAAATTCTTGGTACTATGGCAACCGGAGATTTTACTACGAGAATAACAGAAGATTATCCCGGTGATTATGCTATGCTGAAAAACAGTATAAATCAAGTAGCCGATTCATTAAATTCCGCTTTTACCAGAGTAATGGAAGCAGCCGAAGCTACTGCAAGTGCAAGCACACAAATATCGTCAAGTGCCGAAGAAATGGCTGCCGGTTCACAGGAGCAAAGTTCACAAACAGCCGAAGTTGCCACAGCAGTTGAACAAATGACAGCAACAATTGTTGAAGCTACCCAAAATGCTACAAAAGCGGCGGAACTTGCAAAGCATTCGGGAAACACCGCCGGAGAAGGTGGGGATGTAGTGAATAAAACAATTAAAGGTATCGAAAGTATTGCGGTTGTAGTTTCCGATGCAGCCGAAAAAGTAGAGGAACTTGGTGAAAGCAGTAATAAAATAGGCGAAATAATACAAGTTATTAACGATATTGCCGACCAGACAAACTTGCTTGCGTTAAATGCGGCAATTGAAGCTGCAAGAGCCGGAGAACAAGGACGCGGATTTGCAGTAGTTGCCGACGAAGTAAGAAAACTTGCCGAACGAACCACATCGGCTACAAAAGAAATTGCCGAAATGATAAAGCAAATTCAATCTCAAACAGCAGATGCAGTTGAATCGATGAGGAAAAGTAAAGAAGGAACTCTCGAAGGGAAAAAATTAGCTGTTCAATCCGGTGAATCGTTAAAAGATATTATTACAATGTCCGACCAAGTTATAAATGAAGTTGAACAAGTGGCTTCGGCAAGCGAAGAACAATCGGCTACTGTAGAGCAGATTAGTAAAAATATTGCAGGTATTAACACAGTTGCACAGGAAGCTGCCGTTGGTGTTGAACAAATTGCAAGGGCTTCCGAAGATTTGAACCGCCTTACTGAAAATTTGCAGGATTTGGTAAATCAGTTCAAAGTAAACAAAGATAATCAAGGATTGTTGGTAAATGGTAACGGAAATTTGCTTGAAGTTGAAAATGAAAACTATTTAACAAATTAAAAATTATAACTTGTTTTCTGATTTTAATTTGCAGCATACAATTAGATAACGAAAAGGATAAATAAAATGAATGAAATGGGAAATACAATACTTCAGCTTGTTAGTTTTAAACTCGGTAAAGAAGAATTCGGCGTAGATATACTTAAAGTGCAGGAGATAAATCGTATGCTCGAAATTACACAAATGCCTAATGCACCGGAATTTGTCGAAGGTATTGTTAACCTTCGAGGCAGAATAATCCCTGTAATCGATTTGAAAAAAAGATTAAATTTACCGGCAAAGGAATATGATAATTCTACACGTATAATTGTAGTTGAGCTAAGCGGTAAAACCGTAGGATTTATAGTTGACGAAGTTAGCGAAGTATTGAGAATTAAATCGGATATAACCGAACCGCCGCCTGAAATAGTCGCCGGCATTGATTCCGATTACATAACGTCGGTTGCAAAATTGGATAATACGCTGCTCATTCTTTTGGATTTGAATAAGATCCTATCTTTTGAAGAAAGGGCAGTATTGGAGACTGTGTGATAAAAGTAAAACAAACCTTCCTCGCACAGCGATTCAGAGTCAAAATTTCTGTAACACAGATTAGTAATCTGTGTTACAGAAATATGGCAAATTTAATCGGAAAATCAGTCGAAAGCCGG
>CAZXDS010000196.1:0-6203 GCA_964639525.1 uncultured Melioribacteraceae bacterium | reverse complement strand
CTTCCCCAAACGGACTTTAGTCCGTTTGGGGCTTTTTAGAGTGGACTCATTTATAAATAGTTTTAACTTGTTGTATTTTATTGAGTATTTGGGATAAAAATGATTAAAAAGACTTTACGTGAGCTTTACGAAGGCTTAAAGATATCGCTACGTGCAATTCAGGCAAACAAGATGCGTTCTATTCTTACAACACTTGGGATTGTAATTGGTATAGTAGCAGTAACAACAATGTCAACTGCAATTGTCGGGTTAAGAGATGCCTTTATGAATTCAATTTCTTCGCTCGGAAGCGATGTAATTTATGTTGATAAATATCCGTGGTTTGCCGGTGGAAATTGGAGAAAATTCAGGAATCGAAAGGAAATTACATATGCGCAATACCAAAAATTACGCGAATCATTTGAAGGTGCTTCCGCAATTGCTCCAACCAAAAGAACCTTCGGCAGAGTAGTAAAATACAAGCAATTGAATGTTAAAACATCCCTTGTTTTCGGAACTAATGAAGATTATATCAAAACGAGTGGTGCGATTCCCGAAGAAGGAAGATTTCTGAACAGCTATGATTGCAAGGCGGCTAAGCGTGTTTGCATTATTGGTAAAGATATTGCGAAAACTTTATTCCCCAGACAATCCGCCTTAAATAAAATAGTAAAAATAAATGGCATTCCGCTAAAAGTAATAGGCATTCTAGAAAAACAAGGAACCGGCTTTTTTGGTATGTTTAGTATGGATGGGCAAGTTATAATGCCAATAAAAGTTTTTGAATCGGTTATCGGGCAAACACGGCGCGGATTGCGAATTGATGTAAAGATTGCAGACATTGATCACATTGAGGATGCCAAAGAGGAACTTAGGGCAATTATGAGAACAATTAGAAAAGATCCTCCCGGCAAACCGGATGATTTTGCACTTAACCAACAGGAAGTTTTTCAACAGATGTACGACAAAACAGTTGGGATAGTAGCAATTGCAGGAATTGTAATTACAGCTCTTTCGCTTTTTGTAGGTGCAATTGGTATTATGAATATAATGTTTGTTTCCGTTACGGAAAGAACTAAGGAAATTGGAATTCGGAAGGCTATCGGGGCTAAAACCTGGACAATATTGTTTCAATTTTTATCGGAAGCTACCTTTATTTGTTTGATTGGCGGACTAATTGGACTTGCGATTTCGTTCCCGCTCAGTTTAATAATTAATCAATTTTTACCCACTGCAATGCCTTTAAATATAGTTTTTATTGCATTATTTATTTCGGCAGCTGTTGGAATTATTTCGGGATTTTTACCCGCATATCGAGCTTCAAAATTAAATCCTGTAGATGCGTTACGTTATGAATAAAACAAAAAAGATTAGTACTTTAATAATCGGACAAACTTTGTACCCGTTATTTTTTAGTTATTGTGTTGGAGATTATTTATGCAGATAAAAGAAAGTATTTTAATGGCATTGGATTCGTTAAGATCGAATAAATTAAGATCAATTCTTACACTTATTGGAATATCAATCGGATTGTTTTCAATAATTATTGTAATGACTGCCATTAGCGGTGTTCAAAAAAGTGTTGAAGACACATTTAATTCAATCGGAACAAATAATTTTATAATTCAAAAATATCCTGCAATAAATATTGGACCGGGCAGCCATCGCAGATATAGAAACAGAAAAGATTTAACTATAGAAATAGGCAAAAAATTAAAGAAGATGACAACATTGCCCTCTGCAATTGGTTTGCAGCTTAGTAAAAATGGAAGAACTGTTAAATTTGGTGAAAATAAAACAAATCCTGATGTATCTCTTGTCGGGCTGAATATTGATCAATTAAAAACCGATGATAGGGCAATTGATTATGGTAGGAATTTTTCGGCGCAAGATTTTTCTAATTCGCGAGCCGTTTGTATACTTGGTTCGGATATTGTAAAAAGTGTTTTTGGACCAATAAATCCAATTGGAATGAAAATTCATATTGATGCTATGAAACTCGAAGTTATTGGAGTTTTTGAAAAAAAGGGGAGTGTACTTGGAAGGTCTCAAGATAATTTTGTAGTAGTTCCACTTAGCTTATTTACAAAGGTTTATGGTGATAGAAGAAGTGCTTCGATAACTGTAATGAGCGACGATAACACGGATTTAGAAGCAGTAAAGTCCGAAGTTATCGGTGCATTGCGTGCCATTCGTAAAGTTCCTCCGGGACAAGATAATGACTTTGAAATTGTAACAAATGATCAGTTAATCGGTCAGTTTAATGATTTAACCAAATATTTCAAACTCGGTGCCGGTATAATCGCATTTATTTCACTTATATCTGCCGGAATTGGAATTATGAATATAATGCTGGTCAGTGTTACCGAAAGAACAAAAGAAATAGGAATTCGCAAAGCTATAGGCGCTCGTAAAGCAATGATTCGTTCACAATTTGTAATTGAGGCAATTGTTCTTAGTCAAATTGGAGGAATTATTGGAATTCTACTTGGACTTATCGGGGGAAATTTAGTCGCAGTTCAACTTGGGGTTTCTATTGTTGTCCCTATTGATTGGATACTTATAGGTTTAGCAGTTACAACATTTGTTGGCATTTTGTTTGGTGTTTATCCTGCGGTAAAAGCTTCAAATCTTGATCCGATAGATGCATTAAGATATGAATGATAATCAGTTCATCTGAACAAGAAAAAGTTCGTACAGATGCAATTTAAGCAGCCAACAGAAAAGGAACGGTTAGATTAGAAGTTAAACTATTTTTCTCTAACACAAGGCATTTGATAATAGAACTAAGCTTTTAAGATAACATTGAAAATTGAGTCCACTCCGAAAACCAATTTTAAACTTGTATATGTATGTGATTTTATTTATGAGTCCATTCTAAAAAGTAATATTTTTACTAACCCACGACTTCAGTCGTGGGGAAACAGACTAAAAACGAACTTCCCCAAACGGACTTTAGTCCGTTTTGGGGCTTTTTAGAGTGGACTCAAAATTGTAGCGAGAGCCATTTTGTCCCAAGTAAATATTTTACCGTCTCTTTTCCAAAGGCTCCTTCGGAAAAGAGACGGTAATTGCCGTTGCATTTAGAGACTGTGTGAAAAGTCAAAAATTTTATTAACCCACGATTTTAATCGTGGGAATATGACTTAAAATCAAGCAGTTAGCGTAACCGTTTCCCGATACGGGTCTGTTACAACGGTTTTAGCGTTTTTAACACAGTCTCTTTATGCAACGGGTCTAAAAATAGAAAAATAATAATGGCTCTCTCCACATCTACATTTTAAGATTTTTTCCAATATTTTTTACGTTGAAAGCATTGCCGACATCAGATAATCTACGTTACAATTTGTAGAACAGATTCATTATTCTGTTTTTTGTATGTTCAATCTGTTATAAATATGAGAATTTGTTGTTCTAAATAGAACGTAGCCATAAATACCAAAAGAATGGACAAGATTAGCCGGCGGTTCGCACTTATCATATTATTTAAATTCTAAAGAAATAATACTAAAAAATTTATCTCTTAAAACTATTATTTTAAGAGTATCATTTTATTTACAGCAACATTTTTTCCGGCAGATAGTCTATAGAAAAACATTCCGCTTGCAACACTACGACCGGAATTATTTTTACCATTCCAAACAACTGTGTTTAGCCCTGCAGATTTGTTTGTGTTCACAAGCGTTCTAATTTCTTTACCTGCGGCATCATATACTTTTAACGAAACAAAAGATGCATTCGGAATATTAAATTCAATAGTTGTGCTCGGGTTAAACGGATTAGGATAATTTTGCGCAAGAGCAAATCGCAGCGGAGTTATTTCATCAACTCCGGTAACATCAGGTACACCGGGAAGTGTAACTAAATTTGGATCGCCGGGAGGAGGATCGCCTATTTTCCAAGTTCCGTTCGGGTCTTGTAATTCCTCTCCGTTTGTTCTTCCATCACCATCACTGTCCAAACCCGCTAAATCAGGTCCCCATAGAACATGTCCTTGAGAACCCGGTACAGATAAGAAGTTAGCTTCCACTTCTTGTCCGAAAACGTTTCGTGGTCCGCCGCCTGCAGGATTAATATGGCAGTTAGCACAAGTATTTGTAAATCCGTTAGGGATTTCTCCCGGTCTAAACCCCCGTGCTATTAAAATAGCCAATACTGAAAAACCAAAGAAGTATATTAAAATTGTTGTTGACTTTTTCATGATATTATGCCCTTTCCAAATTGATTGTAATTTTTACTGTTAGAAATATATTTGATTGAAAAAATATTAATTATCGGTTACATTACACTTTGATTCATTACAAACAATACCTTTATTCAGTTAAATTTTCAAAAATATGCTCTTTAATTTCGTAAAATTGATTATTTGATAAACTAATTAATTTAATTAAATTGAACAAAACAACAAAAAATAGTAGGATAAAAAAGAATGGATAAAAAAATTAGGATTGCAAAATTAAGTGAATTGGAAGATAGAGTTCCGATGTATTCATTGGTTCTTGGTGTTGATTTGGTAGTTGTTAAATATGATGATGAAGTCTCAGTGTTGTACGGGCGGTGTCTTCATCGCGGTGCATTATTATCAGATGGCTATGTTGATGGTGATAATTTAATTTGCGGTGTGCATTTTTGGGATTACAGGGTTGACACAGGTGTAAGTGAATACAATAATGATGAAAAACTTAAAAAATTCACTTCATTTATTGATAAAGAAAATGATGCGGTTTATGCCGACAAATATGAAATTCTTGAGTGGCTATCAGAAAACCCGCAGCCATATTATCGTGATTCATATCTCGGTTTATATGCCGATATTCACGGCACTCCGGAAGAACCTCATAATAATTACATTCAATCACTTGCAAAAAACGGGCTGAAAAATTGGGGGCATCACGGTGAAGTTTCTGCGATGGGAGTACCCTTAACAGAATTGCCTCTTTGGAATGATATTCAAATTGTAACTGCACAGCTTGCTGTTAAACCTTTAGATGATAATGCTGAAGTAGGAACTGAACTTATTATTGGACCAAAAGCCAAGAAACCTTTAAAACTCGATATCCCCATTTTTATAAGCGATATGAGTTACGGAGCCTTGAGCGAAGAAGCAAAAATATCTCTCGCAAAAGGTGCTGAATTAGCCGGAACCGGAATTTGTTCCGGAGAAGGTGGAATGTTGCCGGAAGAACAAGAAGCCAATTCAAAATATTTTTATGAATTGGCATCAGGGAAATTCGGTTGGGATATTAATAAAGTGAAAAAAGTTCAGGCATTCCATTTCAAATCGGGACAGGGTGCAAAAACCGGAACAGGCGGACATTTGCCCGGCAGCAAGGTAAAAGGTAAAATTGCGGTGGTTCGCGGCTTAAATGAAGGAGAACCTGCAATCAGTCCCGCAGCGTTTAAGGAATTGAGTTCCGTTGAAGATTACCAAAAAGTTGCAGACCAAGTAAGGGAAGTTTCCGGCGGAATTCCAATTGGGTTCAAGTTGTCCGCACAGCATATTGAAAATGATATTGATTTTGCATTAGCTGTTGGAGTAGATTACATAATTCTCGATGGTCGCGGCGGAGGAACCGGAGCTGCTCCGAACATCTTTAAAAATAATATCTCAGTTCCCACAATTCCGGCACTTGCTCGTGCAAGGAAACATCTTGACAAAAAAGGAATTACGGATGTAACACTTATTATTACAGGGGGATTAAGAACGGAGTCGGATTTTGTTAAAGCTTTAGCACTTGGTGCAGATGGAATTGCAATTTCAAATTCAGCTTTACAGGCAATCGGCTGTTTGGCAATGAGAGCTTGCCATACTAATAATTGTCCAGTGGGAATTGCTTCTCAAAAGGAAAGTTTACGCTCACGAATTCAAATAGAGCAATCTGCAAATCAGCTTAAAAACTATTTACTTGCTACCAAAGAATTAATGGAAGTTCTATCACGAGCCTGCGGGCATAATCATTTTAATAAATTTAATATTAACGATCTAACTACATTTAAAAAAGAAATTGCTGAATTATCGGGTGTGAAATATGGTGGAATATTTTAATAGCACGATATTTAATTTATACTTAATTAAGAATTTTGAGGTACAAAAATGGATGGAGAAAAATTGAAATGGTTTAAGGTTGCGGAAGTAGCTGATTTACCCGAAGGCAGAACAAAAACAGTAACGGCGATGGGAAAGAGCTTTGCAATCACACATTTTGAAGGTGAGTTTGCTGCAC
>CAZXDS010000195.1:0-6223 GCA_964639525.1 uncultured Melioribacteraceae bacterium | reverse complement strand
TTTTTCCTACTATTAAGAAAACAATCTTGATTCTAAAAAGAAAATTAAACTTTCAATTTTAATTTATTATATAAATAGCAAATAAATGAAGAAAAGTATTACGGCA
This sequence comes from uncultured Melioribacteraceae bacterium, assembly GCA_964639525.1. GTDB lineage: Bacteria > Bacteroidota > Ignavibacteria > Ignavibacteriales > Melioribacteraceae > CAZXDS01. Next base: position 6,117 of record CAZXDS010000195.1, on the reverse strand, counting down.
CACATTTTGACTAAGAAATCTTTTTTGAAAACGGAAGGATTTTTTTGTGGAAATAAATAAAATCGAACATATAGGCATAGCAGTAAAAAATATTGAAAAAGCTCTTAAATACTATGAGGGAGTTTTGGGTTTGAAATGCTACGCAATTGAGGAAGTGAAAGATCAAAAAGTTAGAACAGCTTTTCTTCAAGTTGGGGAGACTAAAATTGAACTATTGGAAGCTACTGACAATGAAAGTTCTATTTCAAAATTTATTGAAAAAAGAGGCGAAGGAATTCATCATATTGCCTATGCCGTTAATAACATTAAAAAATCTCTTTTGGAAGCGGAAGAAAAAAATATCAAATTAATTGACAAGCAAGCACGCAACGGTGCGGAACAACTACAAATAGCTTTTTTGCACCCAAAATCAACCGGCGGAGTTTTAACTGAGCTGTGCGAAAAAAATTAACAAATGTCGGCAGATTACAAAACAAATAATTTTACCGACTAATAAAATTAAGGAGAAAACATGGGGATTGAATTAAAAATTGAAGAGCTTTTAAAAAAACGTGAACAAGCTCGTTTGGGCGGTGGTGAAAAACGCATTGACGCCCAACACAAAAAGGGAAAAATGACAGCTCGAGAACGCATTGAACTATTGATGGATGAAGGAAGTTTTGAAGAGTTTGATATGTTTGTTTCACATAGAACGGTTGGGTTTGGACTTGAGAAACAAAAGTATCTTTCCGACGGCGTTGTTACCGGCTATGGAACAATTGATGGAAGGCTGGTATATGTGTTCTCACAAGATTTTACAGTTTTTGGCGGCTCACTTTCGGAAATGTATGCTCAAAAAATTGTAAAAGTAATGCAGAAAGCTCTCAAAATCGGTGCTCCTATTATAGGAATAAATGACAGCGGCGGTGCACGAATTCAGGAAGGAGTAAAATCTCTTGGCGGATATGCTGATATTTTTCAACAAAATATTATGGCTTCAGGCGTTGTCCCGCAAATTTCGGCTATTCTCGGTCCATGTGCCGGCGGAGCGGTTTACTCACCTGCTCTTACTGATTTTACCATAATGTCAAAAAATACAAGTTATATGTTTGTAACAGGTCCTAAAGTTGTAAAAACCGTAACCGGTGAAGATGTAACAACCGAGGAACTCGGCGGAGCTCAGGTTCATGCAACAAAATCAGGTGTTACTCATTTTGTTTCTGAAGATGAAGTTGAAGGACTAATGTTAATCAGAAAACTGTTGAGTTATCTTCCTCAAAATAATATGGAAGATCCACCGCATAAAATCTGCAACGATCCGATTGACAGACTCGAAGATTCGCTAAATAACATTATTCCTGAAAGTCCGAACAAACCTTACGATGTTAAAGATGTAATTGCATCAATAATTGATAACGGAGAGTTTCTTGAAGTTCAAAGACAATTTGCTCCTAACATTGTAGTAGGATTTGCAACATTTAATGGGTCTTCAGTAGGAATAGTTGCTAATCAGCCGAGCTATCTTGCCGGAGTTTTAGATATTGGAGCATCAAGAAAAGCTGCCCGCTTTGTTCGCTTTTGCGATGCATTTAACATACCGATTGTTACTTTGGTCGATGTTCCCGGATTTTTACCCGGCACCGCACAAGAATATGGCGGGATTATTATTCACGGAGCAAAACTACTCTTCGCATACGGTGAGGCTACTGTTCCTAAAATTACAATTATTTTACGAAAAGCCTACGGTGGAGCTTACGATGTAATGAGTTCAAAGCATTTGAGAGGCGATATTAATTATGCTTGGCCAGGTGCTGAAATTGCTGTAATGGGACCCAGCGGAGCCATTGAAGTTCTCTACTCTAAAGAACTGAAGGAAATCACGAACGAAGAAGAACGAAATAAATTTATTAAGGAAAAAGAAATTGATTATAAAGAAAAATTTGCTAACCCGTATGTAGCTGCCAAATATGGTTACATTGATGATATTATTGAACCAAGGAATACAAGATTCAGAATAATCAGGGCTTTGCAGATGCTGGAGACAAAAAAAGACAGCAATCCGCCAAAGAAGCATTCAAATATTCCATTATAATAAGGAGCGGTTATGTTTGATAATTTTAGTTTTTCAAATATTTGGGAGAATGATGGAATCTTAATTTCTGTAGTCGGCTATGTTGTTGTTTTTGCCGCCTTATTACTTCTTTCAATTGTAATAAGTAATCTAAAAAGAATTCTACAATTTAAGCAGAGAAAAGAATTAAAAGAAATAGGACACAACGCCGCCGATATTGATGATTTATCAATTTCAGGAGAAGTTAGTGCCGCAATTTCAGCAGCACTTTATTTGTATTTCGAAGAAAAACACGATTTGGAAAGTACTGTAATAACAATGAAAAGAGTTCAAAAAACATATTCACCATGGAGTTCAAAACTTTACGGTTTACAACATACACCAAGGAGACAAGGCTTAAAATGAAAAAGTTTAAATTTAATATCCGAGGAAATAAATACAGTGTTGAAATTTTGAATATCGAAGATGATGTTGCTGAAATTGAAGTAAACGGTTCAAAATATCAAGTTGAAATTGAAAAAAAAATTAAGGAAGCAAAAACGCCAAAATTAGTTCGTCCCAAAGTAGTTCCTACAGGCGGACAAAGTAGGCCTAGAACGAGCAACCCTTCGGGAACTAAGGGAGTGGGATTTATAAAAGCTCCTTTGCCCGGAACAATTATTGAAGTTAAAGTTCATGTTGGAGACGAAGTAAAAAACGGCGATACACTTCTTATAATGGAAGCTATGAAAATGGAGAACAATATCAAATCGGATAAATCCGGAAAAGTAGTATCACTTAAAATAAATAACGGCGATTCGGTTCTCGAAGGCGATGTTCTTGTTGAGATAGGAGAATAATGAATGAAAGGTTTAGATCAATTTTTTCGCTTTACCGGATTTGCAAATGTTACTTTGGGGCATGTAGTAATGATTGCAATAGGTTTAATCTTCATCTATCTTGCAATAAAAAAAGAGTATGAACCATTATTGTTGGTCCCAATCGGTTTTGGGATTTTACTCGGGAATATCCCTTTTGTTGAAAATGTAGGTTTACAAATTGGACTTTATGAACAAGGCTCAGTTCTTAACTATTTATATTTTGGAGTAGTGAAAGGTATATATCCGCCACTGATTTTTCTTGGTATAGGCGCCATGACAGATTTTTCCGCACTAATTTCAAACCCAAAATTAATGCTTCTCGGCGCTGCTGCGCAGGTTGGGATTTTTATTACATTTATGGCGGCACTTGCATTAGGTTTTGATGTTAATCAATCGGCAGCAATTGGCATAATCGGCGGTGCAGACGGACCAACCGCTATATTTCTCTCTTCAAAATTAGCACCTGAATTGCTGGGTGCTATCGCAATTGCAGCATATTCATATATGGCACTTGTTCCTGTAATTCAACCGCCGATAATAAAACTACTTACAACAAAAGCAGAGCGGCAAATTAAAATGAAACCCCCGAGAGCTGTAACCAAGCTTGAGAAAATGTCCTTTCCAATTGTCGGACTTTTACTTACAACATTTATTTCGCCGGGTGCTTTACCGTTGCTGGGAATGCTCTTCTTCGGTAATTTACTGAAGGAATCGGGTGTAACAAAAAGGTTGGCGGATACTGCGGCAAGACCATTGATAGATATTGTTACAATATTATTAGGTTTAACGGTAGGGGCTTCAACGCAAGCCACAACATTTTTGAACCACGAATCTATTTTGATTTTTGTTCTTGGGGCAATATCGTTTATGATTGCTACTGCCGGCGGAGTTTTGTTTGCAAAATTTATGAATTTATTTTTGAAAAAAGAAGATAAACTAAATCCTATGATTGGTGCAGCAGGTGTTTCAGCAGTTCCCGACAGTGCCAGAGTTGTTCATACTCTTGGGTTAGTTGAGGATTCATCCAATTATCTTTTAATGCATGCAATGGCACCAAATGTTGCCGGAGTTATCGGTTCAGCTGTTGCAGCCGGTATTTTAATGGGATTTTTGCTTAAAGTGTTTTAATGAAAAAGACCGGTTTCCATTTTCTGATATCGGTCTTTTTATTGCCGTTATTTGATAATTTTATTAGCAGCTTATAAAATTTCCGTCAATTTCAATTGACAGATTATTGCCATAAGCAAATTAACCCGGGCTTTAGCCTCATTAAATTTGTTGTATTTATAAACAGTGAAAACCATTTCAATTATTTCAAAAAAACGTGTTGTGATTTGCTTTTCCGGCAGCCGTCTGATTATTTGATAAGTTTGTAAACAGCAATCTTATTTGTAAAATACTTTGCCGAGTTTTCATAAGCGGTAATTATGTAAATCCGGCGATTCCATCTTAGGTGATAATGTTATTCAATAATTAAACGATTGCTGCTATCCGGTTCATTAAAAGCATTGTGAGATTTTAGGTAATTGTGAAAATCATCATAATTGTCAAAGTTTAACCGCGCACTAAATTGATGAGCTTTTGTCAACATTTCGATATATGGTTTTGGGTCTTTTTGATTGGTTAATCTTTTAATCGTAAGCAGATAATCATCACGGAAGACTGTTGGAATGATAATCTTACATTGCTTGCCTTTTACAAGTTCGGAATTCAACATTACTCTTGCGATTCTACCATTCCCATCATCAAATGGATGAACTTCGCTTACCAAGAACATTATGTAAGCTGCACGAGCAAATGAATTTTCGAGGGCTTTGTAATATTCGAATCCTCGTTTTAGTGTTCCACGAACAAGTTTGTAATCTACAAAATGGGTATCCCCGGCTCTATTGTTCCTTTCTTTGAATTGACCGGGGTTTTTATCTACGCGGGCAAATAGCAAAATCTTGTGCCATGATTGAAGAATGTTAAGAAAAGCATCTGCATCGGAAAATATTTTTTCCATTCCCGTTCTACTTGAAACAATTTGATATGTGCCAAGAATATCGTGAGAATCATCACTGCGGGAAGGTAGAGGAATTTGAGTATCAATAATTTCTTTGGCTTCTTCAACTTCAAAACGAGTTCCTTCAATATAGTTTGAGAAATAGGCTTCAAAAAATGCAAAGTTCCTAAATGCATTTAAAGACAAATTGTTCTCAGAAATACTTTTGAATTCTTTATAGTGAAGCAAAGCAAATAGAGATTCAAAGAGTTCAACTCTGTTTTTATCATACGGAATACCGGCTGCACGTGAAAGAGCAACATCCGATTTAAGTATTTTTGATGGTTTGGTTGTGAGCAAAGCACTAATAATCTTATTAAGGGCTGTAAACTCTTTAACCATTTCTAAAGTTTGAGATACTTTCTTTGCTTTATCGCGGAAATCATTTAGACCATCTTCACCATTGACAATAAGAATATCATCCAGTTTTTCCTCAATTTGAGGAATACCGAGAATTTTAGAATCGGGACCGATTTTTTTGGTTATTTGCATATTTTCCAGGAAGGCTCTTTCTTTAGAGGAAGCATATAGTTCGCCAAATATTTTGTTATCCCCTTTTGTGGGAGCTTTGCCTTTAAGAAAATTAATTGTTATTCCGGGTAACTTTATTTTTTTTGTATAGGTGTAGGTGACAAATATTTGATTAGTACTTGTCGGCTTAAATTCAAATGCCGAGCGATGACTTAAGATTGCGCCGGAATATAAATTTGCTAAAATTTCTAAGATGTTTCTTTTGATAATTTCCGAAGGTTCTTCTTCGAGATTAGTGGAATAAATCCTTGGAGCAATTTTTCTAATTTGCTTTTTTTTTAGCATTTTAGATATTTTGTAATTCTCTTTTCTATTGGCAGAAGCAAATATTAATTCACTCATTGTAATAATTTTCCGGAATAATTAAAATTGATAGTGTAATTTGTAATAATTTTCCATCATAAGCAATGTTTTTGTAATAATTTTCCATTATAATGGAAAAAGAGGGCTGGTTATGGATAATTTTCCGGAATAGCATGGTTTTGTGGGATTATTTTCTATAATAAAATTATGTTTGATAAAAAATCTCATTTTAATAAGTGTTGAAATCGTTAGAGATATACGATATTTTACAACTTATTATTAACCCGACGGCAAAATAATTGGATAAGGATTAAGCAGCATAACTTATG
>CAZXDS010000194.1:0-6225 GCA_964639525.1 uncultured Melioribacteraceae bacterium | reverse complement strand
TTTAATCGGAAAATCAGTCGAAAGCCGGATTCGGTCTTTGCCGAAATATTTTTTTTATGTACTCTTAACGTGTTGTTTTTTGTAATCTTAATTTTGACCCCGAATCGCTGAACGGAGTGGCTTTTTCTCCTACCCTATATATCGACCTTGTTGGAGTATTTGTCGGACATTAAACTAGCCAAACAAAATTATTATGGTATTAAATAAACATTTTTTTATGAATACTTTGCCTATTAGACCCAATAGGGTGTTTCCTAAAAAGCACAAACCTAAACGGCATTTTTATATGGCGCATAAACCTATTGCTTAGGATGGTCGTTTCGATTAACTTAATGACATTGCTTTAACGAGACGGGAAAATATTTACTTGGAACAAATGGCTCTCGCCACATTTTCCTCTTAGTTAACAGCATTGATGACAGTAAACATGATTAGCGAAGCAGTCAATCTGCGTAATTATTAGAACTTAGCCAAAAAAGCAAAAAAAACAAAGCCCCGATTTACGAAGCTTTGTGAAAAGAATATTACCAGAATACTGCATAAAGGAAGGCACAAATAATCAATACGCCATAAGTACCAATGTTAAATACAGAATCTGTTTCAAACATTTTTGAAGTCAGTTTAATTCCTTTCGGATCATCAACGTCAGCTGACGTTGTTAAACTTATGCCTACAATAATTACCATAGTAATAAGCATTGTATAAAGCATTTGGTCCATCCAAGGTAAATTTAACGATGGAAATTTGAGAATAAATGCAACAATTATAGACAGCGTTACGCCATAAATTGCGGATTTATTTGTTGTCTTTTTCCAGAATAATCCCATTACAAAAACAGCCAAAATTCCCGGACTAACAAGTCCTGTATATTCCTGAATATACTGAAACATTTGCGGAATATTTCCCAAAAGCGGGGCAACAATTATTGCAATAATTAATGATCCGAACGCCGTTAATCTTCCAACGGTTACAAGTTTTTTTTCATCAGCATTTTTACCTATATACGGCTTATAAATATCCATAGTAAAAATTGTAGCAGTTGAGTTAAGCATTGATGCCAGCGAAGATACAATTGCCGCAACAAGTGCAGCAAGCACAAGTCCTTTAATTCCCGTAGGAACAAATACGCTAATCAGCCAAGGATAAGCTTTGTCGTAATTAATTCCTCCGCCCGTTTTCATAAATGCTTCTTTAACACCCGGAATAATTGCTGTTCCCTCAGGCTGAGTAAATAATACGAAAACAACTATGCCCGGAATAACAACCAACAGGGGAATTAAAAGTTTCAAAAACGCAGCGAACATTATTCCTCTTTGTCCTTCCTTTAGCGATTTTGCAGCGAGCGTTCTCTGAATAATATATTGATTAAATCCCCAATAATACAAATTCGCCACCCACATTCCGCCAATTAAAACCGCAATTCCCGGAAGGTTAAAAAACTGCGGATTGCTTCGGCTTAGTATCATATGAAATTTTTCGGGAGCAACTTTAAGGATATGTTCAAACCCATTAATTAGTCCGCCTGCCGGGGTAACTTTGTCCAGTGCTATAAATGAAGTGATAAGACCGCCAACTATCAAAAGAGCAACCTGCATAACATCTGTCCATGCAACCGCTGAAAGTCCGCCGTAAAGCGAGTATGCTGCAGCAATAAAACCAATTGCCAAAATAGCATAAAAAATCATCTGTCCATCTCCGGTACCGATAATTGTATCAATCGCTTTCCCTCCGAGAAAAAGTACCGAGGTTAAATTAACAAAAATGAATAACGACACCCAAAATATTGCAAGAATAGTTTTAAGATTTTTACTGAATCTCTGTTCAATAAATTCAGGAATTGTGTACAGCCCTTTCTCAATAAAAATTGGCAGAAAGTATTTGCCTACAATAAGAAGTGTAATTGCCGCCATCCATTCGTATGAAGCTATTGCCAAGCCAATTGCAAAACCGGAACCGCTCATTCCGATAAACTGCTCGGCAGAAATATTTGCAGCAATCAGTGAAGAACCAATTGCCCACCAAGGCAATGATTTACTTGCCAGAAAATAATCTTTAGTATCTTTTTGCTTCCCTTTCTTATTCCGGGAAACATACAATCCGAGAAAAATTATTGAAACGATATAGCATGCGAAAACAATATAATCTACAGAAGAAAAGTTCATAAATCATCTCTTATTTAATTGTGAATTCTTGTTTTAGTTTATCAACAGAAATTATAAATTTGCCCGGCTCAATAATTCGTGTATTATTTCTTCCAATAAACGAATAATCTTTCGGTGTTAAATTAAAATTTACAGTTTTTGTTTTGCCGGCTGGCAAAAATATTTTTTCAAATCCCTTTAGTTGTTTGTTCGGTCGCGAAACAGATCCATACAAATCTGATAAATAAAGTTCAACACTCACTTTACCACTTCTGTCGCCTACATTACTAACATCAACTGAAACGGTAATTGACTCATATTTGGAAATATTCTTATTTGAAATTACCAAATTTGAATAATTAAATTTTGTATAACTTAATCCATAACCAAATTTATATTCACATTCAAATTTATTTACATCATAAAATTCAATTGGCTTATAATCATACGTCATAAACCCATTAACAGCTGATGGATAAGTAAACGGTAACCTGGCACTCGGGTTTACTTTGCCCGATAGAATTCCGGCAATTGCATCTCCGCCATCCATACCGGGAAGCATTGCCAAAACTATTCCGTTAACTCCATTTGAAATTTCGTGAAATACTCTCGGACGTCCTTCGGCAAGAATAAGAATTACAGGCTTGCCGGTCAGAATCATTTTTTTTGCAAAATCTATCTGCGATTGCGGTAATGATAAATTATCAATATTTCCTTCGGTTTCACAATACGGAGCCTCTCCAAGACAAAGAATAATTGCATCTACCGATGCCGCAGTTTTAACGGCTTTATCAATATTTGAATTTCCTTCAAAATCTAATCCTTCAACATGCTTAACATTCTTTTCGCCAAACTCATTTTTAATTGCTTTGTATATTGTGTTTTTATCTTTTGGGTAAAGTTTCTCGTTATTTCCCTGCCAGGTAAAAGTCCAACCACCGTTCAGCACTGATAAAAGATTTGCCGTCGGTCCTGTTACAAGTAACTTTACATTCTTTTTAAGCGGCAAAATATTGTTTTTATTTTTTAACAGAATTATGGATTCTTCAGCAGCCTGTTTGTTAACTTTATCAAATTCTTTTGATGCAAATTTTGCTTCTAATGATTTGTCGGGATAAGGATTTTCAAAAATTCCCGCAGCAAATTTTGCCCTTAATATTCTCGTAACCGCATCATCTATTCTTGCTTCAGGAACGGTTCCTTCTTTTACAAGTTCTAATAAATAATTATAAAATGAGAAATCATACGGCACCATACTCATATCTAAACCAGCCATTACCGCCATACGGACAGCTTCTTTCGGACTTTCCGCAACCTTATCCCGTGTATAAAGTCTTTTAATATCTTCCCAATCCGAAACGACAAATCCTTTAAAGCCAAGTTCGCCTTTTAATATTTCTGTTAGTAAATGATGATCTGAGTGAGCCGGAATGCCATTAATTTCCGAAGAATTAACCATAACAGTTAGTACGCCGCTTTCAACAGCTTTTGCAAACGGCACTAAAAATTTTTCTCTTAGTTCTCTTTCCGGAATCCACGCCGGTGTTCTATCCATTCCGTTTAATGGAAAACTGTAACCCATATAGTGTTTCATGCAAGCCAAAATACTTGTGTTGTCAGCCAATGAATTTCTCTGCAATCCTTTTATATAAGTAGAACCAAGCTCACTTGTTAAGTAAACATCTTCGCCAAAAGTTTCAAAAAATCTTGCCCACAAAGGCTGGCGCCCCAACCCGAGCACAGGATTAAAATCCCAAGGTATTCCGGCGGCTTTTGTTTCGTAAGCAGTAATTTCGGCAGCTTTTTTAACCAACTCTCTATTTCTTGATGCAGCGATTGTAATTGCATGTGGAAATATAGTCGCACCTTTAACGTAATTGGCTCCGTGAATTGCATCAATTCCGTATAAAATAGGAATTTTTAACCGCGTTTCTTTTAGAGCAATGTCCTGTATCATATTGATTATTTCATGCCATTTTGCAAGACTGTTAGCTCCGTCTCCCGTGTTTAGTATAGAACCGATATGATATTTTACAATCCCTTCTCTCAGCTTATCTTCATCCAACTTTAACTCTTCACTCGCATTTTTACGACTTGAAAAATGACTGAGAGTTACCTGTGTCATCTGACCGATTTTTTCTTCAAGAGTCATTTTATTTATTAATTGTTTGATTTTTTCCCCGTAATCATTTTTGATCTTAATCTGACCAAACATTATGGTTTGAATGGCGATTAAGATTATGAGACTAAATTTTTTCATAGCATTCCCTTATTTAATTAGAATCATTTTACGCGTTTGTGATTGTTTGTTGTTGCCGTCTAATACCGAAAGATTGTAAAAATATGTGCCTGAACTTACATTTGATCCATCATATATAATTCGATATTGCGATTTGGTTGCATATTGATTTATTAATTCCGCAACCTTTTGACCAAGTGTATTATAAACCGAAAGATTTACAAATGAGTTTTGAAAATTTTTATCATTCAATGTGAACAAGATTTCCGTTGTCGGATTAAACGGATTTGGGAAATTTTGATTGAGAATAAATTTTTGCGGTTGATTTTCTACTCCAACATCAGTTGGTTTAGCCTCAATAATTAATCCGCTAATTGTAGCTTGGTCAATTGAAGGCGAAAATATCAGGTCGAGCAATTCATCATTAATTGATACGTTTTTAGTAACCGCATAAGCAGCATTCTTACCAACTTCTGAAAAAATATCCAAATTTTGGACTATCATTTGATTTTCAGCATAAATATCAAAAACTCTTTTGCCGGACTGATCAAAATATTTTTCTGCAAACAGAAAAGTAATTTTGTAATTACCATTTGGCATTTTCACATTGTACTTTGTTAAATTTTGTCTGTCATTTAGGTAAATAATATCTTCCGTTGTACCGGAAATTGGAATGTTGCTCGCCCATGACGCATCAAACCCGGAAGTATGTCCGTATCCGTTTATTTCGCTCCAATTTTTGTCCTCCAAATAATTCAATTGTGCACTTCCGCCAAGATTAATCTTTGCAGGAAACTGTATGTAATTCAATTTTACAATGGTTGTAGCAGCAACATTTACAACATTTCCAAATTGATCTTTAACATTCAGAACTATAATATTGGCAAGTTGATTCGGGTCGTAAGAATCCGTAGTCAGCATAACTTTACGTTTGTCTCCGGAAAGTGATGCCGTAAGAACACTGCCCGATGTAATATTATAATTCGATGCCGTTTCGGCAGATGCTTGGTCTAATTCTTCCGAAAAAGTAATTTCAATATTGCCGGACATGAAAGCCTTCGCCCCTATTACAGTAGGTTTCCTCTTGTCTTGAAATCCAAGATTATTTGCATCGGTTAAACATAAAATCATTTTGCCGTCTTGGAAAACAATATTATCCGGAGTAAAGTCGCTCATGTTACCATTAAATGTATGCGTAGCTTTTGCCCAACGATTTGAATCAAAAAAATCAAAATCATCAGTCCAACTTAGGGTAAAATCATTATTACTTCCGTAGTTGCCCGTTCCCGGAGAATATGTATAATATTTAACCCAATCATAATAGGCAAATGCAGGAAGAGAATAATCGTTCCATCCCCCCGCCCAATCAACAGCATCGGAATTCCATAGATTCATCATTAATTTTTGAGCTTTGTTCAATGTTACAATATGCGATTGAGTTTGTCTGTAAACTTCAACATCATCAATAAACCAAGCAACATAAAACGGTGTCCATTCAAAAGCATAGGTATGATAATCTTCAAACGGATTAAATCCCGATGCATGATTTCTTACGTGGTTCGTAATATTCGGAGTTATTGTATTGAACTGAACTTGGTTATCGTATCTGCCCATACATTCAATGTCAATTTCATTCCATTCCGATGTATTGCTTATTTCATGATAGGTAAAAAATGACGAAATAACGCCTGACCTGTGTGCTGGTTTCATTCTAACTTCAAACCTACCGTAAAGGAATGTGCTTTTTGTTCTGTACTCCGCTCCCTTGTAATTCTTAGCCGAAGTAAATAGAACCGGAATAATTACAAATAGTATTGCTGCAAAATATCTAATGCTTGTTTTCAT
>CAZXDS010000193.1:4283-6243 GCA_964639525.1 uncultured Melioribacteraceae bacterium | reverse complement strand
ATATTGGAAGCAAAGATGCGGTAGATACTGTGGAAAGATATTTGCGTGAAGCTGAGGATTGATTTAAACGTAAAAACCTTCGGGGTTTAACACCCCGAGGGTTTAAAACAAAATTCGGTTAGAGCTGTGCAACAAAAATTAGAATAATAAAGTGTTTGCTAATCAACTTTATCAGGAAATTTAACATGAGCTAAGTCTTCTTCAAATTTTGCAGCTAATTCTTTTTCTGAAATACCTTCAAGTAATAATTTATTATTTTTAACTATAGTAAGCGTATCATCGCTTTCGCCGTTTAAGTTTTTTACAAGATTGTATCCGAGTCTGTTTCTATCATTCATTCGCGGAATGTTTTCTTTGTATTTTTCTACAATAGCATAAGCTTGTGCTTCAATAGAATTATTCGGAAATGTTTTTACCGGTAGAATACCCATAATTACCTCAATTTTTTAATCCAAAAATAAGCAACAATTATAACACTCTCAATTGTACAATATAAAAATCAATCAATTATAAAAAGTATGTGTTATTGCGAACAAGAAATTCAGAAGGACTAGAAAATTAATTATTGCATTAACCCTCATTAATTTTCTAAGATGAATATTTTCTAACTTTATTTCCACATTACTTTTTACCAAACTATTTAACTTAAGCCAGTTTGGTAAAATGCTAACAAAAATTAGAATAAGAACAACAACAAAAATCATCTGTTTGGTTGCAAGCCAGTGATTGCTACTCATAACAAAGAATCCGTAACCGAAATTTACAGCAACCATGTATACTCCGGTAAACAGCATTCCTATTGCACCAATCATTTCAAAAATAATAGTGAAATTTAAGTATGTTGATAAAAAATTCCGAGATTGAATTTCCTGCATTTTAATTCTTTTTACAAAAACTAAATTTATAAATAAAAATGCCAGCCACATTCCTGCAAATATTATATGGAATGTAAAAATAAATGGGTAAGCCTGCATGATTTTCCTTTCTGATAAATTAAATTAAATCGTTTATATTTCGAGTTCTCAAATTTACAGAAGTTTTAATGAACATTACTGCAAAAAAAATATTATTAATTCGGCTAAGCTCACTTGGTGATATAATACTAACCACTCCGGTTATTAGAGTCTTGAAGAAAAAGTATCCCAAAGTAAAAATTGATTTTCTGATGCGAAAATCTTTTGCTGATGTTCTTAGACACAATCCGAAAGTAAACAAACTATTTTTTTATGATGATTATTTAAACCCGGATAAATTAGTTAATATCTTACGAGAGCGGGATTATGATATTGTTATTGATTTACAAAATAATTTTAGAAGCAGAAAAATAACCGCGGGGCTCAATGTTCATAAATATGTATATCATAAACCTAACATTAAAAAATTTCTACTGGTTAATTTTAAATTAAATCTTTTAAAAGATATAAAAAGTATTCCCATAAGATATGCCGAAACGGTTCCGGATTTACATATTGACGAAAAACCTGCCGAATTATTTATACCGGATAATATTACTTCAAAATTAAATAATAAAACTATCATAGGTTTTTGTCCCGGTTCAAAACATTATACAAAAATGTGGCTTGAAGAATATTTTGTTGAGCTCGGAAATAAATTAGCGGATGAAGGTTTTCAAATTGTACTATTTGGAGGCAAAAGCGATATTGAAATCTGCAAAAATATTTCTGATAAAATTGCCGGAGCACAGAACCTTGCAAACGATAACAAATTGCTACAAACTGCTGCTGATATGAAAACTTGTCGTCTCATTGTGTGCAACGATTCCGGTATGATGCACACTGCAACTGCCGTAAACGTTCCTGTTGTAACCATGTTTGGTTCTACTGTAAAAGAGTTCGGCTTTGCCCCTTACCAATCTACAAATTTAATTTTAGAAAATAATTCCTTATCTTGCAGACCTTGCAGTCATATCGGGCGTGAAAAGTGTCCCAAAGAACACTTC
>CAZXDS010000193.1:0-4183 GCA_964639525.1 uncultured Melioribacteraceae bacterium | reverse complement strand
AGGTCAAAAAAAATGATTTGGTTTCATTCTGCTTCTATGGGAGAATTTGAACAGGCAAAACCAATTATTAAAAAATTAAAATCCGAAAAAAATGTAAATATTATTGTTACATTTTTTTCGCCATCCGGATATCAAAATTCACTTAATTATCCGAATGCTGACGTAATTTCGTACCTGCCTTTGGATAGTCCCGGTTTAACCAAAAAATTTATTTCATACGTTCGCCCAAATCTTGTAGTGTTTATGCGATATGATATTTGGCCGAATCTTATTTGGGCACTAAATAAAAAATCAGTGCCAATAATGATTGTTGACGCGACAATGCGTTCCAATTCCGGAAGGAAATTCCCCGGGGTGAAAAATTTTCATAAAATCCTCTACCAAAATTTCACAAAAATTTTAACTGTTTCCGAGCAAAATACCACGAATTTTAAGGAGTTTAATATTCCGAAAAGTAAATTGATAACAGTCGGCGATACCAGATATGACCGCGTTTACGAAAAAAGTATTCAGGCTAAAAATCGAAAATTATTTGATGAGAAATTACTTTCGGGCAAAAGAGTATTTGTTTTCGGAAGCTCATGGTCGGCGGATGAAGATGTTATTTTACCTGCAATAACAAAAATTATGAAATATGACCCAAGTGTTGTTATGATTTTAGCTCCGCACGAACCAACCAAAATTAATTTGGAAAGACTTGAAAATTACTTTGCTAACAAAGTTAAAACCATCCGTTTTTCATATATGAGTTATTATAATAATGAAAACGTAATACTGGTTGATTCTGTCGGTATCCTTTTAACGCTTTATTATTATGCTGACCTGGCTTACGTTGGCGGAAGTTTTAAGCAAGGAATTCACAATGTTCTTGAACCCGCTGTTTATGGAATTCCGGTATTGTACGGGACTAAAATAGAAAATAGTTTGGAAGCATTAAAGCTTGCCGAATTGGGCAGCGGAATTGTTATTCACAACAAAAAAGAAGCTTACCGAAAACTAAGGAAATTATTAGCTGATAATAATGAAAGACAGCGACTTGGAAATATATCAAAAAGCTATGTTGAAAATAACATAGGCGCCTCTCAAAAAATTCTTGAAGAAATTTTGAAAATAGTTTAGTTTATTTGGATTTGAAAATTTTTTCAACAAGATTTGGGCATTGAATTTTAAAAATAATTAGAGGATAAATAAATGCCTATTATCAAAAAATATCTTAAAACAAAACCTGTTTGCAATGTTACTTTCAGTATTTCTGCAAAAGACGGGAAAGGATTTAAAACTGTTAGTGTTGTCGGTGATTTTAACGATTGGAATCCCAAAACTAATATGATGAAAAAGTTAAAATCTGGTGAATTTAAGTCAATTATTAAACTTGCATGCGATAATGAATACCAATTCCGCTATTTTTTAGACGGAGAAACTTGGAAAAACGAAAACGAATCTGACAGATTTGTAGTTACTTCCTTTGGTGATTCTGAAAATAGCGTAATTAAAATTTAAAAATTTTTGTATCCCTAACCAATTGGTCAATGTTGTCAACTTAAGCGTTTTAAATAATAAATTGTAAAATTGAACTGCTTTGCAGTTCCGTAATATTTTCGGGGCTTTAACTATGGACTTCGTCCATAGTTATTATAAATTGAAGTGCTTCGCACTTCTTACATAAGCAATAGTGTTGTAATAAGTTATTCCATTGACTGCAACGCAGTTGAATTTAAGTATTTTAAAATTAACAAACACTAAATTGACAGCATTGACCAATTGGTTGGGGACAATTGCTTTACAATTGAATATCTGATTACATTTCCAAAAATGAATTTAATGAACTACCCCACCGCAAGCGGACAATGCTGTCAACTTAAGCAATCGTCATTCCGTGATGTTCTTACACGGAATCCATTTTATCTAAATGATTCCCGATTTAAACATTCGGGAATGACATATTATAAAAATATGTTCTTAAGTTAACACCATTGCGCAAGCGGAGGGGGAACAATCGGAATATTTATTACCGCCCCAAGTAGCTGGAAATTTAACCATTGTTCGCCGATGGCGGATTAAAATAAATATGGTTGAGAAGGGAATCATTCTAACTTCTCTTATCAATTTGCTTTAGTAAATTAGTGAAAATAAAATAATGGAAAGGCAAAAAATTATACCAATAAGCTTTCCCTTTCCAGTCGTAAGGTTCAAAATAGGCATTAACTATAAGCTTATTATTATCAGTCTCTTCATTAATTGAAAATTCTAACCAAGCTTTACCGGGAAGTTTCATTTCAGCTCTGAGTAATAACCTTTTATCTTGTATAATATCTTCAACTCTAAAAAAACCAACTACATCATGCATGCGTAACACATTTGAACTTCTTCTGCCTCTCGAAGTTCCGACACCGAGCAATATTGAATCCAATATTCCCCTCAAACGCCACATCCAGTTTGAATAAAACCAGCCTTCATCTCCGCCGATTTTACAAATTGAATGAAATAAATCTTCTTTCTTTTTAGATGAAAAAATTGAATGGGAATCAATGTAGTATGGCGGTTTTTTCAGTTCACTAAGTTTCAAAGCCAGTTCATGTGCTCGCGGATATTCATCTGACCATCTACTGCTGACTTCATCCAATTCTTCTCGAGACATAGCTCTGAGCAATGCTTCTTTAAATGAAATTGGTCTGTACATTGAAGAAGGAAGGGTATAGCCACCTTGGCAAAGCACATCATTAACAGAACTTTTCATTAATGATTTTATTATCGGTGCCGCAACGGGAGTTAAAAAACTGGCGATGTAGGAATAAACATTAAAATTATCAAAGTTAATATGCAGAAACAATTTTTTCTTTTTTAATAATTTTGACATGATTATTAACATTTTTTCATAAGTCAAAACCTCCATTCCTCCAACATCATAAACTTTCTTAGATGTTTTGGCTTTTTCCAAAACCCCGACGAGGACATTAATTAAAGTTCTTATACTAATCGGCTGGCATTTTGTTTTTGCCCAATTCGGTAGAAGAAATATCGGTGATTTAACAACCAAGTTCTTTAGTATTTCGTAGGAAGCACTTCCTGACCCAATTATTATTGCGGCTCTTAAAATTGTTATCGGTGTTTTTCCTTCCCTAAGTACCTCAGCTACTTTATTCCTGCTTCTTAAATGGGGAGATAAATCATCACTGTAGTCACCCAGTGCGCCAAGATATATTATTCTTTTAACATTACTTTCTTCCGCAGCTTTCCGGAAATTAATAGCAGCTTGTATATCAGCCTTTTCAAATTTTTCCGGACCTAATAATAAAGAATGAATTAAATAATAAGCGGCATAAACGCCGTCCAACGCTTTTATTAATTGTTTTGGTTCCAAAGCATCGGCAGCTACAATCTCCACGTTTGGCCAACGTCCTTCAATTTCGTTTGAAGATACGCGAGCCATTACACGCACTTTATATCCGCGTGCTAATAGTTCGGGTATTAATCTTCCGCCAACATATCCGGTAGCTCCCGTAACGAGTATCGTTCCTAATTCAGGTTGTGGATTAGTAAGTAAGTTTTTACAAAGCAATTCATCTCTATCCCATTTCATAATTTCAATATAATATTATTATTTGTTAATTAGCAAATGAAATTGCATGGACAGCGATTCAGAGTCAAATAATACAGTTTTCAATATTAAATTGTTGTTGTAGAACAAACTTTCCAGTTTGTTCCTGGCTAAATGTAGAGAAAACTTGGAAAAACGTAAGAAAATTAAATATTTCAAGACATTGAAAGATGAACCGACTAGAAAGTCGGTTCTACAATTTTTAGTATTAAAAAAAATTAACCGGAAAAATATTTTTTATCATCGTTATAAATCATTATTTTATTTGATTTTAATTTTGCCCTCGAATTGCTGTGCATGGACTACACTAATTCAATTTGGTGTTTTCTTTCATCAAGCTCCACATATTCATATTTACTTTAACTTATTGTTGTTGATGTTTAACGGATATTATTGAATAATATACATAATTCAAATTGGTTTGCAGATTTTATCGTCTATATCTTCTCCCGTCAAAGCCCGACAGGCTTTTAAGAGAAGACAGAGGTGAGTTTTTAATTAAATCAAAAGCAATGATGGGTGTAAGATTAAAATCATTAGCCAACTTTTGAATAATAGCATTTTTAGCGTTTTGGGATTCCAAGC
>CAZXDS010000192.1:1877-6266 GCA_964639525.1 uncultured Melioribacteraceae bacterium | reverse complement strand
ATCATCGTTATAAATCATTATTTTATTTGATTTTAATTTTGCCCCCGAATTGCTGGAAATTTTTCAGGATATTCGGTTCTAAATTATTTATTCACAAGATTTTTATACAAAAAAGAGTAACCTTATTTACAATTTTCATTACACGGAATGAATATTATTGCTTAAATATTTTGTAAATTAATAATTGTATTTAAATAATACTTTGTGTCTAATTAAAAATTGTAAATGAAGGAACCAAGAATGTCATTAAATGAAACGGATAATAAAAATTTACTTGATAATGAAGAATTAAACGAATGGTTGGAATCGCTCGAATATGTTTTACAATCCGGCGGACCGGAAAAAGTTAGAGAACTTTTAAATGAGCTTGATAACTATGCACATAAAGCCGGTGTTGACTTGCCTTTCACTGCAAATACTCCTTATATCAACACAATTCCAAAGGAAAAGCAGCCCAAATATCCGGGCGGAAGAGAAATTGAACGAAGGATAAAAAGCATAATCCGCTGGAATGCTATGGCAATGGTTGTTCGTGCAAACAAGCAAAACCCTGGAATTGGCGGACATATTTCTACTTACGCTTCGGCAGCCACACTTTACGAAGTTGCATTCAATCATTTCTTTAAAGGAAAAGATGGCGATAACAATGGCGATGTAATTTATTTTCAAGGTCACGCATCTCCCGGAATTTATGCGCGTGCTTTTTTGGAAGGAAGAATTTCGAAAGAGCAGCTTGTTAATTTCAGACGAGAAGTTTTCAGCAAGGAAAGTCTTTCGTCCTATCCGCATCCTTGGTTAA
Source organism: uncultured Melioribacteraceae bacterium (assembly GCA_964639525.1). Lineage (GTDB taxonomy): Bacteria > Bacteroidota > Ignavibacteria > Ignavibacteriales > Melioribacteraceae > CAZXDS01. Next base: position 5,467 of record CAZXDS010000192.1, on the reverse strand, counting down.
TGCCGGACTTTTGGGAATTCCCAACCGTTTCTATGGGGCTTGGTCCTATTCAAGCAATTTATCAAGCGAGGTTTAACAGATATCTTGAAGACCGCGGGCTTAAAAAACCGAACGACACAAAAGTGTGGGCATTTCTTGGTGACGGCGAAACAGACGAACCGGAAACAAAAGGTGCAATTTCGCTCGCTGCTCGTGAAAAACTTGATAATTTAATTTTTGTAATCAATTGTAATTTACAAAGGCTTGACGGACCCGTTCGCGGCAACGGAAATATTATTCAGGAACTCGAAGCTCAGTTTCGCGGTGTAGGTTGGAATGTAATTAAAGTAATTTGGGGCGGTGATTGGGACCCATTACTTGAACACGATAAATCCGGTGTTCTGATTAAAAGAATGAATGAAAATATTGACGGTGAATCTCAAAAATATATTGTTGAATCCGGTGCATTTGTACGCGACCACTTTTTTGGGAAATATCCTGAATTAAAAGAAATGGCGGAAAGTTTAACCGATGAACAAATTGAAAAAATGAAACGCGGCGGACACGATCCTGAAAAAGTTTATGCCGCATACAAAGCTGCTGTTGAACACAAAGGGGCACCGACTGTTATTCTTGCACGCACAGTTAAAGGCTACGGACTTGGTGAAGCAGGCGAAGGAAAAAACATTACTCATTCACAGAAGAAATTGAACGAAGAGGAATTAAAGCATTTTAGAACGCGATTCGGCATTCCGCTTTCCGATGATGAAGTGGCTGAAGCTCCGTTTTTCCGTCCGGCTGAAGACAGTGCGGAAATCACTTATCTTAAGAAAAGAAGAAAAGAACTCGGCGGTTACGTGCCGAAACGTGTTGTTAAAAGTCAGCCGTTACAAACTCCGTCCGAAGAATTATTTCAAGAATTTTACACAGGCACAGGTGAAAGAGAAGTTTCATCTACAATGGTTTTTGTTAGAATGCTCACGAAACTGCTTAAGGATAAAGAAGTTGGTAAATTAATTGTTCCGATAGTTCCCGATGAAGCACGTACTTTTGGAATGGAAGCACTTTTCCGTCAAGTTGGGATTTATTCGCATGTCGGTCAGCTTTACGAACCGGTTGATAGAGACTCACTTCTTTATTACAAAGAAGCAAAAAACGGTCAGATTTTGGAAGAAGGAATTACCGAAGCCGGCTCAATGGCATCGTTTATTGCTGCCGGAAATGCTTATGCGGTTAACGGAATAAATACAATTCCGTTTTTTGTTTTCTACTCAATGTTTGGGTTACAGCGTGTTGGCGATCTTGCATGGGCTGCGGCTGATATGCAGACTAAAGGATTTTTAATCGGTGCAACAGCAGGACGCACAACTCTTGCAGGAGAAGGACTTCAGCATCAGGACGGACAAAGCCATCTGCTTGCTTATCCTATCCCGAATCTTGTAGCTTACGACCCTGCATTTGCTTACGAACTTGCGGTAATTATTAGAGACGGTATTTACAGAATGTACGAAAAGCGTGAAGATATTTTCTACTACATCACAATCACAAATGAAAATTATGCAATGCCCGAAATGCCCAAAGGCGTAAAAGACGGAATTTTAAAAGGAATGTACAAATTTAAATCGTCAAAAATTAAATCAACTGCAAAAGCACATTTGTTCGGCAGCGGTGCAATTATGAACGAAGTAATTAAAGCTCAGAAAATTTTGGAGAAGAATTATAAAATTTCAACAGATATTTGGAGCGTTACAAGCTACAAAAGTCTTCTTCTTAATGCTAAAAATGTTGAGAGATGGAACAGAATGAATCCGGATAAAAAACAAAAGACAACTTACGTTAGTCAAATAACGTCAAAAGAAAAAGGAGTGTTTGTTGCTGCATCGGATTATGTGCTTGTGCTTGGAGATGCAATAGGCAAATGGTTGCCGGGACCTTTAACAACACTCGGCACTTTTGGTTTTGGAAGAAGCGACACACGCGACCAGCTTCGTGATTTTTTTGAAGTTGATGCAAAACATATTGTTTTTGCAGCACTTTCTTCTCTTGTTAAAGAAAAGAAAGTAAAGCCGGAAGTTCTTAAAAAAGCTGTTACTGATTTGGGAATAAAAGCTGATAAACCAAATCCGATGGTTTCGTAAAAAATATATTGTATAATTGTTTTTGAATGTGTATATTTTGAATACAAATACACATTGGAGGATAAATAGAATGAGAACAAATATTGTTATTGACGATAACTTAATGAGTTTGGCATTAAAAACAACCGGTTTGAAAACTAAAAAGGAAGTTGTTGAAGAAGGCATTAAAACGTTGTTGAAAATTAAAAAACAATCTCAATTAAAATCTCTTAGAGGAAAATTACATTGGGAAGGTGACATTGATGAAATGCGGACAGACAAATGATATTTTTAGATTCAACTGTTGTAATTGATTATTTCAATGGTGTTTCAAATCGGCAAGTTGAACTTTTAGAATTTATTCTGGGAAAAGAGATAATCGTAATCGGAGACTATGTTTTAACCGAAGTCTTGCAGGGCTTTAGAAATGATAAAGATTTTAAAAAAGCAAAAATCATTCTTCTTGAATTTCCTTGTTATGAGATAGGCGGCAAAGATATGGCGATTAAAAGTGCAATGAATTTTCGTTTTTTGCGAAAAAAGGGTATTACAATAAGAAAAACCATTGATGTTATGATTGCAACATTCTGCATAGAAAATGATTTCACATTACTGCATAATGACAAGGATTTTATCCCGTTTGAGAAGTATTTGCATCTAAAAACAGCTTGAAATTGATATAGCTTTTATTTTGGGAAATTGTGTGGAATAAATATATACACAATCTTGGTTGTTTTTCGGAACGAAAAACAAGTTAGAGTGTGTTATGCCAAAGTTCAGTTAATTGTACTTTCCGAAAACCATTATCGTCAAGGTATATTACTAGCCCCAACCTTTAGGTTGGGGTTATAAGAAACAATAAAACTTGGTTTTGGCGTGATTTTTGGACTTGTATCTTTAATTAGCATAAAAATCATGATAAAACCAAATGATTGCCAAAGTAAAAAAGTATATAACTTTATGAAAATTAAAAGAGACTAAAATGATAATAGATTTTAAACTGCCCGCTTTGGGCGAAAATATTGAAAGCGCCGATATTATTAAAGTGCTTGTAAAAAAAGGCGACAAAATTGATGTTGACCAAATTTTATTGGAAATTGAAACCGACAAAGCCACGATTGAAGTTCCTTCCGAAATTTCAGGAACGGTTACGGAAGTGTTGGCTAAAGACGGCGACAATGCAAAAATAGGAGATGTGATTTTAAGAGTCGATTCTTCAGCTTCAACCGAAGCAAAAATTTCTGAAAAATCAGAAAAAGAGCTTGAGGTTAAAAAAGTGGCAAGTGTAGAAGAAGCACCTTCTATAAAGCAGGCTCCTGTTGCTGAAAAAGCGCAGACAAAATCTGCTGTTGTTGCTGAAACTCCAAAATTATCAAAAAATAAAATTGCCCCTGCCGCACCATCGGTTCGAAGATTCGCTCGTGAAATAGGTATTGATATTCATCTTGTAACCGGTTCAGGCACAGGCGGAAGAATATCAATTGAAGATGTAAA
>CAZXDS010000192.1:0-1777 GCA_964639525.1 uncultured Melioribacteraceae bacterium | reverse complement strand
GGCGGTGTAGGTTTTACGCCTGTAATTAATTCGCCCGAAGTTGCTATACTCGGTGTTTCGCGAGGTTCTTACGAACAAGTTTATCGAAATGAAGAATTTGAAGCAAGAATGATGCTGCCACTTTCACTTTCGTATGACCATAGAATTATTGACGGAGCAGACGCAGCCCGCTTTCTACGCTGGGTTTGCGAAGCTTTGGAAAACCCGATGTTGATTGTTCTTTAAAGAAGTTATTTTACTAACTTTACTGTATTATTTCTTGTTTATTTGGGTGCAGTACACCGTTTTGGGCTTAAATTCTTATGTGACGGTTATGTGATAACAACGAAATTTTACTGAATCTTATCTGGTGGTTATTTGATAGTTGTCTTAAAAATAAACAAACACAGGAATGTTTTTAGGTTTTGGTTATGGGTAAGTCAGGCGTATTTTGGACGAATAACAAGAGGAAACAAAAAACACACGTGAATCCGAAGGATTCAAATATTTATAACAAGGAGAAACCCGCAACGCATACGACTCCGTTAGGAGTCGAATAAAAGCAGTGTCCTATTTTTATAAATATATAATCCCTTCGGGATTAAGAAAATATATGAGAATAAATCAAAAAAAATTATTATCAAATAAAAAAACTAAATTACGTTTTTTAATATTACGGACTTAATATATGTCAAGTACATTTTCACAAATTTATATTCAAATTGTGTTTGCGGTAAAAGGGAGAGAAAACCTTATAAGTGAAAAGTGGGAAGCAGAGCTTTATAAATACATTACAGGGATTATTAAAAATAAAGGACAAAAACTACTTGCAATTAATGGAATGCCGGATCACATCCATTTGTTAATTGGGATGAAACCCTCATGTCGTTTATCTGATTTGGTAAGAGAAATTAAAAAATCATCTAATGCATTTATAAAAGAAAAGAGATTCACGAAAATTAATTTTCAGTGGCAGGAAGGTTATGGTTCGTTTTCGTATAGTCATTCTTCTTTGGATAATGTAATTAACTATATTAGAAAGCAAAAAGAACATCATACGAGAAGAACGTTTAGAGAAGAATATCTGGAATTTTTGAAATTATTTCAAATTGATTATAAAAATGAGTATTTGTTTGATTGGATCGATGAAAAGTGAAATTTTTAAATAGTAAACAAACAAATTTGAAAGATTCACATAATTATTATATTAATGGAACTAAAAAAATATACGTAAATCCGAAGGATTCAAATATTTATAACAGCGAGGGACACGAAAAGTATGCGACTCCGTAAGGAGTCGAATAAAAGTAAAGTTATGTTTTTTATAAATATAAAATCCCTTCGGGATTAAAAATTAGAAAGAAAATAATATCCTATTTTCTATTAATATAAAATCCCATTTGGGATTAAAAATTAGACAAAAAATAATATGCTTAAACAAGAAAAAACAAAATTATCGAGCTGATTAAAAACGGCAAAAAGCCGCCTAAAGAATACAAACTCTTTGCCGACGAAGAAGACGTTTTTCTTTTTTGGAACGGACGTAAAGAAGAATTGAAAAAATTGATTGAAAATAAAGATAATGATGAATAACAAACCGAGAGTGATGGCTGCAAAAAATAGACAGAACAGCAGTAATATCAAGGATTGTTATAAATAAATGTTTCAAAACACAAACAAAACACAACTCGCAATTATCGGCGGCGGACCCGGTGGAGTGTGTCTTTATCGCGGATGTATTCTTTCAAAAGCTTTGCTGCACGTTGGTAGATTAAATTGAAGAAAGCGGAGAAGCAAA
>CAZXDS010000191.1:3502-6280 GCA_964639525.1 uncultured Melioribacteraceae bacterium | reverse complement strand
AGAGCAAGTAAAATTATGATGCCGCTTCTTATTTTAATACTACTTATATTAATGATACGCGGTTTAACAATGGATGGCGCAAGTAAAGGAGTTGATTTTTTGCTGAAACCGGATTGGAGTCATATAACACCCGGAGCAGTTTTGATTGCATTAGGGCATGCCTTTTTTACTTTAAGTTTAGGAATGGGTGCAATGATGATATACGGCAGTTATATGTCAAAAAAGGATAACATTCCCAGCGCTGCTGTTCAAATTGTTTTTCTCGATACAATTGTTGCACTAATTGCCGGTGTTGCAATTTTTTCTGCAGTTTTTGCAACTGGTCAAAGCCCGGATGTTGGACCGGGACTTATCTTTCATACCTTGCCTGTTGTATTTACTAAAATGTCAGGTGGATATGTATTTTCAATTATGTTTTTTCTTCTTTTAACAATTGCGGCACTTACATCTGCTATTTCATTGTTAGAGGTTGTAATTGCGTATTTTGTTGACGAACGTAAGTGGAAAAGGCACAACGCAGTACTGGTATTCGGCTTTGTAACTTTTCTCGTTGGAGTTCCAAGTGCTTTATCTTTTAATTTAATGAGCGGATTTAAAATATTCGGGTTAAACTTTTTTGATTTTGTGGATTTTTTAGCTTCAAATGTTCTACTTCCTTTGGGCGGATTGTTAATTTCGATATTCGTAGCTTATGTTTGGGGATTTGATAAAGCTCTTGTTAATTTAAAACAAGGTTCGGAAAAATTGTTTGATAATTATCCGAAAATAATTTTCTTCTGGAAAATCTTTTTGAAATATTTTGCCCCTGTCTTAATATTTTTAGTACTGCTTGATTCAACAGGAATTTTAGGAAAACTTTTTTAACAAAAAAAAGAATATTGCTTATGAAAAAATCAACACTTGCTCTGATAACATTTGCTGTAATACTATTAATAATTATTGTATTCGGATTTTCTACTTTTGATATAGTTTGGTCTTTCCCCGGAAATTTTGATATTATTAAAAATTTTCCTTCAAAAAACTTACCACTCGGCATGATTCCTTTAATGGTAATAGCACTTCTTGGTACAGGTATTTTTATCACTATTAAATTAGGTTTTCCTCAGTTGCGTTATGTGTGGCACGGAATGAAAGTTACTGCCGGAAGATATGACAACCCTGAAGACAAAGGGGATTTGAAACATTATCAAGCACTGTCCACTGCCCTTTCAGCAACAGTAGGAATTGGCAATATTGCCGGAGTTGCTACAGCACTTTATTACGGAGGACCCGGTGCACTTTTTTGGATGTGGATAACAGCATTTTTCGGAACTGCATTAAAATATGCAGAATCTACACTTGCCGTTAAATTTAGAGATTTCGATTCGGAGGGAAATACAGCCGGCGGACCAATGTACACAATTGAAAAAGGACTCGGTCCAAATTGGCGTTGGCTTGCCGTTACATTTGCAAGTTTTGCTGTTATCTGTTCATTTGCTACGGGAAATGCAATTCAATCGTTTACAGTTTCCGACCAAATATATTCAGAAGTAGTTCAACTTGTTGGACCAAATCATTTTTTAACGAGCAAATTCATGTTGTTTGGTTTACTTAGTCTTTCAATTCAGCAAATACTTAACGGACTTGTACTTGTTGTGATTATTGGCGCCGTAATTATTGGCGGAATAAAAAGAATCGGAAATGTTACAGGGTTTCTTGCACCTTTTATGGCGTTAATTTATGTAGTTGCTGCATTGTTGATTCTTGTTGCAAACCTCGATAAACTTGTACCGAGTTTTAATATGATATTTGATATGGCTTTCAATCCCCCATCGCAAATAGCAGGTGTTTCGAGTGGAACTTTTCTTTTCTTTATGAATACTATGCTATGGGGAATAAAACGCGGACTTTATTCCAACGAAGCCGGGCAAGGTAGTGCCGCAATTGCTCACTCAACGGCAAAAACCGAGTTTCCTGAAAGAGAAGGTGCAGTTGCAATGTTGGGACCTTTTATTGATACAATAATTATCTGCACAATGACCGGACTTGCAATAATTGTTACCGGAGCTTGGCATCACACAGAATTTTATGTGCAAAGAATTGATCCGAGTTATGCCGGCACAATGATGAACAGCAGTATTTTAACTGCATTTGCGTTTAAGCAGGGTTTAAGTTGGCTATTTAGCTACGGAGATAAAATAATTACCGTCAGCGTTGCTCTGTTTGCAATTTCAACTGCAATAAGTTGGTCGTTTTACGGTGACCGTGCGGCAGATTATCTTTTCGGACACAAAGCTATTAAAATTTACAAATGGTTCTTTTTACTTTTCGTATTTATCGGAGCAATTGCACAATTGGAAACAATCTGGAGTTTTGGCGATGCTGCATTGGGATTTATGACCTTTCCTAATTTGTTAGCTATAATTTTGCTTTCAACAAAGTTGAAAAAAATGACAAAAGGTTATTTTTCCGTTGAACATAAAGAATATAAAAAGAAATAAGCATTAACTCATTAGCGAATTATATACGCAGTCATATTTATTAGTTTATTTTCATTGAACAGATTTATTTTCTGTTCAATGAAAATAAACTCCTCACTATACAAAGATATAAAAATATATATTTTTATATAATCTATTATCTAATATATATACGCTGTATTATTTCTATTCAAATTGTTAAAATAAAAAAATAATTTTCTTTATTATATTTCTGTATTGATTTATGCAATTTATGATTTAAAATTAGGAGCTATTATGGCAGTAAAAAAAATAAAAGGAAGAATTGGAATACTAACCG
>CAZXDS010000191.1:0-3402 GCA_964639525.1 uncultured Melioribacteraceae bacterium | reverse complement strand
TTAGGAGCTATTATGGCAGTAAAAAAAATAAAAGGAAGAATTGGAATACTAACCGGAGGAGGAGATGTACCCGGATTAAATCCTGCTATTCGTGCAATAACAATCAGAGCTAGAAGAGAAGGGTATGAGGTTATTGGAATAAAAAGAGGATGGGCGGGATTAATTGAAATTGTTCGCGAAAAGGATTATGACAACGACGATAATTTTATTCACTTGACTGAAGAAATTGTTAATCGCGCCGGAAGAACAGGCGGAACATTTTTGCATTCATCCCGCACAAGACCAAGTAACGTTCCAGCCGTAAGCATTCCTATTCATTTGAAAGATAAATACAAAGATGAGGTGAATGATCTTACAGAAGAAGTATTAAAAAATATTGATTTTCTTGGTCTTGATTATTTAATTCCTATCGGCGGTGATGATACTTTAAGTTACGGAGTTCACCTTCATCATAAAGGGGTAAAAGTAGTTGCCATGCCTAAAACAATGGATAATGATGTTCCCGGCACTGATTATTGCATTGGGTTTAGTACTTGTGTTACACGAACAATTGAAATGACACACAAACTCAGAACTACCGCAGGTTCGCACGAGCGATTTTTAGTAATTGAAGTTTTTGGAAGATATGCAGGTTTCAGTGCTTTGTTACCGACTATGGCGGGTGCTTCAGATAGATGTATAATTCCTGAATACAAATGTGATATTGACTTATTAACAAAACTGCTTGTTGACGATAGGAAAACCAACCCGAGTAAATATTCGGTTGTGCTTGTATCCGAAGGCGCTATGTTTGAAGGCGGCGAAATGATATTTAAAAACGAGGAACAGGATATGTTCGGGCATAAAAAGCTTGGTGGCATTGGTGATTTGGTTTCTGCTCAGCTAAAAGAAATTTCTCCTAAGTACAATAACGGAAAGCGAATTAACGTAATTAATCAAAGGCTGGGTTATCTTGTCAGAAGTGGAAATCCTGATGCCATTGATTCTATTGTTCCTATGGCTTATGGTAATTTAGCACTTGATTTAATCCTTGAAGGAACAACCGGCAGATTGGTAACACTTAAAAACGGCAGATATGATAATGCCCCAATTGAAATTATTACGAGTACAAAAAAAATAGTAGATGTTCATAAATTCTATAATACGGAAAGGCTGCGACCTCAATACAAGAGTTTTGAGAATAAACCGCTCTTTATTATGACAAGCGAATAAGAGTTTTTCTTTTCTATTCTTTTAGCATAGCAATATTTTTTATAAGTTTGGATTAGTAATTGAGATATTTAGGTCTTAAAAACTTAATTAAAGTAAAAAGGTTAATTAAGAGTAATTTTCATTTAATTTAGGAGGTAAGATTATGGCACGCAAAAAAATCGCATTAATAGGCGGTGGACAAATTGGCGGCGTTTTGGCTCATTTAATTTCATCGCAAGAACTTGCAGATGTAATTATGTTTGATATTGTTGAGGATATGCCCCAAGGTAAAACTCTGGATATTGGTGAAGCTTCACGTATTACAGGTTCCGATGCTAAATTATCAGGCACTAATGAATACGCCGGACTTGATAACGCAGACCTTGTAATTATCACTGCAGGCTTACCGCGTAAACCCGGAATGAGCCGAGATGATTTATTAACAATAAACTCAAAAATAATGCGCAGTGTTGCCGAAGGCGTAAAAGAACATGCTCCAAATGCAATTGTAATTATTATTTCTAATCCTTTGGATGCAATGGTTACTTTGTTCCAAAAAGTTACAGGCTTTCCTACTCAACGTGTTATTGGTCAAGCAGGAGTTTTGGATTCATCACGTTTTTCAACTTTTATAGCTTGGGAACTTGATGTTTCTGTTAAGGATGTTAATGCAATGGTTCTTGGCGGACACGGTGATTCAATGGTTCCGCTTATTCGCTATGCAAATGTAAACGGCGTTCCTGTTATGGAATTATTGGAGAGGAAATACAAAGATGCTGCTAAAGCAAAAGAAGTTATGGATGCTATGGTTGCAAGAACTAAAAAAGCAGGCGGTGAAGTTGTTAAATTATTAAAAACCGGCTCAGCTTTTGTTTCTCCTGCTGCTGCTGCAACTGCAATGGCAACTGCAATAATGAAAGACCAAAAACGAGTTCTCCCCTCATGTGTTTACCTGAATGGTGAATTTGGAGTTGATGGTTACTTTGTTGGAGTTCCGGCTGTTCTTGGTGCAAACGGTGTTGAAAGAATTCTTGAATTAAATTTAGATGCCACTGAACAAGAAGCTTTTAATAATTCTGTTAATGCAGTAAAAAACTTAGTAGCTGATATGGAAAAGTTAGGGCTTTAATATTTAGCTCTTATATTATTTAAAACAAAAAAACCCTTTCAAATGAAAGGGTTTTTTAATTAAGTAAAATCATTATAATGTTTCAAGCACAGAAATATATTTTCTATCATTTCTTTTAGTTTCAAATTTTACAAATCCTTCCATTGTAGCAAACAATGTATCATCACTGCCTTTCATTACATTAACGCCGGGATGAAATTTTGTGCCGCGTTGTCTAACTATTATAGAACCTGCCGTAACTTTTTCTCCACCAAATCTTTTGACTCCCAAATACTGGGGATTACTATCGCGTCCGTTCCTTGATGAACCTTGACCTTTTTTATGAGCCATGAGAATAACCTCTTTTATTAACCAATTTTTGTAATTTCAATTTTTGTTAATTGCTGTCTGTGACCGTTTTTTTTCTTGTAGCCTTTTCTTCTTTTCTTTTTGAAAACAATCACTTTTTCATCTTTTACATTTTCCAACAATTTTGCTTCTACCTTTAATCCTTCAATAGTAGGTGAACCAATCTTAGTTTCCTTACCATCATTAAAAAGTAAAACCGAATCAAATGTAACAGCAGAATCAATTTCCCCATCAATATGCGGAACATAATGTGTTTCATTTTCAGCGACTTTAAACTGTTGTCCGGCTATATCAACAACTGCAAACATCAAATCCTCCATAAATTAACTTTTAGCTTACAAACATAGCTAATCTTAACTTTTAAATCAATAATTTTAAAAATAATTTATGCGAAAATTATTATGGACCACGGCAATTACTGTAGTGAATTACACTACAAATTCACTACAGATAACACTAAACTGTCCGTAAAATAAGATGTTTCTATTATTTCCAACTTGATTAGGAATATAGGCAACACAAATAATGGATTTACGATTTAAACGTTCGAAAATGACATCTGTGAAATAAAAAATACTGTCCTTTTAACCAATACTATTCAAGTTATTTTGCTGAAAACCTACTATAGAAGAACAAAATTGAAGTGCTTTGCACTTCTGCTACTGACTGCGAAGCAATTGAATTTTAGTATTTGTATTAAATAATATTTTGTTGTGTTGAACAAATTGTTGGTC
>CAZXDS010000190.1:0-6280 GCA_964639525.1 uncultured Melioribacteraceae bacterium | reverse complement strand
ATTGTTTTTAAATTTATTAACCGATAAAATGGTAAAATATTTCCGTTAACTTCAGTTGACGGTGTAATGCATTAAACAAATTAACCGGGGCTTTAGCCCTAATGAATTTTTCTATTTTTCAACGTATTGTTTTTATCTTCAGTTACTAATGTAAATAACCATTAATGAAAAACGATTTTTCGTTGAAAAAAGCGAATTATCGTTTTTAAAAGACACGTCATATTGCCAAAATACAACTTATAACTCACTTTACACGATAGAACCCTTGTTTTAAAATTATCAAAATTATGGCATAAGGATTGCATAAAACAGATAAACTTATAATAATAAGGGAGCAATAGCATGTTAGGAAATATTGGGGCACCGGAAATAATTTTAATTTTTTCGGCTTTGTTACTTTTGTTTGGGGCAAAAAAATTACCTGAAATTGCAAAAGGTTTAGGTAAAGGCATTAAAGAATTCAAACACGAAATCAGTTCAATAAAAGATATTAACAAATTCAATTCAGAGGAGATTAAAAAATGAAGAAACTAATTGTAATTTCAACTATTCTACTTTTATCAGCAACTATGATGATGGCACAGGGTAAAATCGGCAGCAAAGTATATTTTGATTATTCATATAATGAAGATGCTGCACCAACTAATTCGTTTGAACTACGCAGAGTTTATTTCTCTTATTCAAAAGAACTGTCAAAAACTATCGGCTACAAATTTACTACAGATGTCGGCAGATTTGATACAGGAAAGGACAAACGATTAAGCGTTTACTTGAAAATTGCCGCATTATCATGGAAAACCGATTTCGGTAAATTTGTTTTTGGTCTTCAGGGCATGAACATGTTCAACGTTGAAGAGCACAATTGGGGTTACAGATTTGTTGAAAAAGCTCCGATGGACAGAAACCATTTTTCAAGTTCTGCTGATCTTGGTATCGGATATATAAATAAATTTGCCGAAAAATTTAATGTAAGTGCATTAGTAACAAATGGCGGCGGCTATAAAAACATAGAAAAAAATAATTTCAAAAAATATTCATTCCAAGCATTTTATGGTGATGCTAAATTATCAAAAGGCGGTTACAATATTGGTGCTTCACTAAGTTTTGAAGGTTTTGATAATACGACTACAACTGCAATTACTACGGAAACCACAACAGTATTGGGCGGATTTGCAGCTTATTCAACGGGAAAGATTAGAGTCGGTGCTGAATATGATTATCTTAATAAAAGCGGTATTGATGTAACAGAAACCATACTTTCTTTCTTTGCAAATGTAAAATTTTCAAAGGTTGCTGAAGTTTTCGGACGTTTTGATATTTTTGATCCAAACACAAATGTAAGCGATAATGGGAATACATATATAATCGGCGGGCTAAATTTTGTACCTACAAAAGGATTTTCAATTGCACCGAACGTAAAAATTATGGCTCCACAAACCGGAAATACAGTAACAAGTTACGTATTAAACTTTGAATATAAGATATAATTTTAAAACATATCCGGAGAAAATAATGGCTAATGAAGAAATAAAGAAAAACCAGCCTGTTGATGAGGATAAATTAACTGAAAAGCTATCGGAAAAATATGATAGAACAAGTTTCCTTAAAAAAATGGGAACCGGCGTTTTTGCCGGATTGGTTCTTCCTGCCGTATTGAATAATAAATTAATAGCTGCAGGAAAATCCATCACAAATAATAGTAACAAAGTAGAATTACCTACTTTGCCGGCTCGTACTGATGATGAAGATATAATCATTACAATGCAGCGAGACCTTCAAAGAGCATTGCAAAAACCTGTTGATCAAAGAAAATGGTCAATGGTAATTGATATGCGTAAATGCGTTGGCTGTCACTCATGTACTGTTTCTTGTGTTGCAGAAAATAAACTTCCTCCAGGTGTTGTTTATCGCCCCGTATTAACAGAAGAGATTGGAACATATCCCAATACAACGGAACGGTATATTCCAAGACCTTGTATGCAGTGCGAAGATCCTCCATGTGTTGATGTTTGTCCGGTAAATGCAACTTGGAAACGTGAAGACGGCATAGTGGAAATTGATTATGACCAATGTATTGGCTGTCGTTATTGTATTACTGCTTGTCCATATAGTGCTCGTACATTTGATACCGGACGTTTTTATACAGAAGGGGCACCTGGAACCGACAGTGCTTATGTTGGCGAAGATGCTAGAAAATACGAAGACGAGCCGACTTATGGTTATGGAATTGCACGTTACAGAGAAGAAGGCAAATCACCGATTGGTAACGCCCGTAAATGCACATTCTGTATTCATAGACTTGAACAGGGATTATTACCTGAATGTGTAGTTTCGTGTATTGGTCGTGCCACATATTTCGGCGATGCAAATGATCATGAAAGTCTGGTTGCAGAACTTATTGGTTCCCCTAATGTAATGCGGTTAAAAGAAGAAATGGGAACTCATCCAAAAGTATATTATTTACTTTAATAGGGAGAGAATATAATGATAAATGAAAATAAAAAAGCTGATAAACTATTTTGGGCAATAACCATTATTGCTTTTATAGTTGGTTTAATAGCATTTTATGATCGCTTTACTTTTGGTCATAGAGATGCAAATTACGGTTCCTACGTCCCTTGGGGTTTGTGGGTTGCCGGATATATTTATTTAATCGGTTTATCTGCCGGGGCTTTTATGATGTCGGCTCTTGCTTATGTATTCAGAATTAAAATGTTTGAAAGAATAGGCAAGTTGGCACTGCTTACAGCACTGGCTACATTAATCGGTGCTATGCTCGCCATTTGGTTCGATCTCGGACACATGGGAAGAGTTTGGAGAATGATAGTTCATACAAATTTCAGTTCGGTAATGGGCTGGATGTCTTGGCTTTACGGTTCATATTTTGTTCTTTTACTATTCGAATTTAGATATGCACTGCGTGCCGATATGATATCAAAAAATAATGGCACATTACCTGCAAAATGGCTGCAATCACTCGTTGGATTTAATGCAGAAAAAAGAAGCGAATATTCAGTAGAAAAAGATAAAAATACTTTGCGTATTCTCGGCGGTATCGGAATTCCGCTTGCTATTGCTTTCCACGGTTCTGTCGGTGCTATTTTCGGTTCTGTTGGTGCAAGACCATATTGGAATTCAGGTTTAACACCTATTATATTTCTAATTGGGGCACTTCTTTCCGGTGGTGCGTTGCTTGCAGTTGTTGTAAAATTTTGGGGACCCAACAGAGGAAGCCAAATGCACAGTTCAATATTGATAACAATGGGTAAAATTATCCTTGCACTTTTAGCATTCGATTTTTTATTGGAATATGCAGAAATAACAATCGGTCTTTGGGCTTCTGTCCCTTCTGAAACATCAAGCCTTAAAATGATTTTATTCGGGCATTACTGGTGGGTATTTTGGTTTGTTCACTTAGGTTTGGGAATCCTTGTTCCTGCATATTTGTTGATTTTTAAATCTAAATCAACTTCGGCAATAGCTTGGGCAGGCGGACTTATAGCGCTAACATTTATGTCAGTCCGATTAAATATTGTTATTCCCGGATTAGCAGTTCCTGAATTGGAAGGATTAAAAACAGCATTTACCGGACCCGGATTAACATTTAAGTATTTCCCGAGTTTAATGGAGTGGGGCATACTGATATTTACTATTTCAGTTGCTGCACTTGTCTTTATGCTTGGTAAAAAATATTTACCCCTTTTTTCAAAAGAAGATTTATCCGATTCCAAATCAGAAAATCAAGCAATAGGAGTGTAAGATGAAAGAAAGTATTAATAGAGAAGAGACGAATGGTTTATCAAGAAGAGATTTTTTCAAAACTTCTGCACTTCTTGGAGGAACCGGCTTGGTGGCGAGCACAATTGCTCAAGGAAAAACTATTGATGATCCGAGCATACCTGTAGATCAATACCACTTAAACGATGTGGATAACATTATTTACTCGGTTTGCTTGCAGTGCCACACTGATTGTCCCATAAAAGTAAAAATTCATAATGGTATTGCTGTAAAAATTGACGGAAATCCATATTCAATTCAAACAATGAATCCTGCAATTCCATATGAAACGGAATTAAAAGATGCAGCAAAAATTGACGGCGGCATTTGCCCGAAAGGTCAAGCCGGAATGCAGAGTTTGTATGATCCGTATAGATTAACAAAAGTACTTAAAAGAGCAGGAAAACGAGGCGAAAACAAATGGGAAGTTGTTACGTTTGATAAAGCTGTAACAGAAATTGTAGAAGGCGGAAAATTATTTTCAAAAGTGCCCGGTGAGGAAAATAGAGTTGTCTCGGGTTTGAAAGAACTGCGTGCAATGAAAGATGCAAGTTTATCAAAAGCAATGGCGGCTGATGCCGGTGATGTTGCCAAAGGTAAAATGACTGTTGCTGCCTTCAAAAAGAAACATAAACAACATTTGGATTTATTAATTGATCCGAATCACCCTGATTTTGGTCCTAAAAACAATCAATTTGTTTTTCAAGCGGGTAGAATTGAGCACGGTAGAAAGGAATTTGCAAAACGCTGGATGAAAGCCGGTTTTGGAAGTAATAACTGGTTTGAACACACTACTATTTGTGAACAATCTCACCACATAGCTTATAAAAAAGTTACCGGTCAGTATGCCGAAGGAAAATGGCATAATGGTGCCGAACACATGAAACCGGATTTTACTAATTCGGAGTTTGTAATAATTTTCGGGACAAGCCCTGTAGAAGCAAATTTCGGACCTCCTTTAATGAGTAATTTACTTACTACTCCTATTTCAAAAGGACAATTAAAAATTGTTGTTGTAGATCCGCGTCTATCAAAAACTGCCGCAAAAGCGTGGAAATGGCTGCCTGTTAAACCTGGCGGCGATGCTGCTTTAGTTTACGGTTTGATGCATTGGCTATTCAATAATAAAGGATATGATGAAAAATATCTGATGAATGCAAACAAAGGTGCTGCTATTGCAGATAACGAATCAACTTGGTCAAATGCCGGTTTGCTGGTTAAAATTGAAAAAGATGGTCCGGGAGCATTACTTCGCGCTTCAGATATCGGGCGTGGCAGTAAAGATAAATTTGTTGTAATTAGAAACGGAAAACCTGTTGTTGTTGATCCTTATGACAGTTCAAAAACAGTAGAAGCCGATTTATTCTACGATGGTAAAATAAATAACATTAGGGTTAAATCATCCTTGCAAGTGTTGAAGGATTATGTGTTCTCCAAATCATTAGAGGAATGGGCAAAAGAATGCGGTATTGAAAAAAAAGAAATAATCGAAGTTGCGAAAGAGTATAAAAAACACGGTAAAAAATCAGTTACTGAACTTTATCGCGGTGCTGTTCAGCATACTTACGGTTATTACA
This sequence comes from uncultured Melioribacteraceae bacterium, assembly GCA_964639525.1. Classification (GTDB taxonomy): domain Bacteria; phylum Bacteroidota; class Ignavibacteria; order Ignavibacteriales; family Melioribacteraceae; genus CAZXDS01. Next base: position 926 of record CAZXDS010000190.1, on the reverse strand, counting down.
ATGCACAGGCAATTATTACATTAAATTTATTTGCAGGTAATCCTGATTGGAAAGGCGGACTTTCCGGCGGCGGCGGTCATTGGCACGAAGACGGCAGTAAACCCGGGCAGCCGTTTCCATTAACTAAAGGTTTACATCCGAATAAATTGAAACCATTCGGGCATAAAATAAATCGTGAAGGCGAACATTACGAAAACAGTACTTTATTTCAAGAAAACGGTTATCCTGCCAAACGTCCTTGGTTTCCTCACACAGGTAATGTTTATCAGGAAATTATTCCCTCGGCTCAAACCGGTTATCCGTATAAAATCAAAGCTCTTATGACACATAAAGGAACACCGGTTCTTTCTGCTCCGGCGGGACACAAAATGATTGAAGCATTAGTAGACCCGAATGTTATTCCTCTGTATATCGCAAGTGATATTGTTATCGGTGAAACCTCGATGTATGCTGATTATATTTTGCCTGATACAGCGATTTGGGAAAGATACGGATTACCGCATACAACACCGGCTTCGCCGATTAAGCACAGTAAAACCCGTCAGCCTACTGTTGAACCTCTTGTTGAAAAAGTAAAAATTTTCGGCGAAGAAGTTCATACTAATATGGAAGCTTTTATGCTTGCTGTTGCTGAAAAATTAAATTTACCTGGTTATGGTAAAAACGGTTTTGGCCCGGGAATGGATTTTACAAGGCAAGAAGATTTTTATTTGAAAATGGTTGCAAATATTGCTGCCGGTGATAAGCCTGGTCATGTTGTTCCGGATGCTACATCAAAAGAAATGAAAATATTTAAGAAAGCTCGGCGGCATTTATCGAAAGCTGTTTTAGAAGAGCAACGTTTCCAAAAATCAGTTACCGACATTAAAGGCACAAATTGGTGGGAAAAAGTAGTTCACGTGCTTAATAAAGGCGGTAGAATGGAA
>CAZXDS010000189.1:0-6281 GCA_964639525.1 uncultured Melioribacteraceae bacterium | reverse complement strand
AAACGGAAAGTGTTTGTCGGCAAAGGTGTAAATTATTTTAAAAAATTAAACGTTGCAGAGTTTAAATTAGAGACAAAATCACTTAAAATCGGTGATGAAATTTTAATTACTGGTCCGACAACAGGTGTAGTAAAAACGCACGTAACGGAATTGCGGTTGGAGAATAAATCAGTTAATCAAGTAAACAAAGGCGATAATTTTTCGATACCGATAAAAGAAATTATTCGCCCTTCCGATAGACTTTATATTTTAGAAGAAGTTCTTTAATGTTCCGAATTGTTCACCACAGACAGAAGTGTATTGGCTGCAATGCTTGTGTTGAAGCTGCTCCTTACCGCTGGCGAATTTCGAAAAAGGACGGCAAATCGGTTCTTATCGAAGGCAAAGCGAAAAAAGGAATTTACAATGCAAATGTAAGCGATGACGAAATGGAAGAGAATCTCATCGCAGCACAAAACTGTCCGGTTAATATAATTAGAATTGAAAAGAGATGATAGAACACGGATAACACGGATTAAACAGATTTTCACGGATTAATTTTTATCCGTGTAAATTATATTTTTCAGTGTCATCTGTGTTCTATTAAATTTACATAGTAAGTGCCATTATTGCTTTTGCCGTATGCAATCTGTTTTCGGCTTCATCAAAAACAATTGAAATATCCGGATTATCAAGAACCGAATCCGTTACTTCATGATTTCTATCTGCCGGTAGTGCGTGCATAAGCTTTACATTTTTATCCGCAAGTTTAATTCGATTATCATCACAAATCCATGAATGATATTTTTCCAAATTTGCAGACATTTCTTTCTTGCATTCTTCTTCGTTGTCAAGATATTCTTGAACGCCGTATGCACCGAATCCGCCCCAATTTTTGGGGATAACAATGTGCGCACCTTCAAAACCTTCATCCATATCATTTGTGAAACGAATACTTCCTCCGCCTTTTTCAGCATTTTGTTTTGCTTTTTCAACAATATTCTCACTCAAAGGAAATTCCTTCGGATGTGCGATTGTTAAATCAATTCCGTATCGCGGAAAAAGTAACGCCTGCGTTTGAGGAACCGAAAGCGGTTTGGAATGCGTATCTGCATAAGCCCAAGATACTGTAACTTTTAACCCTTTTGTATTTTTCCCGAAGTATTCAAAAATCGTCATTAAATCAGCCATTCCTTGAAACGGATGATAAACATCGTCTTGTAGCGACATAACCGGTTTGCGTGAATTTTCAGCCATTTCCGCAAGATAATCTTTCCCGATTCCGTAAAAACAATTCCGTGAAGCAATTCCGTGTCCCATTCGCGAAAGAATAATCGCAGTATCTTTAGCGGTTTCCCCGTGCGATAGCTGAATCTTGTCAGGTGTTAAATCGTGTGCATGACCGCCGAGCTGCGTCATTCCGGCTTCCATAGAATTACGTGTTCGAGTTGATTGTTCAAAGAACAGCATAAACAAAGTTTTGTCTCTTAAATATCTCGTTGGTTCTTCGAGTGCAAATTTTTTCTTCAAATCCATTGCCACTTCAAAAGCAGTATCAAGTTCTTGTTTTGTCCAATAATCAGTGGAAAGGAAATGCTTTCCTTTTAAGTTTGTATTCATATTATTTCTCCATAATTAAATTAAAATATAGGACGCAGATTTCTTAAGATTTATTATGATTTTCTTTGATTTTATATTTATTAGAAAATACTTTCCGTTTAAACTGTGGTTTTTCACCGAAATTTAAGAGCATCCCGACTTCAATTTCAGTTGCTTTTAAATAATTTAACAATTGCGCTTCGTGTTCCGGGCATATACTTTTAACAGCTTTCAATTCAAGAATTACTACATTTTCTACAATTATATCCGCATAGTATTTTCCAACTTCATAATTGTCATAGTAAACATTAATTGGAAATTGATTTTCACATTTTAATCCAATATTACCAAGTTCAATCATCATACTTTTTTCATAAACCTTTTCTAAAAAACCATATCCAAGTTTATTATAAACATCAAAATATGCTTTGATAATTTTATCAGTTATATTGCTGTATTTATAATTTTCTTTTGTCATAAAAAATCATAATTAATCATGAAAATCTGTGTTCTATTAAAAGTTCAACACATAGTTTGCATAAAACGCAGATGCTTTAACAAGATGCTCCACCGGAACCTTTTCGTTTGGTGCGTGTGCCATAACTTCATTTCCGGGACCAAATCCAATAACCGGGATTCCGAAATAACCGTTTATGGTAACACCGTTTGTAGAAAACGTCCACTTGTCAACCTTTGGTGCAGCACCGAATAATTGCTCGTAAGTTTCAACACCCTTTTGAATAACCGGATTATCCTCCTCCAATTTCCACGTAGGAAAATACTTCTCCATTCCGTATTCCAAACCGGTAAAAGAAGTTTCCTTATACTCAAGCAATTCAACTTTGGCGTCCATATCTTTCACAATTTCTCTAATTTGATTAAGTGCAAGCTCTTTATCTTCACCCCAAGTCAATCTTCTATCAAGATGAATTTTAGCAAAATCAGCAACCGCACACTGCGAAGGACTTCCGGAAACAAACTCTGAAATAGTAACACTGCCTTTGCCGAGAAACTCGTCATAAGCAAGATTTTCATTAAGTTTTTCAATTTCCAAACACGCACGAGAAGCCAAATAAATAGCGTTTTTCCCGCGTTCCGGAGCCGAGCCGTGGGCAGATAATCCGTAGAATGAAACTTCTATTTCCATTCTGCCTCTATGACCACGATAGATATTTAAGTTTGTAGGTTCTGTAACAATAACAACATCAGGTTTGATTTTTTCTTCTTCAACAAGATATTTCCAACAAAGTCCGTCACAATCTTCTTCCATTACTGTTCCGGTTACTAAAAGTGTAACATCATCAGGAATACCAATTTCCTTTAATATTCTTCCGGCAGTAACTCCTGCAATCGGTCCGCCTTCCTGATCAACACTTCCGCGACCAAGGACATAACCGTCTTTAATTTCACCGCTCAGCGGGTCAAATTTCCAAGCATCTAAATTTCCCATATCAACAGTGTCAATATGACCGTCAATTACCATTAACTTTTCACCGTTTCCCATTCTACCGATTACGTTGCCGAGTTTGTCAATGCGTACTTCGTCAAACCCTGCTTCCTCCATAATTAATTTCAGTTCGTTTACAACACTCTCTTCCCGCATACTCAACGATTTTATTTTTACTAACCTCGATAAGTTTTCGGCTGTGTATTGCCCGTATTTTTCTGCAAGTTCCAATATTTGTTTTGCTTTATCCATTTAATACCTCATTTATTTGCAAATTATTTACATTTTATTTTTTATTCTATTAAATTTTCTAACAAACTTTTCACCTTTCAATCGAATCTCATTCGATATTTTATTCTCATCTAAACCGATTATTTTTTTATCCTTCATTAGAAATTCACCATGTTGTACAGTTGTTTGAATTGGTCTTTCCAGCATACCGTAAATGTAATGCCCCCAAAAATTATCTTTGTTTATTGGTGTAGGCGGAACATAATCCCAAATAATAAAATCGGCTCTGTCATCAACATTTAATGAAGTAAAATCAGAGAAGTAACGTTTTGCAAATGTTAATTGGTCTATATACGCTTTATGTATTTTCCCAAATGCTTCATCAAACGAAAGCCCCGAATGCCTCATCAAAAGAAAATAATTCTTTAATGTCCTACTTGGATTTGCGTGCATCCCGTCTGTTCCCATGATTATTGGAATGGAATCGGGCATCGCTCTAAAGTTAGGTAAGCCTACTGAATTATTTAAATTTGAATCTAAATTAAAGGCTATAGCACTCCCATTCTCATCAATTTTCGAAAATTCCCTTTTTGTAAGATAAATTCCATGCGCCAAAATTGATTTAATATTCAATAGATTATATTTTAACAATCGTGCAACAGGAAACTGTCCGGAAACTTGTTTACTTATCACTCTATCTGCGGAATCTTCATTCAGGTGAATATGAATGCCCAGATTATAATCCTTAATAATTCTCTCTGCTTCAGCAAGCGTATCATCGGCTAATGTAAACGAAGCATGAAGACCGAGCATGGCTTTTATATTTTTGTCAGCAAATTTTTTAACAAAATTTATGTTCTCATCCAAAGCAGCATTAGCAATTTTCACACCGTTTCTATCTGAAGTTTCAAAACACAATACTCCGCGTACTGAAGTTTCATCTAAAACACCGGCAATGGCTTGAAGACTTCCATTCGTTGCATTTGGTGAGGCATGGTGATCAAAAATATATGTTACTCCATTTTTTATCGATTCAAGAACTGCCATTTGTGCAGACGCGCTCACAGTATCAAGATCAAGAGCTTTATCCACCTTCCACCAATAATTGCTGAGAATATTGTAAAAACTATCCATTTTGCCCGTAATAGCTAAGCCCTTTGCAAGTCGCGAATAAATGTGATCATGAAAATTTACATTAGGAATTGTAAGAACACGTCCACACGCATCATAAACCGATTTATTTTTTACTTTATTGTGCTTTTTATGATAATCTTTGATCTTCTTTGAGCGGAAGGCTAATATTTTTCCATCTTTAACCTTTAAGTTTCCAAACATTGGGACAATATTATTTTTTTTAGGTTTGCATATCCAAGCGTTGATAACACTAAAATCACTCATTATAATCCTCCGAAATTATAATAATAAATTTATTTGCCATTTAACATCTCAGTGCATTTAAGTTGTGCATAAAAATAATCACTCAAACTTTCCCTTTTCCCATCCAATATTTTCATTATAATGTTTTCAATTTGGCATTAAATTCATCAATCATTTTATCCCAAACCGGAACAATGGAAAATCTTTCGGTCCAATAATCTTCGTCATACCATTGTGCATTAAGTTCTGCAACATCTTTACCTTGTTGTTCAACCCAAGTAAAATATTTCAAATTGTGAATTGCCTTTTTATCATAATAAGAAAGTTCTTTTAGATAATCAATTGATTGCTTGTTAATTGTTTCACCCCAATCTAATGCAGCTTGGTTTGAGCTGTATTTCCCCCAGTCTCTATTCATTTCTTCAAGACGAGAATCATACATGTCTTTTGAATCAGTAAAAACAGTGAAGATAATATCATTTTCATTGTACTCACTATATTTTGCCAGCTTAATTGAGCTCAATAAATTGCCGATTGATGAAATTCCAAGATACGCTAATTTTTCAATTACTTCTTCATCCACACCCAAATTGGCAAGATATTTTTTGCCTTCAGGTTCATTAAATAATCTAAGAATTCTTAATGGATCTTCATCGTCTATGGCTGCTACAAAATCAGTATTTTTTACATTGTGAATCCAAGGAACATGTTTATCTCCGATTCCTTCAATTCGATGTCCGCCAAAACCATTCATCAATAAAGTAGGACATTGCAATGCTTCGGAAGCGACTACTTTTATTTGCGGATTAACCGTTCTAAGATAATCGCCGGCGGCAATAGTTCCGGCAGAACCCGTTGCACTCACGTATGCTGAGAGTCTCTGTTTCCCCTCTTTGACTTGTTCATAAAGTTTTTCAAGAGTGTAACCGGTTATTTCATAGTGCCAAACCGCGTTACCAAATTGATCAAATTGATTAAATATTAAATATTCATCGCTTGCAGCTTCCAGTTCATGACATTTATCATAAATTTCTTTTACGTTACTTTCACAGCCGGGAGTTGCGTAAACTTCATCAGCAATGTTTTTCAGCCAATCAAATCTTTCTTGACTCATTTCCTCAGGAAGAATTGCAACGGAATGAACACCGAGAAGTGCCGAGTTAAATGCACCACCGCGACAATAATTGCCAGTGGAAGGCCAAACCGCTTTATGGTATTCAGGGTCAAATTTACCGGAAACAAGATAAGGAGCAAGACAACCATAAGTAGCACCGACTTTATGAGCGCCGGTTGGGAAAAATTTTCCGACTAATCCAACAACTCTTGCTTTAATTCCTGTAATTTCTTTTGGTATTTCCAAAAAATTAATTCCATCTATTCCACTGCCTTCCGAATCATTACGCCAATTTATTCTATATAAATTAAGGGGATCAATATCCTGTAAAGATACGGTTTTTAATTTTTCGCTAATTTCACTTGGTATGGTTTCAGGGTCTTTTAATTCGCTAAATCTTGGCAAAATAATATTTTTTTCCTTGCAGCGATTTAATGTATTCTGTAAATATTTTTCATTCTCAACATTCCAATTCCAATTAAACATAAACACTCCGATTTAAGAATTTTCTAAAATAATTATAAAAAACGAACT
>CAZXDS010000188.1:0-6286 GCA_964639525.1 uncultured Melioribacteraceae bacterium | reverse complement strand
CACCAACTAACTGAACTTTATCTCCAAGAGCATCAGTTAAATTTTTCCAACCCTTCCAGTCATTTTCATCAAGACCATCTTCAATTGAAACAATGGGATATTGCTTACAAAGCTTTTCATAAATTTTAATCATATCATCCGAAGTTTTTTCAGATTGATCTGATTTGAAAAATTTATATTTCTTTTTCTTTTTATTGTACATTTCACTAGATGCAACATCTAAAGCTAAACCAATTTGCTTACCAGGTTTGTAACCAGCTTTAGTAATTGCTTCTAAAATTATATCAAGTGTTTCTTCATTTGATTTCAGATTTGGTGCAAAACCACCTTCGTCACCAACTGAAGTGCTATAACCATTTTTCTTTAATACAGCTTTTAATGCATGAAAAGTTTCTGTTCCCATACGTAATGCTTCTGCAAAACTTGTTGCTCCGTGTGGCATTACCATAAACTCTTGAAAGTCCACAGTATTATCAGCGTGCGAACCACCGTTAAGAATATTCATCATTGGAACTGGAAGAACTCTTGCACTTGTTCCACCAATATAACGGTATAGTGGCAATTGTAAAGTTTCTGCTGCAGCTTTTGCACAGGCTAACGATACACCAAGTATTGCATTAGCTCCAAGCTTTGCCTTATTTTTTGTTCCGTCTAGCTCAATTAAAAAATTATCAATTTCAACTTGTTCAGCTGCATCGAAACCAATAAGTAAATCTGCAATAGTTGTATTTACATTTTTAACAGCTTTTTGAACACCTTTACCAAGGTATCTTTTTTTCTTAGTATCTCTTAACTCAACTGCTTCATGCTCACCAGTTGAAGCACCACTTGGTACTGCTGCTCTTCCAATTACTCCAGATTCCAATAGAACTTCTACCTCTACAGTCGGATTTCCTCTTGAATCCAAAATTTCTCTACCTAAAACATCTACAATTGTTGTCATTTTTATGCTCCCAATTAAATTGATTTTTTATATAAGTAAATTTACAAAAAGAAACTTTTGAAAACTAAAAAAGGTGAGTGAGATTAATAAATAATAACTTTTTTATTACTTTAGATTAAATCTTAAATTTATAAATTTCTTATTTAGCTAAGTTTATATACTTTTACGAAACATAAAAATATTTTAATTGCCCTGGTAGCTCAGCAGGATAGAGCAACAGTTTCCTAAACTGTAGGTCGGAGGTTCGAATCCTCTCCGGGGTACAAAATGCAAAAAATATTGAATATAGAATTTTTCACATACGTATTATTTAGTGAACGCTACAATAGATTATACATTGGTCACACCCAGCATTTGAAACAACGTTTAAAAGAACATAACTCAGGTAAAACCAAATTGATAAAAGCATTTATACCTTGGAAACTTATCTATTATGAAAAATATCAAACTCGAAAAGAAGCAATAGATCACGAAAAATATCTGAAAAGCGGAATTGGGAGAGAATATATACGAGGGGAAATAATTACTCAAAGATCATAACCTAAATAAATTTAAACATTTCAAACAATACATTGCGGGATACCTGCCTACCGGCAGGGAGCAATAGTTTCTAAACTATAGGTCGGAGGTTCGAATCCTCCCCGGGGTATAAATAATTGTAAAGCTATTGAATAATGTGTGAGAAAATTTTAGAATTATACTGCAAAATAATTTTCCAATTCTTTCAATGTTTCGGGATTTGTTTTTAAATCCATTTTAACACTACCGTTATCGAGAACAACAATTCTATCACAAACTTCAGTAATGTGTTTTAGGTCATGACTTGAAATTAGCAGAGTTCTGTTTTCGTTCTGCCGCAAATCAATTAATATATTTTTCAGCCTTATTTGAGCCGAAGGATCAAGATGCGCAAAGGGTTCATCGAGCACAATAACTTCAGGTTCCCCTATTATAGCGGAAATAATTCCCACTTTACTTTGATTCCCTTTTGAAAGATCACGAATGTATTTTTTGCTTTCGATTAAATCATTACCCAAAAAGTCGGAATATTTCAAAATGAAATCATCCACATCCTTTTGATTTAAACCATTTAAATTTGCAATAAATTCCAAATACTCTCTAAAAGTCAAAAATTCAATAAGAAAATTCTCATCTAAAAAAGAACCGGTGTATTGTTTCCAATGTTCTGAATACGCAACGGCTTTATCATTCGATAATATTTCCCCTTCGTTTGCCTGAATCAGATCAAGTATCAGTCTAAAAAATGTTGTCTTTCCTGCTCCGTTATTTCCAACAAGACCAAAACTTTCATTTTTCGCAATCTTTAAATCTTGAATAGTTAAAGCAAAACTATCATTATATGATTTTTTCAAATTTTTAACTTCTATCATAATTTAACCTACCCGGAATCCATTTAATATTTTATATTTTGTTTTAATGTAATGTTCACTTAAAAATTTTAACATCGGGTCTTTCAATAAAATGCCGACAAAACCCATCAGAGCAATTACCGCAATTCCAATTAAAGGTATATTAAAAAAATAGAATGGGGAAAAAATTAAAAAAGGAACTCCCAAAACAGGAATGAAAATTAAGAATTGTACATAACTGGTCCCCTCATAATTCATCATTGCACCTTTGGTAAGAGTAATTTTCTTCTTATTAAAACTCCCTAAAAAAAGCAGTAAATACGTATTGCAACCGGCATTAAATAACAAAGCTGCAAAATTTACAAATGCTATTTTATAATTAAAAAATGCGTACGGTAGTGTTACTATAAATAATGTTAGTGCTGAAAATGAAAATAAATAATATTTTTCTTGAAATAGCATATTAATTGAACAATTGATAGTATAAATTCGGTCGAAATAACTGCTTTCCCAGCCGAAAACAAACTGCCCGTAATTCATCATAAATATACCTGAAAGAATTATACCGATACCGATTAAGAAAAAATAATTGTGAATATATTGGGGATTGCTATAAAAAACAAAGCCATAGAAAATAAAAAATAAGCCAAGTGCAAGTATTGTACGGGGTCTTTTATTTCGCCAAATTAATTTTGTTTCCAAGTTTAATAATGCACCTACAACACCTCGTTTTTTTAGAAATGAAAAATCAGTGCTTCCAAATTTTCTTTTTTGAGTTGTATCCTTGAAATTTTCAAGGTAAGCATCATCTTTTAACAAGCGATAGGCAGAAACATAAGCCGTTTGAAGAAGTAAAAATGGTACTAAAAGTATAAAAGGATATTGCAAACTTTTTAATACCTCCTCTGAAAAATATTTTGAAATCGGGAAAATTCCTTTTAGATCTAATATTAAAATGGCAATTACTAAAAGAACAAGGACAAGAATACGCAGCGGTTTTTGAATAAAATATTTCTTAATTATAAAAGAAAAGAAATTGTTTGCCAGCAGCAAAAAGTAAAAAATCAACAACCAAATAACGGCAAAAGAAATTGAATATTCCGGAACAATTACCTTAACGGCAAAAGGAATCAAAACAATTAGCGGAAGATAATTGAACAAACTTAAAGATGATTTTAAAAGAATAAAACGAAATATTTTGGATCTCTTAATCGGCAGATGTAAATACGGTTCGATTTCAATGATGGGAATTTTTTGGATAAAGAATCGAAATACAAAATCAAATAGTAAAAAATAAAAGAGAAACTTTGTAAATATTTTTACTGCATCAACATTTGGATAAACTTTGGCAAATATCTTATCAATAAAAATCCCGAGTATTACTAGGTTGGCAATTAAATAAAGTATAAGAATTCCGAGTAAAATATTTATAACTATACTGCGGTTCCAAAAGGCTGAACGTTTGTACGACTTAAATTGATGGACAAGCAACTGTTTGAATATTGAACCATTTAGCATATACGCAACCAAAAAATTATTTATATAAAATAAAATTTAATTCTTTGGTGGGAAATTTTCAAGAATTTTGTTTACAACTTCTCTAACCATTTGCGTTTTTTCTTTAGGTGAATAATCCCGTCCAACTGCTTTACTTCCAATCCCTCGCCAAACAAGTTGTTTCGTTTTTGAATCAACAATATCAATTACTAAAGTCCCTTGTTTGTACCGATTCACAAATATATTTCCTCCTCGTCCGCCCCAATAGGAACCGTATCCATAACCGAAATCTGTAATGTTGATTTTATCTCTAACATCAGCGTAAGCAATTACAAAAAAATCAGCATTTCCTTTGTTTTTAATTTCAAAGCCTTTTAGTTTTAATTCGGAGTTTACAGCTTTGCGGATTCTTTTATAACCGATTGAATTAAGCTTATTATCTGTCTTCAGTTTTTTGTTTCTGAGCCATTTATAAGTTTTAAATTGAGAAAAATTGGACTCAGTATCATAATCATAATTGACAGAAATAGATGAACAAGCAGTTAAAAACAGAAAAGCCAGACCAGCAACAAAAATTAATTTCTTTTTCATAATTTCACCTGTCTATTTTAATTTTTTGATTAAATAAAACTGTTTTCAATTTAATGATTAATATTAATAATATCCATGCAATTGAAAATGCACTACTATCTGAAATGATTTTTTCAAAAGACATTCAAATGCAGTTTTCGATTAAATCACTTCAAAAATTCTAAACTTATTCGATAAAACCTGATTGAATAAATCTCAAATATCAATTTAATATTATCTAAATTTGGTCATAAAAATTTAATAATTATTTAAAGGAATCACATTATGAAAACACAAGATTATATTGAAATGGAGGAAAAATTCGGAGCGCATAATTATCATCCGCTTGATGTTGTAATTGAAAAAGCGGAAGGAATTTGGGTTTACGATGTTGAAGGCAAAAAATATATGGATTGTCTTGCCGCATATTCTGCTGTAAATCAGGGACATTGCCACCCAAGAATTGTTAATGCTCTTAAAGAACAAGCTGATAAAGTTACATTAACATCACGTGCATTTCGCAATAATCAATTGCCTTTGCTTTATAAGGAATTATGTGAGCTGACCGGTTTTGAAATGGTACTTCCAATGAACTCAGGTGCGGAAGCAGTTGAAACAGCTTTGAAAGCCGCACGAAAATGGGGCTATAAAGTTAAAGGAGTTGAAAAGGACAAGGCTGAAATAATTACTTGTACAAATAACTTTGCCGGACGGACTATAACAATAGTCGGTTTCTCGACCGAAGAACAGTACAAAGACGGGTTCGGTCCGTTTACTGCAGGATTTAAAACTGTTGAATACGGTAACGCGGAAGATTTGGAAAATGCAATTACACCGAATACTGTGGCGTTTCTTGTTGAGCCAATTCAAGGCGAAGGCGGTGTTATTGTTCCTCCGGAAGGTTATTTGAAAAAAGCATTTGATATCTGCAAGAAGAACAATGTGCTTTTTATAGCCGACGAAATTCAATCCGGTTTGGGGCGCAGCGGAAAATTATTTGCATACGAGTATGCGGGAATTAAACCCGATGCCGTTACAATTGGTAAAGCATTGTCCGGCGGACTTTATCCGGTTTCTGCAATGTTGGCAAGTAAAGAAGTCCTCGGAGTTTTCAATCCGGGCGATCACGGTTCAACATTTGGCGGTAATCCTTTGGGTGTTGCTGTTGCACGTGAAGCTCTTAAAGTATTGGTAGAAGAAAATCTTATTGAAAAATCCTTTGAATTAGGTAGTTATTTCCGTCAAAAATTGCGTGAGGTCAATTCAAAACACGTTAAAGAAATTCGCGGTAAAGGATTATTTATTGGCGTTGAATTAAATTCGGAATCCGGCGGCGCACGTCGTTTCTGCGAAGCTTTGATGGAAAGAGGAATTCTCGCAAAAGAAACTCACGAGAATGTAATCAGGTTTGCTCCGCCGCTGATTATTACAAAAGAAGAAATCGATTGGGCGATGGAAAAAATCAGCGAAGTTCTGTTGATGGAGTAATAATCAAAATCATAAATATTTCCGAATCTTCAAAACAGTCCTTCAAATGAGGGACTGTTTTTGTTTAAATCATATAATATTTTACTTCGTTTAAGAATTAAAGCATTGAAGTTGCATCCAAGCAAAAAGTCTATTTTCTACTCTCTCCATATCACATTTTTATATTCTTTGCTCACTTTCATCAACAGAAGAAGAAATCTATTTTGAAATAGTAACATGAAAAATCTTAATTATGATAATTTTATTTCTCCCTTACAAAAAAAATATATTCAAAACATTCAAAAAATAAAAAAATCGCAATTTATTATTTGGCTTGAAATTTGAAATGTGAGAGAAGAAACATAGTTATTAACAAATTATGAGAATTTTAATCTTAGTATAAATCGACTGAAAAAAGGTTTTTGCCGACTTTTATTTG
>CAZXDS010000187.1:0-6290 GCA_964639525.1 uncultured Melioribacteraceae bacterium | reverse complement strand
TTCCCATACAATTAGTACACGCCCGTTCTTATTAACAGCACTCCTTGGAGAATTGAGCCAAGAACCCAAACCTTCGTCTGTAATTGTTAATAAATCATCAATTTTTGCACCATATTTATCTAATAGTTGTGCACTAATTATATACTCTGCATCCCATGCAACTAATACATTATTGTCAGGTAGAATACTAATCGTTGGCTCGGAATTGGTTTCAATATTTCTTTCTGAAACGTTAACTTCGGGATTAATACCATTGCTGCTGAACGAACGGAAAAAAATGTCGTATTTAGTTTTTCTTTCATCCTGCCAAACAGCAAAATTAAAATTATCTTTTGTCTTAATGTCTGAGGCAAATTGAAAAGAACTTCCGATATCATCGTTGACTTTTATTTCATTTTTAATAACACTGCCGTTGTTATTTAGTATTTTAAAATGCACATTAAGGAATTTCCCATTGCTCCAATTATCCCAAGTAACTAAAAAATTATTTTCAGTAAGTGTTAAAATTTTTGAATCTTGCCAATAAAAGCTAAAGTTGTCACTAATCAGCATATCAGCAGGTAATATAGGGTTATTGAGAGAATCCAATAATTGTGCGAATAACAAGTAATGGTGACTCTTGCCTTGGGACCAAGTTATAATTGAATGTCCGGATAATGATGAGCTAATATACGGGTAAAATTTTGCTACGCTGGAATTATTTTTATTTACAATAATATTTCCGCCAATTTTTTCACCGGCATTTGAAAATTTTTGAACATAAATTTGATTATCTGTACCGAGCCAAACAACATTAAAACCATTACTGCTTATTCCAATAGAAGGATTTGAATTTGCATATATACCGTTTGCAAAGTCATTAGCTACTATTGCTGTTGAAAACATAAGTGTGTCGGAATAAATTTGCACATAAATACTTTTAAGATTATTTCGCTTTCCGGCACTTGCAATAACAAAATTACTATCCGAATTAACCTTTACAAAAGGAGTGTCGTAATCTCCATTAAGTCTTTTCTCAAAAAGTAATTTATTTTCATCTATCGCTTGTAATTGCGAATTGAATTTTTGTCCGTAAATTTCCCAGTTATGTAAAGAATTTTTTTTTGCTTGCCAAACTGATAGAAAATTACCGTTACCTTTTACTGCCAAATCAAAATTAACAGTAGGTTTATACTGAACGCCATTAACATCAACAAAATTTTGCGTATTTATCTGAACAGTATCCGAAACAGGGGTCAGGTTAAAATCTAATTTTTGAAGAAAAAATTGTTTGTTATCATAGAAAAATTTAATATTTGTCCCATTATGATTTGAAGCAATTTTTAACCACATATCAAATGTTTTTAGAAAAACATTGCTGCCTAATCTTGTACCTGTGGTATCAAAAGTTTGAGAATATAAGTCTTCTGCTCCACCGGCAGGAAACGGAAACTTAACGTTCCCGTTTCGTGCATCACGCCAATATAAAACAAAATTATTTTTACTTAAAGCAACCGGATAAACATATGATTGAGCAGTGCTTCCTATATTTTCGTTAATTTGAAAATCAGGGAGGTTAAGCGATAATGAATCCTGAGATTTCATAGTTGCTACAAAAGCAATAACTAAAACAAATATATATGTTGTTATTTTCATTTAAATCAATTTCCGGATATTATTTTGTTAACAATAATTTAATTGTTTCATTTATATTTTTTGCTTTTAAATTACAAAAATAAATACCGGAAGTAAGATTACTACTTGAAAGAATACCTTTTCATTTTTAGCTCCCCATTAAATAAAAAATAGTTGATAACTTAAAAGTTAGATTAAAAAGTGAGAAAAGTCAAATTCAATTATTTCCCAATTTCACGTCCTTCAAGTTCATTAATTACAGCTTTTACAAGAGGTGATTCAATGTTAATATGCCCGACTATTTTTTCGCTATCGGGGTCAGTTTTTTCTTCAGATTGTATTTTGTTTATTTGCGGGGCAGAAACTTCGTAAGATTCTTCCGTATCTTTTATTATCGGTTCAACAGTTTTTGAACTTACCGGGTTAACTTTTTTTTTTACTGAAGCTTCATCTGCACTTTTTGAAATATCACCAACAGTTCCGTCTGAAATTTTACTTAACAACTCTGAAATAGTAGTAGATTTTTCCAACCCGATTAAATGTGCGAGTGTAATTTCTGTTTTTAATCTCTGCTGTGATGTGTTTTTCAGCTCGTATTGAAATTTGTTCAAATACGCCAATATTTTTAACAAATCCGGTTCCGAAAACTCATCTTTGTATTTCAGGTACTTTTCTTTGTAATCTTTGGCTGTATCAATCAAATCTGAATTTTTACGCACAACGGCAGTTAAAATATTTCTAAAATGTTCAACTAATCCGTTGGAAAAATCGATAAAATTCCAGCCGTTGTCATAAATTTTTTGTGTAATATCAAAAGCGGAGGCAAAATCTTTTTTAATAATAGAATCCGAAGTATCAAAGTAAACATCCTCGTCAATAAGATTGAGCATTGTTTTTAATGTTGCAAGGTCAACATCATTTCCACAGAATGAAACAACTTGGTCAAAAATACTCTCGGCATCGCGTAGAGCACCGTCGGCTTTTTTTGCAATTATTGTTAGGGAATGTTCGTCAATTTTAATGCTGTCCTGTTCAGCAATGTGAGCAATAGTTTCCTTAATTGCGTTTACTTCAATTCTTCTAAAATCAAAACGCTGGCAGCGGGAAATTATTGTAAGCGGAACTTTATGTATGTCGGTAGTTGCAAAAATAAAAATTGTATGCTCGGGCGGTTCTTCCAGTGTTTTTAACAGCGCATTAAAAGATTCCGTAGTAAGCATATGAACTTCATCAATAATGTAAACTTTGTATTTTCCCTTAGTAGGAGCGTACTTAACCGATTCACGGAGTTGGCGAATTTCTTCAATTCTACGATTCGAGGCACCGTCAATTTCAATAATATCAAGTGATTGTGAGCTGTTAAATGATTGACACATTTCACATTCGTTGCATGGCTCTCCGTCATTAGGGGATAAACAATTTATACTTTTGGCAAATATTCTTGCTGTTGTTGTTTTGCCAACGCCGCGAGGACCGGCAAAAATGTAAGCGTGGGCAATCCTGTTATTTTTAATTGCATTGATTAAAGTTTTACTAATGTGTTCCTGCCCGACAACTTCGGAAAATTTTTTAGGTCGCCATTTTAATGCGGTTACTTGAAATGCCATTTATAACTCCAAATTGAATTTTGGTTACATCATTACAAAATTAGTAAAATTTAATTTTGCAGCAAGAATTTTAATAAGTTTTGTTAAATAAATTTTGTCTGTTTTATCAAATGCCGAAAGACTGTAGCTGTCCAAATCCAACACTCCTATAAGATTATTCTCAGCAATAAGCGGAATTACAATTTCGGATTTTGAACCTGCATCACACGCAATATGTTCGGGAAATTTATCAACATCTGCAACAATAAGCGTTTCGCTATCTGCAGCCGAAGTACCGCAGACACCGGTGCCGAGCTTAATTTGTGTACAAGCTGCTTTTCCCTGAAATGGTCCCAAATAAAGAATATTATCTTTTAGTAAATAAAACCCGACCCAGCTTATTTTGTTGAAGCTATTTTTAAGCACAGCGGCAAAA
Organism: uncultured Melioribacteraceae bacterium; assembly: GCA_964639525.1. GTDB lineage: Bacteria > Bacteroidota > Ignavibacteria > Ignavibacteriales > Melioribacteraceae > CAZXDS01. The sequence continues at coordinate 2,654 of CAZXDS010000187.1, read as the reverse complement.
TTTGACAAATTAGTAATTATCGGTTCATTAGCAGAAATTAATGATGAAATTTGAGGGAGCAGTTGTTCATAAATTTCAGCATTGCTTAAATTTTTATTTATGTTAATTTCTTCAACATGCATAATTTATTTTTTCTTTGCCGGGGTACGTTTTTTTCTGCCGAAAACATAAGGCATTGCCTGCTTGATTGTTTCTATAGGAATAATTTTTAATCCTTCTGTAACAGTATCTTTAATTTCTGTTAAGTCCTTCTCGTTATCTTTTGGTATTAAAACGGTTTTAATTCCGCTGCGGCGGGCGGCAAGCAATTTTTCATTTAAACCGCCGATTGGTAAAACATTGCCGCGTAAAGTAATTTCACCTGTCATTGCAACATCACTGCGTGCAGGTCTGCCGCTGAAAACGGAATACATTGCAAGTGCAAGTGTAATTCCTGCCGAAGGTCCATCTTTTGGTATCGCACCTTCAGGCAAGTGAATGTGAACTTCTTTTCCTTTTTGAAAATTAGCACGAAGTCCAAATTCTTTAGCGTTTGAGCGTAAATAGCTTAAAGCAGCGATGGCAGATTCTTTCATTACATCACCAATTTGTCCAGTAAGAGTAAGTTTTTCAGTACCATGCATTATCGTTGCATCTACAGGAAGAATGACACCGCCTACACTTGTCCATGCAAGTCCGGTAATACTGCCGACTCGTGCTTTTGTTTCTGCCATTTGCTCTCTAAATTTGGGCACACCGAGAAATTCTTCAACTTTATTTTCATCAATTTTAAAAGTTTTTCTTTTTGCATTTGAAAGAACAATTTCCTTTGCCGTTTTTCTACATATGGATGCAATTTCGCGTTCCAAGTTTCTTACACCGGATTCCCGTGTGTAGGAAGAAACAATTTTATTCAATGCAGCATCATCACATGTAATTTTTAATTTATCAAGACCGTGTGCAGTTAATTGGCGTGGTAAAATATGCCGCTTTGCAATTTCAATTTTTTCAAAAACCATATATCCGGGCAATTCAATAATTTCCATTCTATCCTGTAACGGCAGTGGAATATTGTGCTGTACGTTTGCAGTTGTTATAAACATAACCTGCGAAAGATCATAATCAATATCAAGATAGTGATCGTTAAAAGTATGATTTTGTTCAGGGTCAAGTACTTCAAGCATTGCCGAAGACGGATCGCCGCGAAAGTCCATACTCATTTTGTCAATTTCGTCCAAAAGAATTACCGGGTTTACAGTTCCGGCTCGCTTCATTGACTGCACAATTTTTCCCGGCATAGAGCCGATGTAAGTCCTTCGGTGTCCTCTGATTTCAGCTTCATCACGCATGCCGCCGAGACTGATTCGCACAAATTTTCTTCCTAAAGCTCGTGCAATTGATTTCCCAAGCGATGTTTTTCCAACTCCGGGAGGTCCTACAAAACATAAAATTTGTCCGCGCATTTGTTTAACTAAATTTAGTACGGCAATATGTTCAACTATTCTCTCTTTTGGTTTCTCAAGTCCGTAATGGTCTTGGTCGAGAATAATTTGTACATTTTTTATATCAAGATTATCCTTTGTTTTCTTATACCAGGGAACATCCGTGAGCCAGTCAAGATAGTTTCGTATTACAGTTGATTCGGGTGAGCTTGGCGGAGTTTTTACAAATTTGTTTAATTCTTCGCGAGCTTTGTCACTAACCAGCTTTGGCATTCTCGCTTTTTTAATTTTTTCTCTAAGTTTTAGTAGTTCAGGCGACTCTTGAGATTCGTCGCCAAGTTCATTTTGTAAAATTTTAATCTGTTCGTTGATAATAAATTTTCGTTGTGATTTTGCTATGTTTCCTTGAACTCGAGATTCAATTTCTTTCTCAATTTTCAAAATGTCATTTTCGGAAGTCAATATTTTAATCACTTCGTAATATTGTGAAATTAAATCGGATTTTTTTAAAATGGATTGTTTTTTTATTATTGATTGATTTATGTTGGCGGCAACGTAAAATAATTTTCTATCCGGCTCCGGAATGTTTTCAAATGCACTGATTGCTTCCGGTGGTATGCTGCGATTAATTTTTACATACTCTTGAAAACGGTTTGCCAATTGTCTTGTTAGTGCATCAAGTTCTTTATCCTTTTTATTAAACTCGCTTATTACCAAGTCAATTTTCGCTTCAAAAAAAGATTCGTTTTTTGTAAAGTTAATAATTTTACCCTGGAAAATACCGTCGGTTAATATTTTTAATAAACCATTCGGCAGTTTTAATATCTGAATAATTTTTGCTACGGTTCCTTCGGTGAAAACGTCTTTTTTTGTCGGGACTTCTATACTTGGATCATTTTGAGCAGTTAGAAAAATATATTTTGAATGTTCTAAAGCATAATTTGCGGCTCTAATTGATTGCTCCCTTCCAACGAGAACCGGAAAAATCATATACGGAAAAATTACATTATCACGTAAGGGTAATACAGGTAAAATATCCGGTATTTCATCAAGTATTGAAGAATCAACTAATTTTTTACTGATTTCTTTTTTCATTTTCTTTTTTATTATATGTTCATATTTTGCGAACCGCAAATATACCAAAAATCGCTTGGGCGGACAAGGAATGTTTGCTGTGGCAGCGATTCAGGAGCAAAAAAAATAATTTCCAAGAAATAGGTCAAAAATGGTTTG
>CAZXDS010000186.1:0-6361 GCA_964639525.1 uncultured Melioribacteraceae bacterium | reverse complement strand
TACTCTTAACGTGTTGTTTTTTGTAATCTTAATTTTGACCCCGAATCGCTGCTTTGTAACGTTAAAAGTTTATGACATACTCGGCAGAGAAGTGGTTACGCTTGTAAATCAAAAACAGAGTATCGGAAGATACGAAACAACATTCTCCACATCTAACGGAGCAACGCAGCTTGCAGCGGGAGTTTATATTTACAGACTAACGATTCGTTCCGGTTTGGAAAATAATTTTACTTCGAGTAAAAAGATGATTCTTTTGAAATAACGACAAATGTTGTTGTAATAAATAATGAATTATAAATGAGTCCATTCTAAAAAGTAATATTTTGACTAGCCCACGACTTCAGTCGCGGGAAACAGACTAAAAACGAACTTTCCCAAACGGACTTTAGTCCGTTTGGGGCTTTTTAGAGTGGAGTCATTAAACAGTTAAAAATTAAAAGGCTGATTTGTTAAAACAAATCGGTCTTGTTTGTAGCATGATAAATTATTATCCCTTATAAGAGAGAAAAGCAAAATAATTCTATTCAAGCAGCATTACTTCCCTCGCCAAATTCACTATTCGTCAAATGTATAATATTAGCCATTAGGAATAGATGCCCTTGTTAAAATATGTCGAAATAAAGAGAAAAAAGACATTGTTTAACCGAAAATTACTGGCACATCAATTGAAACATAAAATCAAAATATAAAATTATTTGATAGAGAAAATGGCAAAAGAACCAGAAAAATTACCGGCAGAAGCGGAAAAATCGACCGGTGAAGAAAAGAAAAAAGGATTTAACATTAAAATTCTTTTAATAGGTCTTCCATTATTTATTGTGCAATTAGTTGCAGTTTATTTTATTACGGCTAATATGCTTATAAGCAAATTGCAGCCTGCAAGTAATAAAGGAAATACAGCAGATTCAACTTTAACTGCTGAATTACCGAAGGAAGCAGCAGGAGGCGGAAGTGAAGCAGGAGCTTTTATTGTCCCTATTAATGATGTAATTGTAAATCCCAAAAATTCCGGCGGTCAGCATTATTTGATGGTTAATTTAGGAATTGATGTAGATACTCCGGAACATCAAAAATTGCTCGAAGAGAGATCAATAATAATTAAAGACCTTCTTTTGAATTATTTATCCTCAAAAACTTTGGATGAATTAACGGCAACATCTTTTAAAGAAGAGTTTAAGAAGACCCTTGAAGCAAGTATTAAAAAATTGATGAAGGAAATTAAAGTAAATAATATTTATTTCAGTAAATACATTGTAAACTAAAATGGCAGAAGTACTTTCACAACAAGAGATAGATCAACTGCTGAATAATATGCAGACAGGAGAGACCGAAAGCGGTTCTTCTTCCGAAGTAAATAGAGAAGCAGTCCCATTTGATTTTCGGTTGCCAAACAGAATCTCAAAAAATCAAATTAGAACAATAAGAAATATTCACGAAAACTTTTCAGAATCTTTTAGTTCTTTTTTGATGAATAAGCTCCAATCAATAATCAACATTAATGTAATATCAGTTGACCAGATTTACTACTCTGAATATGTATTGTCAGTTTCAAATCCTGCTTGTCTTTATACTTTTGGAATTGAACATACTGACATAAAAGGAATATTGGAACTCTCTACCGAACTGGCTTTCACTCTTGTAGATAGATTGTTAGGCGGCGGCGGAAGCGGTTCTAAAAAATCAAAAATTATTACCCCAATTGAACAAAAAGTCCTTGTTGAAGTTGTATCAAGAGTGATGAAAGATTTACGGAAAGCCTGGCAAATAATTGACGATTTTGAATTTAGCATTGATAGATTTGAACCCGATATTGATTTTGCACAAATTACTTCCCAAAGTGAATCTGTGTTGCTTGTAACTTTAGAATTATTCATCGGAGACCAATCATATTTAATGAATGTCTGTTTTGCAACTTATGCTTTTGACTCTATTCTTCAAAAATTATCGAACCAAAATACGTCAACTATCCGTCCTGTAAAATATCACGGCGGAACATCTGCAAAAAACATTATTAAGCAACATCTTGCTGAAACAGAATTAGGAATTTCAGTGATGTTTGGGAAAGCCCTTTTGTCATTTAAACAAGTAATGGAATTGCAAAACGGGGATGTGATAATTCTTGATAAAAAAGTTGGCGATGAAGTTGACGTTAAGGTTAACCAAAAGGTTTTATTCAAAGGCTCAACCGGAAATGTAAACGGACATAAAGCAGTTAAAGTAACAAAAAAAATTGAAATAATGGAGTAAAGAATTATGCCGGATAATATAAACGATATTGAAAATAGTGCAAATGAAGCTGAAAATATTGCTAACGCTGCAAACGGAAATGGCGGTACCGATGGCGCCTCAAGCGGTGAATTAGGTAAATTTGCAGATTTTCCTGAATTTGACGAATCATTAAAAACATCTGTTGCCGGAGACGAAAAGTTAGATTTTCTTCAGGACTTACAGCTTAACGTTTACATAGAACTCGGTAGAACAAAAATGGAAATTAAAGATATTCTTGAGTTAGAACGTGGTTATGTTATTGAATTGGAAAAGTTAGCAAGTGAGCCTGTTGATGTTTATGTGAATAATAAAAAAATTGCTGAAGGTGAAGTAGTTGTAATAGATAAACATTTTGGAATTCGTGTAACTAATTTAATTGATACTGAAAACCGTCTTTTAGGGTTGCAATAATGGAATTATCAGATATTGCATATATTTTCGTTGTTCTTATTATTTTGATTGGAGTGATGTATTCACTCCTTTTTTTGGTTAAAAAATATTTATTTAAGCAAGGGAATTCAAGTTTGGGCAGTATGAGTATAAATGTACTAACCACTCAGCCGCTGATGCCCAAAAAATTTATTTCGATTGTAAAAATACATAACAAATATTTTGTGCTTGGAATTAGCGATAATGCGATAAACTTAATTGATAAACTTGAAGATGTTACCGATGAAGATTTTGAAAATGAAAACAAAACAAAAAAAGGATTTGAATTTTTAAAAATGTTAAAAAATAATATGAGCGGTAAATGAAACATAAAATGATGATATTGTTTTTAGTGATTATATTTTTTGGTATTGCCGGAACTATGTTTGCCCAGCAGAGTCAGACAGTTACAATTCCAAATTTTAAAATTGATTTTGGTTCATCATCAAATCCCAAAGATGTTTCAACCACTTTACAGTTACTGCTGTTGCTAACCGTTTTATCATTAGCCCCATCGATAATGATAATGATGACTTCTTATTTAAGACTGATTATTGTTCTTAGTTTTTTAAGGCAAGCAATGGGAACAATGACAATGCCTCCAAATCAGTTGCTGGCAGGAATAGCACTTTTTTTAACTTTTTTTATAATGTCGCCTACAATTACAAAAGTGAATGAAAATGCAGTAAAACCTTATATGGAAAAAAAGATTTCTATTGATTCGGCATTTACAGCGGGAATGGAGCCTATACGAGGATTTATGCTAAGAAATGTTCGTAATGAAGACCTTGAAGTATTTATCAATTTCGCAAAACTAAATCGCCCGAATTCCCCGGCAGATTTGCCAAGTTCAATTCTAATACCCGCTTTTGTTTTAAGTGAACTGAGAGCCGGTTTTGTGATAGGATTTTTCTTGTTTTTGCCTTTTTTGATGATAGATATGATAGTTTCAAGTATTTTAATGTCAATGGGAATGATGATGTTGCCGCCAATGCTTGTATCATTGCCATTTAAAATTTTGCTGTTTGTTCTGGTAGACGGGTGGAATTTAATTATTGGATCATTAGTGAGGAGTTTTTCGTAATGACAATTGATTTGGTTATATCTTTATTAACAGAAGTATTTTATACAATAATGATTGTGCTACTGCCAATTCTCGGCACTTCTTTAATTATTGGAATTTTTATTTCAATATTTCAGGCGGCAACATCAATTCAGGAAATGACTTTAACATTTGTGCCAAAAATATTTATCACGGGTATTTCAGTGATTTTATTACTTCCGTTTATTGCCGATAAAATAATTACAATGACTATTAAAATATTTACAATGTTTGAAACATTGGTAAAATAATGGAAATTCTCGTTTCCTCATTTGTTAAAGGTCTTTTAATTGCTTTAAGAGTATCAGGAATAATTTTTACCGCACCAATATTTAATATGCGGGCAATTCCTAATCGTGCAAAATTACTTTTAACAATTTTAATTACATATATACTTTTTTTTATGGTGCCTAATGTAGATGCTGCTTTAAATGATAATTTAATGATGCTTGCGGTTGTCGGTTTAAAAGAAATGATGGTTGGTATAATAATTGGGTTTGCAATGAATTTTGTGTTTTACGGAATTTCATTCGCCGGATTACTGCTTGGTTACGATATGGGATTGATGATAGCACAAATGTTTGATCCAACTACGGATTCACAATCCAATATTGTAGGTCAAGCTTTATTGATAATAGGAATTCTAGTTTTTGTTGTGATGAACGGGCAGCATTTTGTTGTGCAATCAATTGGGTATTCGTTCAAAATAATTCCGGTGGGATTTTACCCTGTTAATGAAGCGGTATTTAAATTATTGGGAAAATATTCGGCAGGAATATTTATTCTCGCAATTAAAATTTCGTCTCCAATTTTGGTGTCGTTTTTTTTGGTAGATGTTGGAGCCGGAATTATAGCAAGAGTTATTCCGCAGATGAATGTGTTTTTTGTAGTACAGCCATTAAAAATAGAGCTCGGACTTGTGCTCATTGTTTTTATTATTCCTGTTTATGTTTACGTGATAAGGGATATTTTGCTCAATTATGAAGATAAAATTTTAATAATGATACAGAATATGGGACTATAAAATGGCAGATAACAGCGGCCAGGATAAAACCGAAGAAGCAACCGGTAAAAAGTTAGACGACTCTCGGAAAAAAGGACAAGTTGCCAAAAGTATGGAAATTAATTCATTGGCAATATTTTTTTCCGGTTTTGTGCTGCTGTATATGTTTCGTGGATTAATTGCAGGACACATTGCTGATTTATCGAAATTTATTTTTGGTTCGTTAGATACATTACAGCTAAATATGAATCTTGTAAAAATTTATGCTTGGAAAGGTTTTCTGTCTTTTACGGTAACTCTTTTTCCAATGGTAATTGGATTAATATTAGTCTCTTTTGCAGCCGGATATGGGCAAACCGGATTTAAATTTACACCCGAAGCTATGGAACCAAAATTATCAAAAATTAATCCGCTTGAAGGAATAAAAAGTAAATTCTTTTCTGCCCAAGCTGCTATGGAAACATTTAAATCGATATTTAAACTTACAGTAATAGGGTGGCTTATATATATTATTTTACCTGACTTAATTATTAAATCAATCGGTTTGGTTGATTTTACTGTTGGTCAAATATTATCGTTTATGATTGATACATCTTTCGGTTTTATTTGGAAAATTTCACTCGTTTTTTCACTAATAGCTATGGGTGATTTCGCTTTTCAAAAGCACAAGTTTAAAAAAGATCAAAAAATGACAAAGCAGGAAGTAAAAGATGAATTCAAACAAACCGAAGGAGATCCTCTCGTAAAAAGCCATATTAAAGGGAAGCAGATGGAAATGGCTCAAAAAAGAATGATGCAGGAAGTTCCTAAAGCTGATGTTGTGATTACAAATCCTACTCACTTTGCAGTTGCTCTAAAGTATAAAATGGGTGGTTCAACGGCGCCGGTTGTTGTAGCAAAGGGCGCGGATTTAATGGCTCGGAAAATCAAAGAGATTGCAAAAGAAAACGGAATTCCGCTGCATGAAGATGTAATGCTTGCACGAGCTTTATATGCCGCATGTGAAGTCGGGGAAGAAATCCCATCAAAACTATTTGAAGCTGTTGCCAAAATATTAGCATACATTTATAAATTAAAAGATAAAAAAACGAGAAAAAGTATCGTATAGATGAAAAATATTTTTAAAAATACCGATATACTTCTTTCCGTTGGAATGATTTTTATTCTTGGGCTGATGATTATTCCGCTGCCCACGTATTTGCTAGATTTTTTGCTGGCAATTAACATCTCCCTTGCACTTTTAGTTTTGATAGTTTCTCTGTATATAAAATCCCCTTTGGAAATATCAGTTTATCCGGGAATGTTATTAATGCTTACGCTTTTCCGCCTGTCCCTTAACATTAGTTCAACAAGATTAATTCTTTTAAACGGATATGCAGGACAGGTAATTGAAACATTTGGTTCATTTGTTGTAGGCGGCAGTTATGTTGTCGGGTTTATTATTTTCTTAATCTTATTGATTATTCAATTTATTGTTATCGTAAAAGGTTCCGGAAGAATTTCAGAAGTTGCAGCAAGGTTTACATTAGATGCAATGCCGGGCAAGCAAATGGCGATTG
>CAZXDS010000185.1:0-6417 GCA_964639525.1 uncultured Melioribacteraceae bacterium | reverse complement strand
ATACTCTTAACGTGTTGTTTTTTGTAATCTTAATTTTGACCCCGAATCGCTGTTTGCTGTGCTTAACTTTGTGAAACAGCCAAAACATAAAGATATACACATTAGTTAATAATTCTTTTTATTCCGTTTTTTAGTAATGTTACTTGGAAGTTTAAAAGAAGTCCAAGCTTATAATTTCCTAATTTTAAATATGTAAGAACTTGCGCAAGATGAACATCATTTAGGAACTCAACTGTTTTCAATTCAACCACGACTTTATCTTCAACCAACAAATCTATTCTATACCCGTGATCAAGTTTTACTTCTTTATAAACAATTGGCATCGGCTTTTCTTTTTGAACTTTTAAACCGGCGTGCTTTAATTCATAAAACAGACATTCCTGATACGCAGACTCTAACAAACCAGGGACTAATTGTTTATGGACTTCAATTGCATAACCGATAATAATTTTTGAAATTTCATTTTCAGTCATCATAATCCCTCCTTTTTAATTAAGAGTAACATTTTTTGCATTTCGCTTTGAGAAACTTTGTGTCTTCTTTGTGGTTCTTTGTGGAATAGCCTAAACCCGAAACCGTAACACAAAGTTGCACAAAGCAGGCACAGAGAACCACAAAGAAAAACAATCATTTCCTACCAAACTCGGCATCAAGCGGAATAAACTTAACAATAATGAAAGACGGAATTGTAGCAATCAAAACCCAAATAAAAAACAACTGATAGCCGATTGTTTCCTGCAGCCAACCGCTTAACATTCCCGGAATCATCATTCCCAGCGCCATTATCCCGGTAGCAATTGCATAATGAGATGTTTTGTGCTCACCATCCGAAACATAAATTAAATAAAGCATAAAAGCCGTAAACCCAAAACCATATCCGAATTGTTCAACAGCAATAAGTGAACCGATAGTCAGCAGCGAAGTCGGCTGAAAATAAGAAAGATAAACATAAACCACATCCGGTAAATTGATTGCTATAAGCATCCACCAAATCCAGTATTTTAATCCGTTTCGTGATGCGCCAATACCGCCAAGTATTCCGCCAATAACAAGAGCAATAATTCCAACAGTTCCATAGAGGAAACCGATATCAACTGTTGAAAGAGCCAGCCCGCCAATGTTTTTTGCATCAAGTAAAAACGGTGCTGCAATTTTAGCTAATTGTCCTTCCCCGAAACGATAAAACAAAATAAACAACAAAATCGGGATGATTTTTTTTCGATTAAAAAATGAGACGAATGTATTTGTAAATTCCTTCCAAAAATTTTGATTTTTCTTTTTTATAATCGGCACATCGTTCTTCGGTTGCGGAAGCATAAATTTATGATAAAGGAAAAGAAGCAGAAACAGAACTGAGGTAACGGCAAATGTAATCTGCCAAGCGGTTTTTATATTTCCCAAATGTTCTTCTAAAAGACCGGCAATTACTACAAGCAAACCCTGTCCGGTAATCATCGCAATTCTGTAAAATGTGGAGCGTATTCCCACAAAAAAAGATTGCTCTTTTTGCGTGAGTCCCAGCATATAAAATCCATCCGCTGAAATATCGTGCGTTGCCGAACTGAAAGCAATAAGCCAAAAAAACGCAAGCGTGTATTGAAAGAAATGCGATGTTGGAATTGTTAACGCAGCTCCGGCAAAACACACGCCGATTACAAATTGCGTTATCACAATCCACAATCTTTTTGTTTTTAAAATATCAACAATCGGGGACCACAACGGTTTAATAATCCACGGCAAATAAAACCAGCTCGTATAAAGTGCAATATCCGTATTTGAAATTCCCAAACGTTTATACATAATTACCGAAACAACCATTACCATTATGTATGGAAGCCCTTCGGCAAAATAAAGTGACGGAACCCAGAACCATGAACTTTTATTGTTCTTCTCTGATTTAACTGCCATTTGTTTTTTCATAATTTTCAATTGATAAAAGTGCGGCTCCTATTTCCGGAGAATACTTCGGAGTACATAAGTTTATTTTTTCAAACTTTTTTGAGATTTTATTTTTTAACATTTTGGAATAATGATTTTCATTAGCAAGTAATGAGCCGGAAAGAGTTAAATTTAATTTATCTGAATTTAATAAATTCATTGCAGTACTAATATGTTTTAATAATTCGTCCGATTCTTCCAATAAAATACTTTTTGCAAAATCATCGCCTTTCCGAGCAGCTTCAATTACGGTTTTTGCAAATCCGGCAATGTTGAAATTATTATTATACACTTCATCAATCAAGTGCGACTGAGTTTCGATATTATAATTTTCTTTAAAAAGTTCAAATAGCAAACTGGTTTTTTCTCTTTCGTCAAACACTTTGGAAACGAACGATAATCCTTTTCTGCCAATCGAGTAGCCGCTGCCTTCATCACCAATTAACTTTCCCATTCCGCCAATACGAAAAATTTTACCTTTTTTATTTTTCCCGTAAAGAATTGAACCGGTACCTGCAATTAAAATAATTCCCGCATTATTGGGGACTGCACCTTTAAGAGTAATTTCAGCATCGCTTGTAATTAAAATGTTTTTAATTGTAAATTTATTGTTTTCTAAGATTTTTGATAATTTAGTTTTTAATAAATTTGATTGCTTCTTTCTCCCTGCTCCCGCAGTACCAATCACAATGCCTTTTATGTAACTAATGGAAATATTGGAAGACGAGACAGCTTTTTCAATCAATTCATAAAATATATTTGCGGCATTTTCAATTCCGACGGAAAGTAAATTTGTGCCACTCCCTGTTTGTTCAGAAATAACATTTAAATTTTTATTCACGAGAACAAGTTTTGATTTTGTCCCGCCGCCGTCAATCCCAATAAAATACTCTGCCATAAATTTCCATAGTCCGGATAAGTTAAAAGCAAAAATATACATATCTCGGAAATAAAAAAACCAATCAAACTCTTGCTGATAATTAAAAAATGAATACCATTATTGCATTCTTTTTTAAAATGATTCTCATTGATAAATATTTTGTATTTTTGCACTTCAAAAAAAATAAATGAGTTAAATATTATGAAACAAAGTAAAGTATTTATTCCTACGTTAAAAGAAGTTCCTGCCGATGCAGTTATTCCGAGTCATATTTTAATGGTCCGTGCCGGAATGGTAAAAATGTTATCCGCCGGAATTTATTCCTTTCTTCCGTTGGGATATAAAATGATAAAAAAAATAACAGCAATAATTCGCGAAGAAATGGATGGAATCGGCGGACAGGAATTTCATTTGCCTGCATTAAATCCGCGTGAAATTTGGGAAGAAACCGGCAGAGTTGAAGCTTTCGGCGATACGATGTTTCATATTAAAAATAGAGATTATGTACTTGCTCCTACACACGAAGAAATAATGACATTCCACGCCAAAGGAATTTTGAAATCGTACAAAGACCTTCCGCAGATTTGGTATCAGATTCAAACAAAATTCAGGAACGAAGCACGACCTCGCAGCGGTGTAATTCGCGGACGTCAATTTTTGATGAAAGACGCATATTCGTTTGATTCGTCTGAAGAAAACTTGGATAAATCCTACGATGCTCATAACAAAGCATACCGCAGAATTTTTGACAAATGCGGAATAAAATATTTTGTTGTCGGTGCCTCAAGCGGTGCAATGGGCGGAAGCAAATCCGAAGAGTTTATGGTACAATCCGATGCCGGAGAAGATACAGTTGCGCATTGTGAAAAATGCGGATACGCTGCCAACATTGAGGTTGCACAATCCGTTGTTGAATCGGTTACACGCGATGAAGAAAGCAAAGAGATTTACGAAATAAGCACGCCGAACATAAAAAGCATTGATGAACTCTGTGAATTTTTAAATATAAAAGAAACACAAACCGCTAAATCAAGAGTGTATATTTTTGATGAAAAACCTGTGCTGATTTTAATCAGCGGAAACGAAGAAGTAAACGAAACCAAACTTGAAAAGGCTTTGGGCGGAAGTGTGCGTCCTGCTCATCCGGAAGAGTTGAAGGAAATTAGCGGAGCTGATGCGGGCTCAATTGGACCAATTGGTTTTGAGCATAGAATTATTGCAGACTTAAAACTAAAAGATGCGAATAATCTTTTCAGCGGTGCTAACAAAAATGATTATCATATAGGCGGAATTGATTTGAAACGAGACGTTCCGCAAATAGAATATTTCGATTTACGCTCGGTACAATCATGCGAAAAATGTGTACGCTGCGGCGAAACTCTCGAAGTATTTAAAGCAATTGAACTTGGTCATATTTTTAAACTCGGCACAAAATATTCTGCCGCTATGGGAGCAAATTTTCTTGACGAACATGGAAAAGCTCAACCGCTGATAATGGGCAGTTACGGCATTGGAGTTGAACGCGTCCTTGCCTGTTATCTTGAGCAAAATTATGACGACAAAGGGATTGTTTGGGATGAACATCTTTCCCCGTTCGATATTCACATTATCGGTTTGAATATGAAAAAGGAAATCGTTAAAGAAACCTCCGACAAGATTTATGATGAATTGATTGAAGACGGCTACGATGTTTTGTTCGACGATAGAAACAACGTTCAGACTGGTTTTAAATTTAATGATGCGGATTTGATTGGAATTCCGGTACAGATAGTTATCGGCGAACGCGAATTAAAAGAAAACAACGTGGAAATAAAAATCCGTAAAACCGGTGAACGTATTACCGTAGGTTTGGGTGAATTGAAAACGAAGCTGAATGAACTATATAATAAGTAAGATTGAAAAGTCATTTTTGATTAGCATATTGAAAAACCTTAATATTTTTTAGAGATTTTTTTTTGGTTATTGAGCTAATTCTAAAGTGTATGTGAGTTGAATCGTTCAATCTTGCTTTCTTATTTAATTTTATCAAAAACCAATCCAAATGTTTTTTGTTTTAATTTCGCTTTATAAAAAATTGGTATGAATTTTTTGTTTTCAAAAAATTTGATGCTATCATTAATTCTTTGTTCACTACAATTGGTTCCAAAATAAATACCCGTAATTATTTCATCAGGCAATTCAATTCCTTCGTCAGGATGTTCTGAATAAACCGCTCTCCATTCTTGTTCATATTCCCAATCTTTTGATTTAGTAGTAACTAACTTAATAAATTCCTTTACGGTATAAGTTATTAAATAAGGATTAACCAAGGGATATTCATTTCTATATTTCATTTTTTTTAAGAAAATCAATTCTTCTATTTTTATATGATTGATAAATATTTGACTAAGTATCTTTGCATCAAATTCAACACAAAATCCATCGTGAGAATCAGCATAATGAGCCCACATCAATAAGTTATTGTTTTTCTCAGTGAAAGAACAAACCCCAAGAGTAGTATCTACAATTTCATTCATACGTTTTGCCATTAACTCTGGAGTTCTGATTATCTTAATATTTTTTCTAAATTCACTTTTCGCGATTTCTTTTATTTCTTTGCTATTGAGGCGGGGATTATCCCGAGTTGCATGCTCCAACATTTTTGTAAATATTTGGTCAGGAGTGCCTGAATTATAATCAGGAAACACTCTGCAATCAAAAGGATCATTGAAATGTCTCGGAGATGAGAAAAAGATTTTATTGTTTTTAAATAGCTCTTCGTAATGACAATCATTGTCAAAAGTTCTATACTTATATAGCTTATCTGGTATCTCAACTTGATCTGTCACTTTATTTCACCTGTAACCTTAATTGTGCTTTTTCTCAAACTACCATAAGAAATATTTTTCAGCTTCATTAAGTTTTTCTTCACTGCCGACATCGAACCAAAAATCATTGCTGTGATTAAAGCCGGCAATGCTTTCATTTTTTGAAACTCGAAGATAAAAATCGATTATTGAAAATTTATCATCATCGGGAAAATGTTTGAAGATTTCCGGGTCAATAATATGAATACCGCTGAATGCAAGTCTATTTAATTCGAAAGATTTTCGGGAAATTATTTTCTCGCCGGTTTTTACATTTTCCCAGCCGCATAATTTATTTGAATTATCAAAAAGCAGATAACGCGAAGATTTCCTTTTCCTGACAAACAGTGTTGCAATCGACTCGGATTGTAAATGAGCATTGTAAGCATCATTTATATTTGTGTTGCTGATTATATCGGTATTGCAAACAATAAACGGTTTGCCGTCATTAAAAAACCACGATGCTTTTTTTAGTCCGCCGCCGGTATCCAATAGTTTTTCACGTTCATCCGATATTTTAATATTAATGCTGAAATTATTTTTCCCGGCAATAAAATCAATTATCATTTCCGGAAAGTGATGAACATTAATAATAATGTCTTTTACTCCGAACTTTATTAAATTTTCAATATTATGCTGCAGCAGAGGCTTTCCGTTTAATTCAACAAGTGCTTTCGGTTTTGAATTTGTCAGCGGTTTTAAGCGTGTTCCTAATCCCGCAGCAAAAATCATTGCTTTCATTTTTAAATTCAC
>CAZXDS010000184.1:0-6460 GCA_964639525.1 uncultured Melioribacteraceae bacterium | reverse complement strand
GCATTATGTTCCACTAGCCTTCTTTTAATATCATTAGTCTGTCCAATATAAATTTCATCAAACTTAGCAGAATATAAAACATAAGTGAAGAACATACTTAACCTCATTTTAAAATGAAAAATCCCGACTGTTCATCGGGATTTCGCTCCGCGTGTAAGACTCGAACTTACAACCCTTCGGTTAATCCGGCAACTGCCGGACTCTACCATTGAGTTAACGCGGAATGTTTTTTTTTACTTTGTGTTGGTTAAAATCTCTCTTCTAATAAAATCTCTGCCGACATGTGATTTTAATTCTCTTTCTCTTTTCATGGCTTCGGCACGAGATTCAAACTTTTCAGAATATATTATTTCCCAAGGGACAAAACCTTTTGTTGATTTGGATTTACCGGCGTTATGTTCAGCTAATCTAAGAGATAAATTATTTGTTTGCCCAATATAAATTTTATCAAACTTAGCGGAATATAAAACATAAGTGAAGAACATACTTAACCTCATTTTAAAATGAAAAATCCCGACTGTTCATCGGGATTTCGCTCCGCGTGTAAGACTCGAACTTACAACCCTTCGGTTAACAGCCGAATGCTCTACCATTGAGCTAACGCGGAATAAATATCAAAATTTTAAGACCACTAAAATAAATGTTTAATGAAATTTTGTCAATAGAATTATTTAATTTTCCGAATTTTTATTTATTGCTGATTATGTAAACATTGGAGCTCAATGTTAGTTCTATTGTTCCTACTAAAAAATCAAGATTTAACAAAAAAAATATTTTTTTAATAAACACATTTATTTTTTAGATTCATAAGTTGTTTTAAATTCAACTTAAGGTAAAAAAGGAAAATGGAACTTACGCATATAGAACACATTGGTATTGCTGTAAAAAAATTGAATGCTGCAATTGCATATTATGAAGATGTACTCGGCTTAAAATGTTATTCCGTTGAAACTGTTGAGGAGCAAAAAGTTAAAACTGCTTTTTTCAAAATTGGAGAGACCAAAATTGAGTTGTTGGAATCTACTGATCCAAATGGTCCGATTGGAAAACACATAGAAAAAAACGGCGAGGGCGTTCACCACATTGCTTTTCATGTTAAGGGAATTGAAAAAGCTTTGGCAGAAATATCTCAAAAAGGGGTAAAAGTTATAAATAAAACACCAAAATCCGGAGCCGAGAATATGAAAGTCGGGTTCCTTCATCCAAAATCAACATTTGGTGTCTTAACAGAATTTTGTGAAGAACAATAGCAAAACAATATTTTAACTTCACTTTAAATAATTTAATTTTAATCAAACCCAAACAATTTTATGAAAAGTATAATAACATTTTTATTACTGTTTTTCGTGGGAAACATATCGGGAGCAACTGTGCCAAATTCAAATTTACTGCAAATTTTATCATTGGATAATAATAAAAACCAAACAACCATCACGGATTTAGACAAAATATATTCAAATAAAAGGCTCGGCTCTTTTATTCAAGCGGAAAAAACATATTTTAGATTATTTGCACCAACTGCCGTAAAAGTTACGCTTTGCACATTTAAATTGCCTGAGGACTTAGTTGGTAAAGAATATAAAATGGCTGCTGATAAAAATGGTGTTTGGGAGACTATTCTGCCGGGAGAATTGGACAATCTTTATTACGGCTACAAAGTCTATCATCAGAATGATAACTTGAACAATAATAAAAAAGTTATCTGTATTGATCCGTATGCAAAAGCAGTTACTTCCTACACGACATATATGAATCCGCGAAAAGCAATTGTTTACCGTGATAATTACGATTGGGAAGGAGACAACCGGATTGAGCGAGATTGGCGTGATTTAATCATTTATGAAATGCACATCCGTGATTTGACCGCACACGAATCTTCCGGAGCTAAGCATGCAGGAACATACACGGGATTAATTGAACACGGTAATACCGGCGGAATTGACTATATAAAAAATCTTGGTATTAATACAGTTGAACTTTTACCGGCAATGGAATTTGCAAATTGTGAAATTCCCTATAAGGATTCCCTCGACGGAAAATTCAACACTTGGAATCCCTATGAAAGAAATCATTGGGGGTATATGACTTCCAATTATTTTGCACCAAGTTCTTATTATGGAATGAACTGGAAGAATTTTAAGTGGAATAAATGGATGGGAACAGACGGAAGACAAGTTACTGAATTTAAGGATATGGTTAAAGAATTTCACAAAGAGGGCATCGGCGTGATAATGGATGTTGTGTACAATCATCTTTCTGAATACGAAATCGGAAATTTGAAAGAAATTGACAAAGCCTATTATTTCCGGCTAGATGAAAATAATAATTACATTGCCCAAAGTTATTGCGGAAATGATATTAAATCCGAACGACCAATGATGCGGCGCTTGATTCTTGATTCAATTATTTATTGGATGAAGGAATATCATATTGACGGTTTCCGTTTTGATTTGGGGAAACTTTTGGATTGGAAAACACTTAAAGAAATAATTCATGAGGCTAAAAAGATAAATCCAAATGTTGTTTTTGTCGCGGAACCGTGGGGTGGAGGATATGATCCTAAAGGTTTTTCAAAAATAGGTTGGGGTTCTTGGAACGATCAGATTCGTAACGGTATTAAAGGCGAGAATCCTGAAAACGGACTCGGTTGGATTTTTGGGAAATGGTACGGTAATAATTCATCGAAGAGAATACAAAGTTATATAAACGGAACTTTAACAAAAGACAGTCTCGGACTTTTTCAAAAAAAAGAACATTCCGTAAATTATCTTGAATCGCACGATGGTTACACACTCGGCGATTTTATTCGTATTGGAACTCACGAAGTAGATTCAAAAAAAATAATAACTGACGTACAGAAAAATGGAACCCTTACACCTTTGCAATTGAAACTTAACAAACTTGCGGCGTTATTTTTATTTACTTCGCAAGGAATTACAATGATTTCTGAAGGACAGGAATTTGCACGCTCAAAAGTCATTCCGATTGATACTAAAGTTCCTGATAAAGAGAAAGGATATATCGACCACAATTCATACAACAAGGACAACAGTACTAATTATTTGAATTATAATCATGCTAAACTGAACCAAGAACTCGTTGATTATTACAAGGGTTTGATTGGGTTACGCAAAACATTCCCAGCCTTTAGGCGTGCGGAATATAACTCCATTCATTTTATGAAAATCCCAAACAATCAATTTGCCATTGGATATACTGTTGAATATAACAAAGATTTATTTGTAGTTCTGTTTAATGCGAATCAAAAACAATCCCAAAAATTTTCTTTACCTAAGGGAAATTGGGAAGTGTTGGTGAATAACGAATCGGCGGGAATCGTTTCAATAGGAAAAGTTTCCAACAAGGTTGTTTTACCTGCAATTAGTGGTTTGGTCTTGCAAAAAATTGATTAGTACTATTTGGTTGGGTTTGTAAAAAAATGGTGATGAAATCATTGTATTTCATCACCATTTTAAGACAATCAGTATTTTTAAATATTTAAAGTTATTTTATTTCCGGAAGACTGAAACCAGGAGCAGCTCCATAACTTTTCGTAGAACCATTCATAATTGCTTGAATATCTTTTTCAAATACTGAGGGTGGGTTAAAACCAACATGCTGTGAAAAAATTTCACCTTTTTTATTAATTACAAAAGTAGTTGGTATTGATTCAATTCCGCCGTATAAATTTACGATTCTTTCACTTGCTTTTGCAATTGGATAATTTATTCCGTTCTCTTTCATAAATGGAACCACATCATTCACGGTTTTGCCTCCGCGAGTCATTGCATCTAATGATAGTCCGATAATTTGAACATCCTTGTCCGCATATTTTTTCTGCATCTCAACAAAACCGGGAATTTCTTTACGGCAGGGAGGGCACCATGTTGCCCAGAAATCAAGTATGACAATTTTTCCTTTATAGTCCGCCAGTTTAACGGTTTCGCCGGAATAGCTGCTGTAATTTGGCGGCATTGGTCCTTCGCTTGGTCCATCACTTTTATTATTTAAAACAAAAAAGATTACAACGGCTACTATAAAAATTCCGGTGTAAATACGGCTTCTTTGTTTTTGCGTTAATCCTTTTGCTTTCATTCTAGATTTTTCGTTTCCTTTTGCCATTATTTCTCCATAAAAATTATTTCAACAAATTTAGTTAAACAAAAACTATTATTTTGATTGTTTCAGCATTTTGTTCAAATCATTAACAAAATGTATAATTTGATTATCATCAAAACCCTTTTCCTGAGCAGCCGATTCTAAACTCCCCCATAAAGGTTCGCCGCATCGTAAGCATCTTATTCCCTGTTCCATCAGGTAGCTAACGGACTCAGGAAGAACTTTTACCAAATCCTCAATTTCAATATTTTTATCAATCCTTGCTATTTCCGGCATCGCTTACCTCTTTATTTTTTTTCTTATTTGGGAATGCAAATATTAAACCGAGAAAAGCCCCATAAGCGGTTGATATAAAAGGGTTACTCGTAATCGGACAAGTACCGCTCGTACATCCTATAAAATAATAATATCCATAGCCGAGCATAGCTCCGGCAATTACAGGTAAAATTCTTTTAATTATAAAATTCCAGTTCGGTCGCATTTATTTCTCTTATTAATAAAATGGTTTGATGAAAATAATTTATTAAAGATTCAGCTAATAGATTAATTAAGTACATTCGGCAATTCGGTTACGCTTCCGTCCTTTGTATATCACGATTAGGATAACAGCCGAGTACTTTTACAAACCGTGTATGTGGATTCAATTTTTCCAAAACGGTTTTTACTTTATCATCCAAAATATTCCCTTCAAAATCTAGATAAAACATTTCTTCCCATGGATTACCAAGCACCGGACGTGACTCAAGTTTGGTAAGATTCAAATTAAATTTACGGAAAACCGAAAGAGCATCCACAAGGGAACCGGCAGTATGAGACGTGGCAAATACAAGTGATGTTTTACAAGGAATTCGCTCGTCAACGGTAATAGGTTTTCGAGTACAAACTATAAAGCGAGTGAAGTTCTCTGCTTGATTAGCGATATTTTCTCGAATGGTTTTTACTTTAAATATTTCGGAAGCTTCTTTACTTGCAATGGCGGCGTACTCTGTGTTGTTTTCCTCACTAATTTTTTTAACAGACATCGCGGTATCTGCAAAATATTCAACTGAACAATCCTTGAGTGTAGCAATAAAATTGCTGCATTGTGCGGCAGCTTGATAATGTGCATATATTTTCTTTACGTTTTGCAGTTCTACGTTTTCAGAAGCAACCAAGCAATGTTTTACCTCAAACTTTTCTTCGCCGACAATTGAAAGCGTGGTATGCAGAAGTAAATCATACACTTCATTAATTCCACCGGAAGTTGTATTTTCAATCGGCAACACGGCATAATCGGCTTCACCGTTTTCTACCGCTTGCACAACTTCTTCAAATCTTTTATAGCTTACAAAGCTGAGCTCTGCATTTCTATTTGAAAAAAATTTTTGAGACGAAAGGAAACTGTAGGAACCTTCAATTCCTTGGATAGCAACTCGTATAATTCCGGTTTGCAAATCATTTTGTTCGGAAAGTGTTTGTAAATAATCCTGCTGAATACGAATGGAATCTTCAATTATAGAATAGAATATTTTTTTAATAAAATAAACGTCAATATTTTGTTCTTCGGCAAGTTTTATAATTCTTGAAAGCAGTTCTTGTTCCCTTTTCTTATCGCGTATTGGTTTGCTGCCCAATTCTTTAAGTTCGACTATTTTAGAACTGATATTCCGGCGTTCTGCAAGGAACTGAACAATGTGTTCATCCACATTATTAATTTGTTTTCGCAGTTCGTTAATTTTTTCAATATTTCCCATTAGCATTATCTGTTCTATTAAAAAGAATTGTGCAAAATTACAAAAATTAAATTTATCGTTAAAGAATGAATAATCGTACTGAGAGTTTTTGTGTCTGAAATAGGCTATTGTTAAAGCAGCGATTCAGAGTCAAAATTAACAGCAGCAACTATTTACAACATTAAATAAAAATATTTCAGCAAAGACCGAATCCGGCTTTCGACTGATTTTCCGGTTAATTTTTTCAAAATGGAAATTGTAGAACCGACTTTCCTCAAAGAGTTCTGCGAACAGTCGGTTTATTTTTTATTTTTTTTAAAAAGAAACTTTGCTGCTGTTTTTCAAAGTTTTTCCTACATTTAACAATGAACAAACCGTCCACCGGACTCTGCGAGGAAGGTTTGTTCTACTATAAAGATTTAATATTGAAAGCTGCATTATTTGACTCTGAATTGCTGTACTAAAATATCTAACTTATTCTATTAAGATTCGTCAAAATGTTTACTGAGAATAAATATCAAACAAAAGCAAATGTCCAAGAAAAATCCATTCAAAAAAATATATGATTTATATACAAGCGATTTAAGTTTTAATGAAATTGAGCGTTTGATTAAACGAGATGCTTCAGA
>CAZXDS010000183.1:1503-6579 GCA_964639525.1 uncultured Melioribacteraceae bacterium | reverse complement strand
GACCGATGCTTCGGATTATTGAGCCTTTAAAAATGATGGGTTGCAACATTATTGCATCGGAAAACAATACTCTTCCTTTAAAGTTTTTTCCTTCGGATAATTTGCACAGCATTGAATATAAATTGCCGGTTGCAAGCGCCCAAGTAAAAAGTGCGGTTCTACTTGCAGGTCTTTTTGGGAATGGTACTACAAAAGTGATTGAACCTATTCCAACGAGAAACCATACGGAAAATCTATTACAATTGAATATTGATGAAAATGAAAAGGGAAAAATTATTTCGGTATCGAGGGAAAATTATCCTAAAGCACAAGATTATTTTGTACCGTCTGATATTTCTACAGCATCGTTTTTCATTGTTCTTGCATTATTAACTCCGGGATCTAATTTAGTATTGAAAAATATTTTAATAAATGATACTCGGAATGCTGTGCTGTTGCTCCTACAAGAAATGGGTGCTTCAATTGAAATTGAAAACATTAAAATTTCTTCCGCTGAAAAATATGCTGATATTTTTGTTCACTCAAGTAAATTACACAATGTAATTATGGATAAGGAAATAATCCCCAATATTATTGATGAAATTCCAATCCTTTCAATTGCAGGCTATTTTGCTGAAGGAAAATTTACAATCAGAAATGCTGAGGAGCTTCGAAAAAAGGAAAGTGATAGAATTTTTTCCATTTACGAAAATTTTAAAATCCTTGGTGCAAATGTTGAAGAATTTCAAGATGGATTTACGATTAGCAAAAATCATGAAAATAGCTCTCCAACATTCAAAAGTTTCGGTGATCACCGAATCGCGATGTCTTTTGCAGTGCTTTCTATGTTGTTGAAAAATGGCGGGAAAGTTGAGAATTTTGAAAGTGTAAGTATTTCAAATCCCAAATTTTTAGACCAACTTTCATCGATTATTGCCTAATTTTTTAGCTTAAATTGTTTGTTGCCTTTCTCCATTCAATTGTACTCTGATAATAAAATTATGAAAAAAAAACTGCAAAATATTTGTGTTACTTCCCAATTTTAAGAATTATTGCAAAAAAAATTCCCTTCAATGAAAAATGCAAAAATAAATGGTGTGAAAATTATTCTTTATAGTGTAAAAGAAATTGGCATAATTTTAGATATAGAATTGTTTTACAATATAAAGATTAAAATGATACAAGAAAATCGTTCGGTTATATATAAAACTTTTGCAAAATTATTTTATTATCCTGATGAAGAATTAGCTGCTTTTCTTTTCAATGGTGTAATTACAGAATTTTTAAATTATCTGAAAATAAATTTAAAGAATGTTGAAAAATTGGATGAATGGTTAGATTCGTTTGAAAATAAAACACAATTGCTTGAAGCATTACAAGTTGAATATACCGGTCTGTATATAACAAATTACCCCACAATTCCTGCCCCATTGTTTAAATCATATTATTATGAGAAAGAAATATTAGGACAAAGTACTGAAAATATAATGGATACTTATGAAAAATTTAACTTCCATGTTTCCGAGCAGATGCAAGAACCGGCTGATAATCTGGCTATACTTTTTGAGTTTGTTCATAGATTGTCAGAATTGGAAAATACTTATTCCGATCAAATTTCATTCATACAAAATGAAATTTTAAGTTGGATAGAAAAATTGGCTGTCAAAATTAATGCAACAGCAAAAATTCCGTTCTATCCGTTAATAATTAATATAATTACAAACTATCTCAAAAATGATGTAACTCAATACGAGATTAAATTAGCGGGAGCTAAAATATGAGTATCACCAGACGAGAATTTATTAAGCGCGGCTCAGTTGCTGCCGGTGCAATTTCACTTTTATCAACAAGTAAAGTAAAAGGATTGACTAACTATCCGAGAGGTTGGAAGGGAAGTGAACGTGTACAGGAAATTCCTTCAATTTGTGAAATGTGTTTTTGGAGATGCGGAATACTCGGAAATGTTGATAAACACGGAAAATTGTTGAAAATTGACGGTAATCCGATTCATCCGTTAACACACGGACGTTTGTGTGCCCGCGGAAATGCAGGACATAAATTGGCGTATGATCCTGACAGATTAAAATATCCTCTAATGCGAGTTGGAAAACGCGGAGAAGGAAAATTTAAACGTGTCAGTTGGGATGAAGCGTTGGATTTTATGACTGATAAGATGAAAAAAATAAAAGAAGACTATGGAGCGGAATCTGTTGGATTTTTTCCTCATGGAATTCAAGCAAGATTTTTTGAGCACGTTATGAAAGGTTTTGGAACTCCGAATATTGTTGAACCTGCTTTTGCACAATGCCGTGGTTCTCGCGATGTCGGTTATAAATTGACCTTTGGAAATTCTATAGGTTCTCCTGAACCATTGGATTTTGGAAGCACTGATTTAATGGTATTTATTGGATCGCACATTGGCGAGAATGTTTTTACAGGTCAGAACCTTGCATTTGCCGAAGCAATTGAACGGGGAGCAAAACTTATTGTTGTTGATCCGCGATTTTCGGTAGCTGCAGCAAAAGCTGATTATTGGCTACCGTTAAAACCCGGAACGGATACAGCTTTATTGTTGGCATGGATTCATGTTTTAATTTATGAAAATCTTTACGACAAAGAATATATCAGAAAACATGCTATTGGTTTTAACGAATTAAAAAAACACGTTAAAAATTTTACACCGGAATGGGCTGAAAAAATAACCGGATTACCTGCATCATTAATTAAAGATACGGCACATGAAATGGGAAAATTCCTTCCTAAAGTAGGCCTTCACCCCGGAAGACACGTTGCGTGGTACGGAAATGATAGTCAGCGTGCGCGTGCAATGGCAATTCTTACTGCGTTAATGGGAAGCTACGGAAGACCGGGCGGAATTTATTTGGCAAGTAAAATACCTGCACCAAAATATCCTTCAGGGAAAAACCCTAAACCGGGACCAAGAGCAGATGGTGCCGGGTCAATTTATCCATTCGGTTCTCGCGGACTCGGAGTAACAAACGGATTGGTAGATGCGACGCTAAACGAAGACCCATATTCAATTAAAGGTTGGATTGTTTACAGCCAAAACGTTTTGCAAAGTATTCCAAATCCTTGGAAAACAAAAGAAGCAATTAAAAAATTGGATTTGTTTGTTGTTGTTGATGTTATGCCGATGGAACAATTTTTATATGCTGATTTGGTTTTACCCGAAGCAACATATCTTGAAAGATATGATGACCTTTACACTGTAAAAAATGCAATGAAACCTTTTGCTGCCTTACGTCAGCCGGTTATCCAACCTTTATACGAATCAAAACCGGGTTGGTGGATTGCTAAAGAAACTGCAAAACGTTTGGGACTTGAAGACCATTTCCAATGGGATACTATTGAAGAATACTTGGAATACAGACTATCCGGACTTGGAGTTTCACTCGATAAAATGAAGAAAAAGGGAATTGTAGAATATGATAAAGGTACACCGTATTATGATTTTACAAAGCCAATAAAATTTAAAACCCGTAGCGGAAAAATTGAATTGTACTCTCAAACATTAAAAGATTACGGTTTTGATCCAATGCCTGTTTACGAACCTCTTGATGAAGTTCCGACTGGATATTTTAGACTAGCTTATGGGCGTTCTCCTGTTCATTCATTTGCACGAACACAAAACAATGAAATATTACATGGCTATCAACCTGAAAATGAGCTGTGGATTAATAATGCGGTGGCAAATAAACTTGGTCTGTACGACGGTGAATTTATTAAACTTGAAAATCAAGATGGAATTCAAAGCAGTGAAATTAAATTGTTTGTAACTCCGGGTATTCATCCGGAATCTGTTTTTATGGTACATGGATTTGATCAGAAATCACCGTTTTTGGAATTAGCATTCAAACACGGTGCTTCGGATACGTATTTAATGAGTCGTGTAAAAGTTGACCCACTTTCCGGTGGAACCGGTATGAGAGTTAATTTTGTGAGAATTATTAAAAACGGACAACCTGTAATGCTTGCCGGCGGTACAAGCGTTGTTGCAAAATTTGCAAAAGATAGAAATACCGAATTACCAAAAAAACATATTATTGTTCCGCAGGTGCACGAAGAATCCGAAGCATCTGAGGAAGGATGTTAAACTAAGTATTATTATTAAGCTGTAATGAAATTTTGAATTAAATAAACCGTAAGTATCCAATGATATCTTGGATATGATAAAAATTAACGGAGGAAAAAATGGCAAGATATGCCATGGTTATCGATTTACGAAAATGCGTTGGTTGCGATGCTTGTACAGTAGCCTGCCGCACAGAGTGGGATGTTCCAATCGGGCATTCACGAACTTGGGTAGAGCAGTTTAGTTTTGCCGGTGAATTTCCGAATGTTACCGGAACACCTTGGGTTGCTCAATGTAATCATTGTGATGAGCCTTCTTGTATAGAACCTTGTCCAACCGGAGCTACATTTCAGTTGGAAAGCGGGATTGTTAAAGTTGACAGAGACCTTTGTATTGGCTGTGGAATTTGTGTTGAAGCATGTCCGTATGATGCCCGATTTATCAATCCTGAAATAAATAAAGTTGATAAGTGTGATTTTTGTGAAGCTCGTCTTTCTGAAGGATTGCAACCGGCATGTGTTACAACATGTACGACCAATGCTAAATATTTTGGAGACTTGGATGACCGGAATAGTCTTGTTTACAAAAAAGTTTATGAAGAGGGTGCTTGGCGTAATGAAAACGAAAATGCCTCCATTGGTCCCAATGTTTATTATTTGGGAACTCCGGAACAATTAAAAATTGTTAAAGAAAAGTTTGGTCCACGAAAATCTCATCTTGCAGCACCGGCTCAAGTTTGGAAAAACATATTAAAACCTGTGGTATTTGCTGCAATAGGTGCAACATTTGCCGGTCAAGCCGTAGCGTTCTTTAACCAATTAAGAAAAGGGGAGGAACCAATAGATGATTAATAATAAAGTATATCAGCTTAAAAAGGCATTAGAATATTTCGATTATCCGCCTGCACTTACTGCTTCGGAAAAAGACATAATGAGACAACGGAAAATGAAAAAGCATGATGTTGCCATAATGTTGGTTCATTGGTTTAATGCTTTTACCTGGAT
>CAZXDS010000183.1:0-1403 GCA_964639525.1 uncultured Melioribacteraceae bacterium | reverse complement strand
CATTTTAATTTTTGGAAAGAGCGAATTGTTAAACAGTATGAA
Organism: uncultured Melioribacteraceae bacterium; assembly: GCA_964639525.1. Classification (GTDB taxonomy): domain Bacteria; phylum Bacteroidota; class Ignavibacteria; order Ignavibacteriales; family Melioribacteraceae; genus CAZXDS01. The sequence continues at coordinate 1,361 of CAZXDS010000183.1, read as the reverse complement.
TGGCGCAGTAAAACTGAAGATGATGTAGAATTAAATCATGTATTACCGGATAGATTGGCTTTGGAAGTTAAGGCAAAATTTGAGGAAATTGCAGATATTAAAGAAAAACCGGAAACACCGATTAGGAGAGAACGTACAAAATTTTGGAACCCTTATTTTGCCGGTGTTATGCTTGGTCTTCTGTTTTTATTTACATATTTTATTTTCGGCAGAGGTTTAGGTGCATCAAGTTTTCTTTCACGAACCGGAGCGTATATTTGGAACCTCATAGCACCCGGATATACTCAAGCAAATGTTTATTGGTCGCACTACTTCCATAATGGGCATACGCCTCTTGGTAATTTTATGATTTATGAAGTAATTGGATTAATTATTGGCGGTTTTTGGTCAGGAAAACGTGCCGGAAGGAATAAGTTTGAAATTCACAAAGGTCCTAATATTTCAAACAAACAGCGAATTATTTATGCAATTATCGGTGGATTTTTTATGGGGCTTGGTGCCAGAATTGCTCGTGGTTGTACAAGTGGCCAAGGTTTAACAGGCGGTCTTACACTTGCTGTTGGAGGTTGGCTTTTTGTTATTGTTGTTTTTGCAGTCGGTTATTTAAGCGCATATATTTTTAGGAGGTATTGGTTATGATTGCTCCGTTATTTAAACAAATAGTTGTCAGTATTGAATTTCAATATTTTCTTGCAATTTTAATTGGTATTGCATTCGGTTATATATTGGAAAGAGCAGGTTTCGGTAATGCACGTAAAATTGCCGCAGAATTTTATTTTGAAGATTTTACTATGTTGAAAGTCTTCTTTGCAGCGATGGTAACTGGAGCTGTTGGAATACTTTTCTTTAATTGGTTCGGCTGGCTTGATATTAGTAAGATATTTATTCCACGAACATTTATTTGGGGACAAATGCTTGGCGGTGCAATACTTGGTGCAGGTTTCGGATTCGGAGGTTATTGCCCAGGTACAAGCTTAGTCTCGGCATCAACCGGTAAATTGGACGGAATGGCATTTGTATTCGGGGCTTTTCTCGGTACAATGTCTTTCGGAGATATATTTTATGATTGGCTCAAAGGTGCATATCTCGGCGGAGCAATGGGAAGAATTACACTTCCTGAATTGTTCGGAATTAATGCAGGAGTTTTTGTTCTTCTCATTATAATTATGGCTCTTGGTGTGTTTTGGCTTGTAGAAAAAACAGAACGAGATTGGGACCCGTATAGAAAATTTAGAAAAGGTCCGAAACAAATTATTGACAGATAATCTTTTATATGAATCTTTGGAAATAAGAAAGAGGTTTTAACTATGAATAATGAAAATAAATCTTCCAAATTAAAATTAATCAGTGCCGGAATTTTT
>CAZXDS010000182.1:0-6682 GCA_964639525.1 uncultured Melioribacteraceae bacterium | reverse complement strand
TGTCCGAAAATAAAAACACAATAAAAATTGATAACTCTAACACTGTTCGGCTTGATGACAACAAAACAGTAAGGCTTGACGAAACAGTTAAGTTAAATGCGCAGACAGAAAGAGTCGGTGATGCTGTTATCAAATCCGGTTTCGGCGGGAATATAGTTCTCGGACAAATAAAAGACAATCTATATTCATTCAATGACAAACAATATCGTTTGATAGCAAAAATATCCGAGTCAACTTCGGAAGCACAGATATTTCTAATTGAAAGGGAAGCAGAACAATTTGTGCTGAAATATTATTATCCTTTTGTAAAACCCAAAATTGATTTGATAGATAGAATACGAAAGTTTGAACATCCCGACATTATTTCAGTAATTGATTATGGCTACTTTGAAGAACGATTTTTTGAAATTCTTGAATACGCCGATAAAGGTTCGCTGATTGAGTACATTCCAATCAACAATAAAAAATTAATTAAGGAATACATCAGTGAAATTAATGAAGGACTGCATTACTGTCACGAAAACGGAATTATTCACCGCGACATAAAACCGTCAAATATCTTTCTTACAAAGAATAAAAGGAAAAATCTTCTACTCGGTGATTTTGGAATTGCTTCGCTAATTGATAAAGGCGAACAATTTAGAAGAACAAATATTTTCCAAACACCGGTATATGCAGCGCCGGAGTACAGAATGAATCTTCACGGCGAAACAATGATTACTAAAGCTGTAGATTATTACGCACTCGGAATAACAATTTGGGAAGTTTGGACAGGCGAAGTTCCGCCAAACGGAACGGACGATTTAGAATTTTTGAGATTAATGTTTGATGGAAATCCGCCATTGCCGGCTGACTTGAACGATGAAATAGCATACTTAATAAAGGGATTAACGCAAAAGGATCATAAACTTCGCTGGGGATATGATGAAGTTAATAAATGGCTGCAAGGGGAGGCTCCGGATATTCTAACCGAGCCTAAGCCAAAATATAAAAATATTTTTGCTTTCGGCAGTGATAAAAACGGGGAAAAATTATCTGCATCAAGCCCTGAAGAACTTGCAAAATTAATAAATGATTATCCCGAAACAGGACGCAAGCATCTGTATCGCGGAACGATAAAACAATGGTTAAAAGAACAAGGGGCACAAACACTTTTTGTAGAAGTTGCCGATATAACGGATTATAAATTTAAAGACGATGAAGTAACCGGAACGGCATTTGCCGTTTATATTCTTGACAGAAATTTCCCTTATATTGGAATTGATGGAAAACCCTACAAAACTAAAAAAGAAATAATGTGGGCTTTGGACGACAATATTTCGGAGTATCGGGAATTGCTTACGAACCCCAACGACAAATTTTATTTATATCTTCTTTCAAAAAATGCAGTTGACGAAGTAGAAAAATATCGAAACTATTTTGAACGTTATAAAAAAGAATTGGCTATTTATTATGTTATTTACGATTTACTTTTTTCCGTTGAAAAAAATGTTCCTTATTATCATCCTCGTGATGAGGGAGCAATTTCTTTTAAGTCTGTTCAGGAGCTGGCGGATTATTTATTCGATCATCCCGATGAAACAGCGGAAATAATGATACTTAAAAAATTTTCCGTTTGGTTAAATTTTATGAGCCCGGCTATTTTTAACAAATTTGAAGAAGCGGTTAAAAAATATACTTTTGAATCAAAAAAACTTCCGAAACTTTTACCTTATATTCTCGATCCGGAAAGAGGCTACGAAGGATTAAGCGGAGATATGTGTTACAATCTTTTTGATTTGGGAAAAGAATTCGACGAGCATTTCCATAAGTATAAGAAAATTCTAAAAAATAAAAATGCAAAAATCTATACGTTTTTAGAAATGAAAGAATATTCCGGAGAAATTGAATATTGCCAAGAAGTATTCAATATGAAAGATGCCGAATGGAGAAATTCCCCTTATAACGACAACATTGCATTATTGAAAATTATCCGGGGATTTGACTGGAGTCCTGTTCTTTATCTGAACAAAATGAAAGATGGCAAGCCTGTTGAAAAAATTGCTCTTCATAAACCCGAAGATCTTATTGAGAATAAAGAAAAATTGAAGCATGAACTAAATGAGAAGCTGAATAATCCAAATTCAGTAACTATTGCATGGTTATCAATATTTTTTCACGAATATCCTCTTAATGAGGATGAAACCAAGTACATATACGGCGGTAAAGATTTTGACGCAAGACTGAAAAAATTTATGGAATTTTTTGAAGAATATTTTCCCGATACTGAAATTGCAAAGCGGTATAAAAAAGCAAAATCCGAAGCGGAAAATATTAACTCGGGAAAAACATCATCGGTAAAATGGAATAAGTTACTGTATTTTGTAGGGATTTTACTGCCGTTTACTGTCGCTGTGTTTTTAGTTTCGTATTCGTTTTTTAGTTCGGAAAACTATTTGCCGAAATCAATTTGGTCTATTAGCAGTTGGTATTTTATCGTAATTATCGGTTTGGTTATTATCTATTTTTTAACGTTGGATGATGATGATTTAACAATAACTACAAGTTTGTTCGGAGGCGGAATAATCGGATTTATTATAGCCGTAATAATTTATTATATTTTTTATTTTATTGTAGGAACTCCTATTTTATTGACTGTTCTGCTTGCGGCGGGATTTTATTTTTACTACAAATTGTTCATTGACTTTTTTAATGAATTAAAAAGTTATCAAAATGATGAAAACCCTTTTACAAATACTGAAAAAATTGATAGTTTAATTGAACAATATACTTTTGGTAAATGCGATAAAATTAAGATTGAACGATCGGCTGAATTTATCGAATTGAAAAGAGCAGTGAGATATAAAATACTGTTTCTAATCGGTTACAGTGCCGCAACTGCAATTTTACTTTTAGGAATTCTAATGCTGTTGTTATATCATAATCCGAATATAAGAGTTTAAGTAAAAATTCTAAACCGCACCTTAGTGCACGATGTAAACAAAGGATTTAATTTATGCTTCAAGAATGTAAATATTGTAAAACCTTAAATAGAAAGAGTGCTGTATATTGTAAACGCTGCGGTGAAAAAGTTACTGTAGGCAAACAAGTTAAAAGAGATACGATAATTGGTAGAGATGAGATTAAAAAAACGATTAAGGTATTGTCCGACTCGGTAATTGAATATCGCGAAAAATGGAATTCCAAACAGCATTTTAATATCAACATTTTATTAACCGGGAATACCGGTACCGGTAAAAATTTAATAACCGATTATATAATTACTTCACTCGTTTCTGCATGTGTTTTATCAAAAGATAATATTAAAAGATTAGAAACTTCCGATAATCAAAATTTTCTTAGTAAACTTTCTAAAATTTTTGAAAACGCAAAAAGCGGTGCGGTTATTTTTGAAAACTTTCACCGTCTAATTCCATCGTACACTGAAAATCCTCAAATACCCGTGTTGGATCAAATTTTAAACGAGATGGATAAACACAGAAATGACCCTGTAGTAATTATTCAAGGTGATAAAAATATTTTAGACAAATTTATTTTAAATAATCCTGCAATGAAAAACAGATTCGAATATTATTTCCGGCTTTCTGATTATTCATCGTCAGATCTTTATGCAATTTGTAAAAATAAATTGGATGCTTTTGGTCTTAGTCTCGAACACTCCGCTGCCGAAAGACTTCTTGCTTTTTTCAAGTATCAAGTAAAAACAAGGACCGCAACTTTCGGAAACGGTTATACTGCAGTAAACACTGCCGAAGATATTGCCCGTGCCTACTATTATCGGATCTCTAAAAATGATTTCGATGATAAAAAAATTAAAATAGCAGACATCAAAGGTGAGTTCCCAAACCCAAAAACTTTAGACGAAATCTTTGCCGATATTGATGAATTAATCGGACTCGAATCAATCAAAGCAGCGTTACGGGATATTGCAGCTCAAGTTAAACAGCAAAAAGAGAGAATGATGCGTGGTGAAAAAAATGTTAAAATCGGGTTTCACCTTGTATTAACCGGCAATCCCGGAACCGGAAAAACAATGATTGCACGCAAACTTGGTGATGTTCTTGCTGCAATCGGTTTCCTTGATAAAGGTCATGTTGTTGAAACCGATAAAAGCTCTTTGGTCGGAAGATACATCGGCGAAACTCCATATAAAGTTACAAAAATATGCGATGAAGCAATGGGCGGAGTTTTATTCATTGACGAAGCATACGCTTTGGCACCGGGAGCTGTGGGAGGTTCATCAAACGATTTTGGGAAAGAAGCAATTGAAACCATCTTGAAAAGGATGGAAGATGATCGAGATAAGTTTGTAGTTGTTGCAGCCGGTTACAGAATTGAAATGGAAAGATTTCTTAATGCAAATACAGGATTGAAAAGCAGATTCGATCGTTTCATCCATATTGAGGATTATACACCCGAGCAATTGACCGAAATATTTGAGTTTTTTGTAAAAAAGAACGGATATAAAATTACCGAGTCCGCGGTGAAGAGAGCTTCCGAATTGATTAGCGATATGTATAAAGTCCGTTCCGCTAATTTTGCAAACGCACGTGAAGTACGAAAATTATTTGAACAAACAATTATAACTCTTTCTAAACGTGTATCTAAATCATATAACGATATAAAAGATTATAATTTAATAGTGGTCGAAGATTTTCCGGCGGATGATAAAAATGAAATAAAATTAGAAGATGTTTTCAAAGAACTTGATAGTTTAATTGGTTTGGAAAATCTGAAAAGTGAATTAAAAAAACTTGCTGCATTTGTGCAAGCGGAAGAGAAAAGGAAAAAACTGCTCGGTGAAAAATCAAAGTTCAATCTTCATTTTGTTTTTATGGGAAATCCGGGTACCGGAAAAACAACAGTTGCAAGATTACTCGGTAAAATATTCAAATCACTCGGTATTCTTTCCCGCGGACATCTTGTTGAAGTTGACAGGTCTGATCTTGTTGCCGGTTTTGTCGGGCAATCTTCAAAAAAAACAGATGAAGTAATTGATTCGGCAATGGGCGGGATATTATTTATTGATGAAGCTTATTCGCTTGTGGTTGAAAATTCTTCGCAGGATTTTGGAAATCAAGTAATACAAACAATACTTAAACGAATGGAGGACGATGGCGGTAAATTTATTGTTGTTGCAGCCGGTTATCCGAATGAAATGCAGAAATTTATTGATTCAAATCCGGGATTGGATTCAAGATTTAAGAAGAAATTAATTTTTGAAGATTACAATGACGAGGAATTATTTAAAATATTTTCCTTGATGGTTCACGCAAAAAAAATGAAACTTTCGGCAAAAGCCGAACAAAAAGCAAAATCCGTACTAAAGGAAATATATGCGAATCGGGGTAATAATTTTGGAAACGGACGAACAGTTCGCAACCTGTTTGAAAATTCTCTTGAAAATCAAAGTCTGAGAATATCTCCGCAGCTTAGAGGCACTAAATGGAACAAGGAAATTCTTTTAACAATTGAACCGGAGGATATTAAATAATGATTTGCCCGAAATGTCTTTCTGAAATTCCAAATGATTCATCTTATTGTGATCAATGCGGAGTAGAAATACTTATCTGCCCTTCTTGCGGAAAATTTGGAATAGGAGAGTTTTGTGAGCTTGATAATTCCAAAATGGCTGTTAATAATCACGATTCGATTGAAAAGAGTTATTCTGAAAAACATCCCCAACAAAAATCCGGCGACAATAATTTTATAATTCTAAAAAATAATAATTTGGACATCAACATTAAAATTACCGGAAACGGCGTAATTGGTAGAAAATCAAAAATCGGTTCAAGTGAACTCAGCCGTTTCAAACAAATTTCATCGAAACATGTAGCAGTAGAATTTAAATTAAACGAAGGATGGTTTGTTACCGATTTAAACACAACAAACGGCACAAAAATCAACGGTATTGCTTTAGAGGCAATGTTGCCGGCACAATTAAAATCCGGTGATACATTAACGCTTGCAAATATTGAATTTTTTATTATATAAAAATCGGCAATTATTTTATTTGCCGATATAGAATATTAGTCCTTCACAAAAATAAACAGGAGTTATTATGCTTGATAATATGCAAATCGGACTCGACATCGCTACCGCATTATCCGTAGTCGGTGCAGCCATTGCTTTTATATGGAATTCATCTCTCTCAGGGAAACGAGAAAAACAACAGCGGTACAAAGAAATTGTGCATGCTTACATGCTGCGTATCTCCAGTAGAATGTACGACAAGCTGATGCAGATAAATAAAAGAATTCAAGGCATTCAAGATAAAATCTTGCAGGGGGAAATGAATCAGGATTTGAATCCCTACAAAAATGATATTTACGATTTAAAATTTACATTTCGATATACAATAGAGCCGTTCGACAAATCATATGGTGACGGTAGGTTTATCAAAATTGCAAATAATTTTGAAGAAGAATTAAATGAATACATAGAATTGCTAATTCGTTCCACTTTGAAAGGAAGTGGCGAGAGTTTTGATTTAGCGACTCCGGTTAAAATTGCAAATAAGTATATAACAGAATTTATGACGGTTGCTGAGAAATATATTGATTATAGTAAAAAATAGATATCAATAGCGGTAATTATATGGGAAATTTATGCTAATTCTTTCCATTTGGAACAGCGATTCGGGGACAAAATTAAGATTACAAAAAACAACACGTTAAGAGTA
>CAZXDS010000181.1:0-6694 GCA_964639525.1 uncultured Melioribacteraceae bacterium | reverse complement strand
ATATTACTTCGATGGAAAGAATGCCGGAAAGACTTAAATGAACTTAGAACTTAGAAATTAGAAATAAGAAATAAGAAATTTGGAAATATGTTTATAATAGAATCAATACTCTACAGTTACGCACAAATACTATTTAGTAACAAACGATGGTTTGGTGCATTACTTTTTATCAGCACATTGGTAAATCCGTTTATGGGTTTGCTTGGATTATTAGGCGGGATTATTTCAAACTTAATAGCACTTTATCTTAAGTTTGATAAAGAAAAAGTAAGAAGTGGATACTACGGATTTAACGGAATTCTTTTCGGACTTTCGTCGTATTATTTTTTTACAATTTCACCATTCTTTTTGCTTATTGTTTTTATCTTTATTCTTGTAACTTTTTTTATGTCGGCAACGCTTGAACATTTGATGGCAAATGTTTTTAATCTTCCCGGATTAAGCTTACCGTTTATTTTAACACTATATATTTTCCTTATTTTCTCATCTAATTATTCGGATATTTTTTATAAAGGCATAAATCTTTCGGCACAAACGGGACTTGTGTATTTGCCTGAATTTGTAACAGGCTATTTCAAAGCAATAGGATTAATTTTATTTCAGTCAAATATTTTTTCCGGAATGATAATATCAATTGCAATACTCCTTTTTTCGCGGGTAATGTTTGTGAATACGCTTTTTGCTTACACAGCAAATTATTTTTTGTTACGCTTGTTGTTTCCGAATTTTACAAACGAAGTGTTTTTGCTTACATCGTTTAATGCCGTGCTTGTTGCAGTTGCTCTCGGCGGAAGTCTCATAATTCTTTCTAGAAAATCTTTCCCATTAATTTTTGTCTCGGTTTTATTCGTAATTGTTTTTACAGGTTTTTTCGAGAAACTGTTAGACTCATATTTCTTACCCGTTTTGGTTTTACCTTTTAATTTTATTGTGCTTTCTACAATTTACAGTTTAAAATTCAGAGGAGAACAAACTGATTTTGTGCTGCTCTATTTTAAACCAGGCTCTCCTGAGGAAAATTTTTATTATCACCAAAATAGAAAATCACGATTTGAAAAGTTTAAGTACTTTTTTGCCGAGTTACCTTTTTGGGGCGAATGGAAAGTCAGTCAGGGTTATAATGGTAAATATACGCACAAAGATGAATGGCAGCATGCGTTGGATTTTGTAATTCCAACTGAACATGGAGAAGATTACGAGGATACGGGAAATAGTGTGGATGATTATAATTGCTTTTCCACACCCGTAGTTTCACCTTTAGATGGAAAAATTGTGCGTATTGTAAATAACGTTCCCGATAATAAAATAGGTGATGTAAACTTGAAAAATAATTGGGGGAATACAGTAATCATCGATCACGGAGAAGGTTTATTTTCAAAGTTATCTCACTTAAAAAGGAAGAGCATTAAAGTTGAATTGGGTGATGAAATACAGAAAGGTGAAATTGTAGCACAGTGCGGAAACAGCGGTCGCTCCCCTACTCCCCACCTTCATTTTCAATTTCAGTTGAATGATAAGATAGATAGCGGGACATATAAATTTCCAATAGCATTGTTTTTAGAAACAAGTGCTAACGACAAATTAGAACTGAAAACATACGATTATCCAAAGGAGAATTCTCTTGTAAGAAATCTTGAAACTCATAAGCAATTAAAAAATGCCTTTAATTTTGATTTAGGTAAAAAATTAAAATTTACATATAAAATTAATGAAGTTCAATTTAATGAAACTTGGGAAATTAAAGTTGATATATTAAATAACACATATATTCAATCTGATAATAAATCAAAAGCATATTTCTATCTGCAGGATAAATTATTCTGGATGACAGATTTTCAGGGGAATCAAAAATCGGCACTATATTTCTTCTATATGCTATCGGTAAGAATTCCTCTCGGTTACTATTCAAATCTAAGTTGGCAAGATAAATTACCGATATCAAAAACCATGAACAGTTTCATCCGTTATTTATCCGAATTCTTTCTATTGTTCACACAGCCTTTTGAAACAGTTGTAGAAAGTAAGTTTTTGGAAAAAGAAAAACCTGAAAGTAATATTGAGATTGATGTAAAAATAGTTTCTGCCGGAAAGCACATTTTTAAATTTCATAATGAAACTGGCACCGGAAAAATTTCCATTAATAAAAACGGAGAAATTGAGAATTTCATTTTCTCCTCTAACAAAATAAATTTTGAATCAAATAAACAGGAATAAATTAATGAAAACATTATTGTTAATCGTTTTGCTTGGTGCAATTCCATTGTCTGCACAAAATTCTAAATTAGATGCATTCGCAAAATCAATTAAACAAGCTGATAACTTAAAATATGGTGAAGCAACAAAAACACTTCTTGATATTTACAATTCTTATTCGGATGACTACCTTGTAAATCTTCGTTTAGGCTGGCTTTATTATGTAACAAATGATTATAAGACTTCTGAGAAATACTATCACCGAGCAATTACAATTAGTTCAAACTCACATGAGGCATTTTTCGGACTCACTCTTCCTTTGAGCAAAGAAAAAAAATGGGATACAATTATAAATATATACAAATCTATACTGGATAATGACTCGCATAACTACACTGCAAATTTAAGATTAGGACAGATTTATTTTAACAACAAGAATTATTTGAATGCAAAGGCGCTATTTGAAATAATACAGAATGATTCACCGAGTGATTATTATGCTAATTTATATCTTGGGTGGACTTACTATTATCTTGGGAATGGTTCGATGGCTAATAGTTATTTTACAAATGCTTTAATTTCTGTTCCGGCAGATACTAGTGCCTCAAAAGGATTTGAATTGACAAAATGAAAATTATAATAATTACCATATTCGTTTTAATTGCATCAGTGAAAATTACTGCCCAGATGAAAGTAACTTCTTTTTCTCCGTCGGCATTTTATACGAACAGTAATTATTCCGATGGCGGGTCAGCAAATGCCGTTTCAGAATTTGCAACTGTTGGTTTCAATTACAAAGATTTTGTTACTTTGGGGTATGATAAGCTTTTGATAAATCATCCGACCGGCAGTATTTCCGCTTCTAACGGATGGAAATATGACCAGCAAATGTTTACGTTCGGAGGCACAAAAAATATTTACCCGTTCTATCTTGGATTTTACTATTCCTACATCACCGGCGAATATAAGTCAAAACCAGCGGGCTTTTCTTATACCGACAAACTGAATGTATTAGATGTAAATCTGTTATTTAATAAAGGTTTTTATTTCATCGGATTGTCCGGTAATTATATAACCTTGGATGGAATTATTAATTTGAACATCGAACATTATACTGCAGTAGTTAAAAGGTTAATTGGAACAAAATTTCTTTTTGCAGCAACATTTACAAAAAGCATTATTTCAGATGGAAGGAATTTAAACTCTGTCAAAATTGATATAAATTATAAAATCAGCAATTTATTTTCTATTGACGGAAGCGGTGCTTTTGGAGAAAGAGCTTATTTTTATGATGATACTATTTTAACAATATTCAATCAAAACGAAACGCAAAAACTCAATGTCAGTTTAACTTTGAAATACTTAGTATCTCGTAAATTAACATTTATCACAAATTATACTTATTCTGATTTTAGCACTTATAACATTAATTATTTTTCCGGCGGAATAAAATATTTGCTGATGTTGTAAACTAAACAGCTAATCTGAGCCTAACATAAATATTGTAATCTCTGATTAAAAATAATTTTATCCACTTAAATTGTTGTGAATAAATTATTGTAAAACCGACTTTCCTCAAAGAGTTCTGCGAACAGTCGGTTTTGTTCCAGTAACTCACATTATAAAAGTTTTTAGTTTTTACACTTTCTCAAACATAGAAAAAGAACAAACCGTCCACCGGACTCTGCGAGGAAGGTTTGTTTTACAACAATAAAATTATTTCCTTCTTTTTTTTCTTTTTGATTTAGGACTAAATGTATCCTTTGAAAATTTATCTTTTGAATAGTTTTTCTTCTTACCTTTTCTGAAATCCGGTTTTGCATCCCTCTTTTTGCCTTCAGTAATCTCAAGATTGATTTTTCTCTTTTTAAATGATTTATTATTAAAACCTTTTAATAAATCTCCGGTATATTCCGAATCAGCTTCAAAAAATGAAAATGTTTTCTTAATATCTATTTCGCCGATTTCAATATTCCTCGAACCGCCATAATCATTAACCATTCCGATTATATCTACGGGACTAAGATTATCGGTTTTGCCTAAATTGATAAAGAAACGTGTTAATGCCTGAGATGAATTTCTGTCCTCTCCTCTGCCTCCGTTTCTTCCTCTCTCGCCCCTCGAACTTTTATCTCTTCTGTCGTTATCTCTACCCCTTTTTCTTGAGCCTTCGGGAGCGTTCAAGTCGGGTGTGTTTTTGTAGTAATCAAGGAATCTGTTGAATTCAAGAGACACAAATTTTTTAATGAGTTCTTCAGAACTAAATCCTTCAAGTTTTTCCAAAATAGCCGGAAGAAAGGCATCTATTTGCTTGTTATCCACTTCAACATTTATCATTTTATCAATAAGATAAAAAAGCTGCTTTCCGCAAATATCCTTTCCCAGCGGAACAGTTTTATTAACAAATTTTTTGTTAATCTGCTTTTCAATCATTTGAAGCTTTCTGTTTTCTCTTAGATTAGCAATTACAATCGAAGTACCACTGCGGCCTGCTCTTCCCGTCCTCCCGCTTCTGTGAGTATATATTTCCAAATCATCGGGTAAATTATAATTAATAATATGCGTAAGGTTATCCACATCTATCCCTCTCGCGGCAACATCCGTTGCAACAAGAAGTTTTAGATTTCCATTGCGAAATTTCGACATTACTTTGTCACGCTGCATTTGAGATAAATCACCGTGAAGCGAGTCAGCATTGTATCCGTCTTGAATTAATTTGTCGGCAACATCCTGAGTTTCCTTTCTCGTACGGCAAAAAATTATTCCGTAAATACCGGGATAAAAATCCGCAATTCTTTTAAGTGCCAAATATCTGTCACGAGCCTTTACCATATAGCTGACGTGATTTACATTCTCGGCTCCAACGTTTTTTTTGCCGATAGTAATTTCAATCGGATTCTTCATATAGCGGTTTGCCATTTTACGAACTTCGTTCGGCATAGTTGCTGAAAAAAGGAAAGTATTTTTATCTTCAGGTGTTTCTTTTAATATTGATTCAAGCTCCTCTCTAAAACCCATATTCAGCATTTCGTCCGCTTCATCCAATACGACTGATTTAATTTTTGAAATTTTAACAACATTTCTTTTGATTAAATCGAGTAACCTTCCCGGTGTTGCGGAAATAATATGTACACCTTTTCTGATACTGCTGATTTGCTTTTCGATACTTGTCCCGCCGAAAACAGCAAGTACCTTTATACCGCTTTCGTACTTTGCATAAGCCGTTATATCTTTTGATATCTGCAAACAAAGCTCACGAGTTGGTGAAAGAATAAGGTGCTGAACATATTTTACATTGGAATTTGTTTTTTGAAGCAACGGCAATCCGTAAGCTGCGGTTTTACCGGTTCCGGTTTGTGCCAAAGCAATTAAATCATCGCATTCATCCTGGTTTAAATATGGAATTACTTTCTCCTGCACCGGCATAGGATTTTCAAATCCCAAATCTTTAATTGCATGCAAGTATTTATTTTCAATTCCAATTTCTTCAAAAGTCATAATATCTGTTCCTAATTTATAATTATTTTATATTTAAAATTTAACTTAGTAAGTTAAGCAAATATAAGTTGGAATCCGATTTGATAAAAATAAGATTATTTAAATTTGAATTTTTTATTTTGTTAAAGTTGGATTGGGAAAGAATAAAAAAAGCATGGAGAAATGAGGAAGAGCAATGTGGGATTATGAATGATAATTGTCGAATTATGAATGAGTCCACTCTAAAAAGCCCCGAACGGACTAAAGTCCGTTTGGGGGAGTTCGTTTTTAGTCTGTTTCCCCACGGCTGAAGTCGTGGGTTAGTCAAAATATTACTTTTTGGACCGGACTCATTAATAAATATCATAAATTATGAAATTTTTCATCTCATTGATTGGATGTTTTCACACAGCCTCTTTATGCAACAGAACAATAAAGTAAATTTAAAAATGACTTTTGATTGTAGGAAATCTGATAATTATCAACTGTCAATTATCCATTATCAATTAAAAAGTGAGTGGCGACCTCCAGTAACCTAGCCCAATTACCGGAAATCCACCACCCGAGTACAGTATAGGAAAAATAGTTGAATTCGTACTTAATTTATTCAAAAAACCCTCAAATAAAAATTCATTCATCTAATTTCCGCCACTAATATAAAGAACCGTAATTCCAAATTTTGTGATAACGGTCAATGACCTAGCCAATCGTATCTTGTTATCATTTGTCATTATTTATAAACAATCTTGAGAGAGATTCGTTTTATGCTGAACTTAATGCAAGTGCCGTGCCATAATGAAAATAACGTAAAATTCGACTTTTTAATTATTTAATAGTTTTATTTGTGACTCAAAATGATACTCTGTATTAATAATGGGCAATTGAGAATTATGTTATAGTTCTTAAAGTATTTAGATACTACTAAATATCCATGTTGTTTTAACCATGTATTGCTGTTGTACGACAGCGATTCGGGGGCAAAATTAAAATCAAATAAAATAATGATTTATAACGATGATAAAAA
>CAZXDS010000180.1:0-6773 GCA_964639525.1 uncultured Melioribacteraceae bacterium | reverse complement strand
AGACCCAAGCTCTCCGAATAATTTAATTTTGTTTTTTTTAGAATTATGCAAAGCATTATCATAGTCGGCAAAATATAATTTATTGAGATAATATCGACGTTCTTTAGAAGGATTAGTTGAAATATCGGGATACTTATTATGCAACCTAATTAATAATTTATTTGAAAGAGAATTTTTCAATCTTGAAGTAATAAAATAAGTCCGTTCCGGAAAATAGAAATGCGGTAAATTTCTTCGATAAACTAAAAGTTCCATAATGTAAAGCGGGATTGTATCCCGCTAAATATTTATAAAAAACAAACACAAGCCATACTAAACAAATACAGTCAAAATACTTTAATACTAAAAATTCAATCTTATATTTAATTGCGGATAAACAACTTTTACAAAGCCTATATTTTTTGTTTCGAGAGAAACTTTTGCTTCCAATTTTTTGTTGAACCTGCTTGTTGTCCAAGCTGCTTCCAAAGCACTGATTACGTGATTTAAAATAACAATTATTACTGCTGTTTTAGATGTTGAGTAAAAGTCATTTGCAATGCCTCTTTGGTGTGAATAACTTGTAAACATACCGGTAACAGCATCGCCATAAGTGAATGGATTATTCGGGTCTTCAGTAAAGTCAGCCCAGCCAGGATTAAATTGGTCATACTTCCCAATCATTTCGTAATACTGCTGTTCACCAAATGCACGCAAACGATGAGAATAACCGCTGCTTGACTGTAAACCAATTGCTGATTCCAAATCGTTTAATACATTCCAATTTACTGCTCCGTTCGTAAACATGTTAGCATTAAAATTTGCAATTTGGTCATCAGATATTCCGGAACTTAACCTCTGAGCATTATCAAGCGACCATTGTGCATAACGATTAACGCTCCAATTACTGTTGGCAATATCCTGAAAATGTGTTGTTTGGTCATCGCCCTTGTTATTATAGATAACTGCCGTTACAATTCCGGCGGTTTCTACGGCAAGAAAAACAGCAGTCTTCCAATAATCACCGTTATGAAATTGCCCTGCTCCGGGAAGAAATAGAGATAATCCTGCAGAAGCAAGAGCAGATTTTTTATTTATCACTGAATTTTGATTATCAAAATTAATTGATTGTGAATTTTCTAATGATTTTTGGGCATCAAGACTAAGTATTCCGGAAAAAACTTCAGAATTGTTTTCTTGAGCAAAACTAATAAAAATCGGAAGTAAAAATATGAGAACAATAATCTTTTTCATTATAAACCTAATTTTTAATAATACTTTCTAATAATATTTACTTTTTTATAAACTAAAGTCAAACAATATTCCGCCGTACAGTCTCCATTCTTTTCCATAACTAATGGTTTGCCCGCGAACATCTCTCGTAAATGAATCAAAAGAATAAGCCGCATCGAAAAATAAAGCCGTTGGGAACAAATAAAATGAGTTCATCTTAATTCTAATTTCTCCACCAATCCCTTTTTTAAAAGTACTTAATGAAGGAAAATCTCCATTCCATGCATTTCCAATATCACCGTAAACAGACAAGAAAATATTGTCAACATAAAGCTGTCCAATGCGTGAATCAATATTTTGAAACAGCGGGAATCTATATGTAACATTTAGCCAACCTAATTCGTTCCCGCTTAGAGCATAAAAAGGATACGCACGCATTCCGATTAATCCGCCAAGATAAAAATCAAAAAAATTCGGAACAGTTTTACCGAGTATTGTAGCCGCCCTCAGTCTTAAAGAAACGGTGTGATCCTTAAATGTTGCCAAATGTTCTGCAAAATTTAATTCCAACCTATGAAAATTATAAGTATTAAAAGCAGGCTTTAAAATTCCATCTTCTACTGTATAGTTTCCCTGATCATTATACTTGTTGAATTCATAATTATATTGAAAATCAATTTTAGTTCCAATTGGATTGATGCTTCTTAGTTTTGTCGGCGTAAATAATTCAAATGAATATTTTAATCCCACATTACGACCGATAAAATAATTATCCTTAAATGTTTGTGATAGAACGTTTTTCTGCGGAATAGTAAAACTACCTATTACAGCTTGATAACTACTGTACGCAAATCGTAATTCAATATTACTATGCCTGGAAAAGAATCTGTGCTTTGCAGATATATCAACTTCAAAAAGCTCATACGTAATATCAACAGGAACGTTAAAATCATAACGCGGCGGACTAAAAGTTGAATCCGCTCCAAATCCAAGATCAACATTATTCTTCCTACTCACGCTAAAAACCTCAAGAGATAAATTGGGTTTGAGCCCCATATTATACAGGATTGGCAGCCTGTTGCGATAATCAAAGATAAAAAATAAATCTCGTTCAAAATTTCTATTTATTGCAGCGCCTGCAAAAATACTATACCGATTGAGAACATCACTTGATGTTAAATATAGCCCCGGTTTAATTTTATCCAACCCATTATTTCTAGGATTAATATTGTCGTAACGAATGAACGGGTAAAATGTCAATTTTGAAAAAAATCCGGTATATTTCTTTTCTTTATAATCAGGTATTTTAGTATCGTCATAATTGCGAAGACTATTAATATCAAACTTTGCCAAATCTCCTTTTGGCTTCCATTTGCCGAGCGGCGGATTACTTAATTTTTTATAATGTTTTGTCGGATCAACTTTTGTTTGCTCATCCGATGAAATCAAAAATAATTTATAACCGTGAGATGTATAACCGGCATAAGCAATGTTTCCTTGATTATCGACAGTCGGCATAAATGCACCGCCAACAACATTTGTCAACTGAGTTGTTTTATTTGTTTTTCTATCTAATTTATAAATATTAAAAATGCCCGTTCTATCGGAAGCAAAAACAATATTTCCATCCTTATTAAAAGTAGGATTTCTTTCATCATCCGCAGTTTGCAAAATGAATTTTTGATTAGTTCCGTTCGTATCAACACTTGCAATATCCCGGGTTTCTTTAAAAGAATAATCAAAAATTATATGTTTATTATCAGGTGAATATTTGGGATTAAAAACTTGCTGCCCATATTCATAAAAGGTGAGTCTCTTAAAATTTTTTCCATTAATATCTACAGTACCAATATTGGAAGTGCCATCTTTTTGAAAAAGAAAAACTATTTTTTTCCCATCATGAGAAACTGAAGGATTGTTTGCACGCAAACCAAATGTAAGGCGGGTAGTTTCATCTTCATTAATATCATACTCATATAAATCGTGAATATTTGCCCAATTTGGGTTATCATCACTCAACATAGCATATATGATTTTATTTTGATTTGGGATAATTGCTATAGTCGAACGTGTACCGGAAACTAAACTCTCTTCTTTTCCCGAAGCAACATCATGTTTGTAAATACTTGAGGCACCAAAGTAGTCGGCACTTTTATTGGAAATATAATAAACACTTTTACCATCCTTTGAAAAAGTCGGGTAAAAATTTCCAAACCCGACTTTACCAATTTCTTTACCAGCTACAACATTCTGCTCAACATCCTTAATTCGTTCTTTATAATTATTTTTTAAATAGCTTGTCCATTCGTCATAAATTTGGTAACCATCTTTACCGAGAACATCTTTAAATGCTTTGTCAATCGTAAAAGTGGTTAAATGCCCCAAATCATGAGAGATTTCCATCAATTTGTTCTCACCGTATTTTTGTGAAATGTAACGCGTAAGTGCAAAACCGGAATTGTAAACAGACTCATTACCGAGACTCGTTTTACTAAAAACGCCCATCTGATTCCAGGTTAATAAATTGCCGTCAAGTGCATAACTACGCAGAATCATATCGCGGTGAGTATCCCAATTTTCATATTTAAATTCGGGACGCATATATTGAGCCGTTCCTTCTGCAAACCAGGCAGGCATATTTAACGTAGCAATCGGATACGAAACAATTACATTAGGATAACCATAAAGAATGTCAGGGCGATATTCATCCTCGTAATTCATCACTTGAAGATAGATTGCAGGAATTCCCCTTCCCAATTTCATAGAAGATTGAATCTGAACCATGTGGGTAAACTCATGAGAAATTACATTCCGCAGCCAATTGTGAGCACCGCGCAAATCAAAGTCTAATGCCGAAGCCCATATCTCAATTTTATTGTCAAAAAAGTATGTGGCTCCGTTTGAGTAATCGTCAATATCTTTTATAACAAAATGAACAGTTCCCGGTTCGTATTCGTAAAGCGATGTTATTGGTCCCCAAACTTCCTCTGCAATTTTTAATACTGTTCGGGCTGATCTCTCTGCACCGTCGTGAAAATGTACTTTTACATGTTTACCGGAAATGGTGTACCAATTATAACTCGGGTTAAAATCATTGAACTGGGCAAAAAGCACATTACTCATTAAAAGAATAAAAGAGAAGAAGATTAAGAATTTTTTATTAAGCATATATTTGATTATTTTAATTATAATTATTTAATAACAACAATTTTAATGTTTTTTGAAGAGCTTTGTCCGCCTGCGTTTGCAGTAACCTCTAACCGAGCAAGATAAACACCGCTCTGAATATTACTTACATTCCAAGTAATTTCATTATCAAAACCACCGGTGGCATTTGCCGAAAGTTCTGCGACTAAATCGCCGCCTAAGTCAAATATTTTAACATTTACTTTGGAATTTTCCGCTACATAAAAACGAATTTGAGTTGCATTGCCGTAAACAGGATTAGGCCAATTGTATGCTCGACTTTCAGGGAAAAAGTCGGTAATTTTATTGATGCTCTTTGCTTTGGGCACGAAAGAAGTATTCAACAAATTTCCGTTTGCAGTTGTCCAATTAGTTTCTGAATTAAATTCACTAATATTCCATGTAGATAAAGTACCGCCATTTGTAAAAACTGCAATCGCAGTTTTTCCGTTTTGTACAAAAAGCAAAGGAGAAAGACTTATTCCACTTCCTGCGGAAAAAGGAAATTCATCAAGTAATTGCCCATTCGAACCCGAAAATGCAAATAACTCACCATTATCTGTAATCTGAATTAAATCCATACTCCCGTCCACATTTAAATCTGCTGAAAGCGATGCAGTGGCTGCATTCATTCCGTTTAAATCTATTGGAAAATAATCAGCTGAATTTCCTTGAATATTGGCAGCATTAAGTTTGCCATTAGCAAATGAAACAATAAAATTATCACCCGTATTTTTAATATTTGCTAAACTAAACATTGAAGTTTTGCCATTATTATCAATTTCAATGGTTTTTCTAAGTGTACCACTTTGAACTATATAAAACCCTTTATTAATTACATCTGGGGCTTCATTAGCAGGCGTTACAAATTTTTTATCGAAAGAAATTATAGCAATATACTCTCCCGATGATGCTTGTGTTAAATTAATTTGGCTTAATGAATCATCAATTTCAGAACCGTTGAAAAATTCAATTTTGTTTCCATTAAAATCATTATAAGATGTTTTGGAAATTGCGAAATAATTATCTGAATCTAAAGCTATATTTTTAACCGGTTCATTTTGAGCAAAAGCTTGTACTTCACTTAATTTTTGAAAACTCTGAGTTGATATTTGAAAACTATATTTCAAAACTTTTCCGGTAACAGTTCCAAAATAAAATTTAATCATATCTGCAGAAATTTCACTAACTGAAAGCGAAGTAGAAATTGTATCTGTTAATATTTGTTGTGCAAGAAAATTATTAGTTGAGTGCCTTGCCAAAATACTAATCATACTGCCGTAAGCACCCAGTAAATAGTAACTGCTGTCTCTGGTTACAACCGCTGGTTTCGTATTCGAAAAAGAATGAAATATTCCTTTACGCTTTCCGAGTGAATCAATTTCAGAAACAATGCTCGTTGACTTGTCTTGAGTTAAAAAATATTCTCCTGCATTTGTTGTTGCATATGTAAACCAAAGTGGAGAAAAAGAAGGTAGTTCCAAAGACATCAACGGTTTAATAACTTCTCCGCCAAATTTTAAATCAAAACTCATTTTGGTATCGGGAGCACTAAAATTAGAAAAACTGATGAACGTATTTGCACCTGAATTTGTTATCGTAGCGGGTTTTGAATCAGCATCAAATATATTTTTATACAATTCCGAAGGATTATCTTTGTACCAAGTATCTGCCTTAAATGCTTCGCGAGTTTCAACGCTTCCCGTTAAAATATTTTGAAAATCGTTTCCAATGTCAAAAATACCGTCAGCTTCTTCAATAAAAATACCACGATGATTTATATCGGCATTTACTCTATTGGCTGTTAGATTTTCATCTATCACTTTTTGATCAATATGCCAAATAACAATTCCTACATCTTTGAAAACACCGTCAACATCATTTCTATCGAGTCCGGGGACAGCCCAATCAGGCTCGTCAATATCAGTTACAACACCTTTTATTGTATCCACATTAAAAAATCTAAAACCGTCAACATCATAAGGAAAAGTTTTTGTAAAAGTTTGTCCGCCGACTTTGTACGTGATTATTGCTCCATCTTTACGAGCATCTCGTGAGCGATTTTCAATTAGATAATATTCATCAGCGTTAAGAGGAACTTTTATTAGAGTCGTGTCTCTGCCTCTGCCTGGAGGAGCTCGTTGAGCGTTTAAAACGAGATGAACATCCTGCAAATTTATAGTTACAGGAGTTTCCCAACCAAGAAAAACTTTTACCCACGGCGAAGGCTCCGGAGGGAAAATTCCTTCGTAAGCGTAAAATCCTTGCGGGTCCATTAAACCAAATCTGCCAATTGCACTTTTGCCTGTTTGTGTAACGACCAAATCAGGAACTCCGAGAAAATTTCCAACCGTAGTACAAAGTAATCCGTTTGT
>CAZXDS010000179.1:0-6845 GCA_964639525.1 uncultured Melioribacteraceae bacterium | reverse complement strand
TAAATAATTTATACGCTTGCGTTGTTGTTATCATAACAAAGCCGGTATCACTTGGGATTAAGGATTGGGTGGATATTAGAGAATCGCTTGCCGCAATAAGTTTAGTATTTTTACGAATTAAACTTAAACTGTTTGCAGAAAAATAGTTATAAATTAAACTCACAACAATCGAAACTGCAATTAGCTTAATGATGACTTTATAATTTATCTGTTTATTCATAAACTATAATTTTAGAAAAGGTTTAACAATATTTTTACAGAATAAAATAATTGTCTCCGCACATTTAACAGCTTCGCTTCCGCTTAATTGCAAAGTATTTGTGTGAACCAATAGTTTATCAGCAGACAATTTAACGTTTTGCGGAGCTTCATTATCGCTTGCAAGTGCACGAATATTGTTCATGAAACTTTTTCCGTAATTATCTTTCGGAAAAAGTTCTAAACTTGCAGCGATATAAAAACCAACTGCACGTCTGCATATAGTACGAACTTTCCCATCAAATCCAATTTCTAATGGCTCTTTAACTCGGGATAATTCGTTTTGCCCTTGTGCAATAAGAACTTTAGCTTTGTTGAGTTTTTCAGTCGTCATTTACGCTCTCACAATTTTTAGGTATTTCCGGTTTTACAAGTAGAACTTTTTCTTTTGAAATCATAACTTTACCCGGTTCCGTTCCTTTCTTTTTGTGAACATATTTTGCAAATGTATAAGATACCGGTGCAACATTTGCAGTTTTAGCCTTGCTGTAAAACCCCGCTATGGAAGCTGCATTTTTAATGATATTTTTCGGTACGCCTTCCTTTGTATTATCAACACGTAAGACCACGTGTGAGCCGGGAAGTCCGCGAGCATGAAACCAATAATCGTTTTGTTTAGCAAATTTTATAGAAAGTGCATCGTTGCTCTTACTGTCTTTGCCGACAAAAACGTGATATTTTCCTTCGATTAAAAAATGTCTGTAATTGATATTTGTACCCATTTTCTTCTTTGATTTATTGCCTTGTTTTAATTTAAGTGTGTTTGCAATATTTTCCAATTCCTCCATCGTGGAAGAATTTTCAAATCGTGATTTTAAATTTAACAATGAATTATATTTTTCTTCATTAATAACGAAAAGTTCTTTTGATTTTTGAAAATTTATTTTTTCGTCTCTTGCCTTTTCAAAATATTTGTCAACATTTTTATTCGGTGGAAGCTTATCGTCCAATTTAATTTTTATTAATGAATTATCCTCATAATCATTTAC
The DNA here is from genome assembly GCA_964639525.1 of uncultured Melioribacteraceae bacterium. Classification (GTDB taxonomy): domain Bacteria; phylum Bacteroidota; class Ignavibacteria; order Ignavibacteriales; family Melioribacteraceae; genus CAZXDS01. Next base: position 5,598 of record CAZXDS010000179.1, on the reverse strand, counting down.
TTCAATTTCTTTCAATCCTTTTTTGATTTGAACTAAATTGGAAAGAAGCAGTTGTCCTTTTCGATAATATTCAAGTTCATTGCTGCCTTTTTTTATTCTTCCCGATAGATTATTCAACTTGTTTGCTAATCGTTCAAGTTCTTTGTCAAAGTATTTTCTTAATTGATTTGATACACTTTTAATTCGCTCATTTTTAAATTTGATTCTGAAAAGATTTTGAATACCGTCGTTATAATTATCCGCGAGCACAATATTTTTCCGAGACTTAGAAATCAAAAAAGTATCGGGTACAAAATATGATTTGCCTGCAAACTCATCATAAAATACAGCGATATTGGCAGTAGAAATCTTTTTAATGGCATTGTTCATTTCATCAAAAATATTTGAAGATGAAGCTTCAGTATTCAATCTGATATTAATTTCATTAAATAGTATTTTGTCAATAAAAGGAAATTTCTTTTTTAATATTGAATAGTCTAAAATTAAATCATTATTTCCGGAAATATTTTGCAATTCTGTTGAATTGGTAAAACTATAATTATTAAGTTCCGTTATAATGTTCTTAGTATCATCTTGGCTTCTCATAAATTTGTGCTGCTTAAAACTAGAAATCCGATTTTCATAATCAGTCAAGATGATATTACTCTTGTTTCCGCGTAAATAGTAAAACATTGAAAAACTATCAAAAGTGAATTTTATTACTCTGTCATTTTTTGCTATTTCAATATTGCTTAATCTTGCGGGTAAATAATTTTCAAAAAATAAAACAACATTTTTTTTTGCTTTATGATGGCTTTCGCGTATTTGTAGAAAGGGGAGGGCGGAATTTGTTGAAATAATTAAATGTCGATACGACAATTCTGCAGTTGGAATTGAAAAATAAAGTCGATCTTTTTCCTGTGAATAGCACTCGATAATTTCCGCATTTTGCAGAATAGGGAGCAGTTCGGTAATTGCACGGCGGAGATAGAAATAATTTTTAAACATATTTCAAAAATATGCAATCGAAGACAATTGTGCATAAAATAATAATTGAAAATCAAATATCCCTAAATTCAACTGCTTTGCAGTTGTGATGTTCTATCTTAACTTAACCCCGAATTTCATTCGGGGTTATTGTAAATTTGACTGCTTCGCAGTCAGAAAAGCAAAGTCATCAATTAGCGGAAGTGCGAAGCACTTCAATTTATAATAACTATGGATGAAATCCATAGGTTTGAAAATGAAAAGAATCTCTGAACTACGAAGTAGTTCAATTTAACTATTGCAAAACAAATCAACATCCATCAATACAAAAGATTCGCAGTCAACAAACTAAATACATATTTAAATAACTCTTTATCAATTTGAGTAAATGTAACATTTCTTCTCGCAGTAACTGTTTCTGCCACTTCAATTGCTTTTTGTAATTTGTATTCTACAAAACCGGCACTTCCGCCCCAAGAAAAAGAAGGAATTACTTTTGGAGGGAAATCCCCGCCGAAAATATTACTTGATATTCCCACAACCGTTCCTGTATTAAACATTGTGTTAATTCCGCATTTGGAATGATCGCCCATTATCAATCCGACAAACTGCGAGCCGGAATCAATTTCTTTTCCGTTGATTGTAACTTTTACGGAGCCATAATTGTTTTTCAAATCACTGTTGTTTGTATCGGCACCGAGATTAACCCACTGCCCGAGGTATGAATGTCCGAGAAAACCATCGTGCTGTTTATTGGAATATGAATGGATAATGGATTCTTCAACTTCACCGCCGATTTTACAATGCTCTCCGATGGAAGTGTTTTCGTAAATTTTTGCACCGATTTTAATTTTGGAATTATCACCAACAAAGCAAGGTCCTTCAATAACGGCATTCGGAAATATCGTAACATTATCACCAATTATAATCGGTCCGTTTTCAGCATCAAGAACAACGCCGGATTTAATATTGGATTTTTCACCAATAGCAATTTCATGTTGGTTTATTAAATGAACACCTTCGTAAATATTTCCGTGAATATTTTTATCAATATAAACCGAATCTTTTGCAATTTCATTCCCGTTTTTGCTAATCAAATCCCACGGATAATTTACTGTTTCAACGTCGACATTAGTTACTTTAAATTCACTGAATAAATTTGAACTGATATTTAAGTCGTTTTTGATATTTTTTGATTTGATAATTCGGGCTGCAATAATTTGATTATTTGCAATAAATAATTCATCTTCGCCCTCAAGCTGGATTTGTTTTATGAATTCGGAGTGGACAAAAACTCTGCCGTTTATCAATAATGTATTGCTTAATTCTCTCGGATTGATTTCCGAATTAACATTCTTTTCTTGCAACGAGGCTGATAAATACTCGCGACAATAAAGAATTTCTGCGGATTGCCCGTAAGCTTTTTCAATCTTTTCTTTAAGTGTTAAAATTCCGCAACGTAAATCATAAACCGGATGCAGATAGGTAAGCGGATAAAAATCAGTCGATTTTTCGTCTTCAAAAATTGCAAGTTTCATATCAAGTGTTTGTTTAATTAAAAATATAATACTTTAAATTTACTGTGAAAATAATAATAATAAAAGCCTAACTTGAATTAACTGAAAGCAAAGAGAAATGATACCAATCTTTTTAAGAAGGAATTTATGGAGAGGGGAATAGTGATAATCGCAAAAATATAATCTAAATTTAATTTTCACACTGATGTAGCATTTTTATCCCCCACTTCATTTTTCAGAATAAATGAAATATGGCAAATAGTTAATTCTTTATATTGGAGTTATCTTTTACTTATATGTCAGAATATTAAAACCATGATTTTAAAAACTTTTACATAATTAAATAATAGCGTGAGTAGAGAGCCATAAATAGAAATATTTTAATAGCATTGCTGTTTTAATATACTCAATTAAAATTCGGATAATTGTTTGGACAAAAGATTAGATCTGCCAAATTGACCTTGTAATATAGATGCAATTGATAATGCATTTGCCCATTTTGAATTAACTCGCAAATAAGATTGAGGTGCTACTAAGGTGTTCCTTGATAACTTAGATAATTGGGATAGTAATACTTCTCCTCTAAATTCTTTAACTTCATCAAGGAGAATTGCACAAACTTCTTTATGTTTTGAAGAATATTTAAAATAATCCTCAGAAGAGACACCAATTTCTTTTGAATATTTCCGCCATATTATTTGTGGGTGGGCTTTAACCACATTTTTAATAACAGCCGTTCCAACGATTGCTCTTTGAGGAGACGAGGAATATATGGTAACGGAAGAGCCTATTAGATTAAAATTGAATTTAGATCGTATCTCAACTTTTTTATCACCAGACAAAATTTTATTTGCATATTTTGGTTTTACACTCATAACAATACTATTGTCAAGAGGAAAACCTGAAATATTAAAAAATTGCTTCAGTTTTGGAATTTTACCAAGAACTGCCGACCAGACATTTGTAAAAGAAGCTCTGCACATTAATTCTCTTTCAAAAGAACGGTACTGCTCATTATGATCCCCAATTAAATTAAAACCGAAAGAAGTGAAGAATAATTTTTCTCTCTCCCACAGACTTTCTGGGAGTGAAAAGAAAATATCCTTAGCATAGCTCCTTGCATCAAAAGCCATAAGTGTAAAAAACATGTCCCCAAGGTGATGGTTTTGAAAATCTTCAGTAATTTTTAAATGACAAAATTTTGAAACATCTCCTTTTTTAACAACTGATGTTATGATTGGCTTATCATCAGAATAGCCAACATAAGCAGTTCTGGAAGTATCTTTAATATCGGGTAATACTTTATTATAGAGCCACTTATCAATATTAGGATACATTTCCTCATTAGCAAGAATTAGGCGATTAAAATTATCAAGATGATCCGTATATCTTTTGACATCATCCATTTCTAAGCGTACAATATTTATTGATGATTTCAATGAATCTTCGCTACTAAATAAATCTAATTGGCTCATTATTTAAACTCTTTGAATATTTTTGACAATTTAAGTGTTTGCTTGTCATAAGCATTATTATTGATCGCATCATTTTCAGTTTTCACATTCTTATCATTCTCGGCATCTTCTGACATTCTATAAAATGTTAATTTAGCTAATTTTTCGTTATCAGACAAACTAATATCAATATCATGTCCACGTACTTCAAAGATTAGAGGCGTACCTATTTCCTTATCATCTCTGTCAAAACCAAAATTTGGATGAACAAAACCAGCATAATGTATTCTCATTTCACCAAGAGCCTCATCCATGGCTTTGCAATAAACAGCTATACTTCGTGGAAGTGAAATTTTTTCTTTTGATCTCAATATATAAAATTTTTCTTTCTTTATCACAAGTCTTTTGTCTGGGGAGGTACTTGAGTATGGCACAGTTTCCCAATATTTAGTATAATCATATTTATCTTTACTCCATAATTCAAAATAATCATTCACATCATCCTTCGCTTGCATTGCAACAGCATTTTCACCACCTATTTTAACAGAATCCAGGTCAACTGAAAGGGTTCCATCTTTTCGTTGTCCACCGTGAAGTACCGTTCTGTTAAGTAATTTACTTTTAATTTCAGCATCTTCTGGATTACCATAAAATATTCTTAATTGAGAAAGTGAAATGTCATCTTTAATTAAAAGTTTGAATGTCATTGGTGTTATTTCAAGATACATTTTACCATTTGAATTATCATTATTCAATCTTTCTGGACAGAATGATTCGTATTCATCCATACCATCAAAGATCAGTCTTGCAAGTACATCCATTCTGCCAACTGTACTTTTTGCAGTTGCTAAACCATAAAATTCTGCATCTGCCAATTCTCCAAGATGGTCAAATTCCTCTTTAATTTTAACTACATAAGTGACTTTTTTTTCGAATTTGTATATTTTCTCATCACTTATTATTTTTTTTGCAAAAGTTGGATCATTCAAATAATCTTCATAATGCCCTATTGATGGTTTAATGCATCCTTTTTGCATTTCATAAACTTCATCTGATAAATGTAAATCCATAGAAGATTGACCATATGCATTGTCATCTTTTGGGGTGTACTTGATGTAACCACGTTCTCTCAGGGAAATCATTTGTTTTTTATTTAGTACTCCTGGAATCCATTTATCCCAAGGTTTTGTAGCCATTATCGCCTCCTAAAAATTAGAGAATTTATTATCTTCAAAAATTGCAAGTTTCATATCAAGTGTTTGTTTAATTAAAAATATAATACTTTAAATTTACTGTGAAAATAATAATAATAAAAGCCTAACTTGAATTAACTATTGAGTTGAGTTAAAAATTTCTAATTTTATAGCCGGAATACAGAAAATATCACTCATGAAATTTTTGTTGGTTTAGATATAATAAAGTAAATTTAAAATGTAATAATTAAAATATTCAATAAATAATGGAAAAACTTTTATTAAAAATCGGTAATATAATTGGCAAAGGCAGATTGTTTAAAATATTGTCTAAACTTTCTCCAATGTATAGAAGCACAGGCGGGAAAATTATGGAAGTGAGCAATAATCTTCAATATGTAAAAATTAAATTGCTGTCAAGTTTCACAAGGTTGTTTACGAAACCTTGTATAATTTAGTTGTTTTAAA
>CAZXDS010000178.1:0-6848 GCA_964639525.1 uncultured Melioribacteraceae bacterium | reverse complement strand
TTTTTCAATTAGCTTATTTGGAGAGAATAGAATTTTCACTAAATTTATTATTTCCTTTTTATCAAATACTCTTAAATATGAAAATATTAATTACCGGCGGAGCGGGATATATTGGCTCTCATTTTGTAAATTATTTATTAAAAAATGGACATGAAGTTATTATTTTTGATAACCTAAGCCGGGGAAATAGGGGATCTGTTCCTGAAAATGTTCCTTTTGAAATTGTTGATATGAAAAACAGGAAAGAGATTTCTAAATCTCTTTCAAAGTATTCAAATATTGACGCGGTTGTTCACTTTGCTGCATTTGCCTATGTTGGAGAATCTGTCGAAAATCCTGAAATGTATTATGAAAACAATGTTTCCGGAAGTCTTAATTTGATTAGCGCAGTTAATGAGGCTGGTATTAAAAATTTTGTATTTTCGTCCACTTGTTCACTATATGGTAATCCCTTAAAGCTGCCTATTTCCGAAAGCGAATCGGTAAAACCGATAAATCCGTATGCTCAAACTAAACGAATGATTGAAAATATTTTATCTGATTTTGATGCAGCTTACGATTTTAAGTACGTTGCTCTTAGATATTTTAATGCAGCGGGTGCAGATGATTCCGGCAATATTGGAGAAAGTCACGATCCTGAGCCGCATTTAATTCCACTTGTTTTACAAACTGCACTCGGACAAAGAGAAAAAATTTACATTTTCGGCAATGATTACGATACTCCCGACGGAACATGTGTGAGAGATTATATTCATGTAAACGATTTGGCGGATGCTCACTTGAGGGCAATAAATTATTTAATGGAAGGGAATTCTTCCGATATTTTTAATCTTGGAACCGGCTCAGGCTATTCTGTTAAACAGATTATTGATGAAGCGAGAAAAATCACACAAAAAACTATTTCCACGGAAATACGCGAAAGACGCCCCGGGGATCCCGCTGTATTGGTTGCCGATAATAAAAAAGCGAAAGAAATTTTAGGATGGGCACCTGATTATGATTTAACAAAAGTTATCGAAACAGCCTGGAACTGGCACAATAATCAAAAATATTAAAGGGAAATTTTGAAAGTAAACAAAACAATTATTGAAGGATTATTCATAATTGAGCCTGATGTTTTTCCTGATGGACGCGGTTTCTTTTTTGAATCATTTAATGAAAAGAAATATGCTGAAATCGGAATAGCTGAAAAATTTGTTCAAGATAATATTTCCGGCTCAATAAAAAATACTGTTCGCGGTCTTCATTACCAAATCGGAGAAAATGCTCAAGGCAAGTTATGTCAAGTTATTGAAGGGGAAGTGATTGATATTGCAGTGGATATTCGATTTGGTTCTCCGACTTTTGGAAAGTATATCTCCGTAAAACTCTCATCTGAAAATCGAAAACAATTTTGGCTGCCAAAAGGATTTGCACATGGATTTGCTGTGCTTTCGGAGTTTGCGATTTTCAGCTACAAATGTACTGCGGGTTATGACAAGAACAGCGAGCGTTCAATTATTTACAACGATAAAGATTTAAATGTCAATTGGGGAATTAGTGACCCGATTATTTCTGAAAAAGATTTGCTCGCTAAAAAATTTACTGAAATAGGAAAAGATTTCATTTACTAAAAATTACTGAGGGAAAAATGAAGGTAGCAGTTGTAGGAACAGGATATGTAGGATTGGTTTCAGGTACTTGTTTTGCAGAAATGGGAAACAAAGTTATTTGTGTTGATAATGATGAAAAAAAATTAGAAAAACTAAATAGCGGAATTGTTCCGATTTATGAACCCGGTTTGGAAACGCTATTCAAAAGAAACATTGAGCAAAAAAGACTGACGTTTACAAATAACTTAAAAGAAGCTGTTGTTGAATCGGAAATAATTTTTCTTTGTTTACCTACACCTCCCGGTGAAGACGGCTCGGCTGATTTGAAATATGTGTTCGGAGTTGCTGAAGATATTGGCAAAATACTTCAAGATGAAAAAGTTGAAGATTTTAAAATTATAGTGGATAAGAGTACCGTACCTGTTGGTACCGCAAAAAAAGTAAAAGATATTATTAACAAATTTGATGTTAAAGATTTTGATATAGTTTCCAATCCCGAATTTTTAAGAGAAGGTTTTGCGGTGGAAGATTTTTTGAAACCTGACAGAATTGTTTTCGGTGCTAAATCTGAAATTGCTAAAAAGAAAATGCGGACATTGTACGAGCCATTTGTTCGTCAAGGAAATCCAATAATTGAAATGGATCCTTACAGTTCCGAAGTTACAAAATATGCTGCCAATTCATATCTAGCCATGCGAATAACTTTTATGAATGAACTCGCAAACTTCTGTGAAGAAGTCGGTGCGGATATTGATCTTGTGCGAAGAGGAATGAGTACGGATTCACGAATTGGTAAGCGATTCCTCTTTGCCGGTATTGGTTACGGCGGTTCGTGTTTCCCCAAAGACGTAAAAGCATTGGCAAAAACATCAATTGAAAAAAAATCGGAAATGCAAATTCTTTCACTTGTTGATAAAGTTAATGACAGACAGAAAACCGTTATGGTTGACAAATTATTAAAATATTACAATGGAAATATTAAAGGAAAAACTTTTGCAGTTTGGGGACTTGCTTTCAAACCGAATACTGACGATATGCGGGAAGCTCCTTCGGTTTTAATTATTAAAAAATTATTGGAACTCGGTGCGGTGGTTAAAGCATACGATCCTGAAGCAATGGAAACTGCTAAATTTTATCTTAACGATTCTATCGAATATGACGGCAATCAATATTCCGTTATTGAAAATGCAGATGCTTTACTGATTTTTACCGAATGGAATGAATTTAGAAATCCTAACTTTGAAAGAGTTGGAACTGCTTTAAAAGAAAAAATTATTTTTGACGGCAGAAATATATTTTCACCCGCTAAAATGAAAGAGCTTGGATTTTCTTATTACAGCATAGGAAGACAACCGGTTTAAAAATAAGTTATTTATAAACTCAATTTTATAAAAAAAGGTAACAATATTAATTTACTTGTTACCTTTTCTTTTTTACATATTCAAAACCTTTTCATAATAATTTATGTAATGAGGAATAATAATTTCCTTATCAAAATTTTCAACTGCACGTTTTCTTGCATTTTTTGAAAAGATTTTATATTTTTTTTCGTTTGTAAACAGTGTTATAATGTATTTTGCCATTCTCTTAATATCTCCGATTTCGGCAATGTAGCCAACTTCATTATGCGTTACAAGTTCCGGCAAACCGCCCACGCTTGAACTGACTACCGGAAGTCCGCAAGCCATTGCTTCTAGCGCCGAAAGTCCGAAACTTTCAGACTGCGAAGGGATTACAAATATATCCGCTGCATTCAGCAGTTCCGAAAGTCCGTCCTGTTTTCCAAGGAACAGAACATCTTTATTTAAATTTAATTCGCGTGCTAATCTTTCGCAATCGGAGCGGTCAGGTCCATCGCCAATAAGAACCAATTTAGCCGGTATTGTTTTTCGAACTTCGGCAAGAATTTTAATTGTATCCTGTACTCTTTTAACCGGACGGAAATTTGAAGTGTGAACAAGAATTCGCTCACCATTGGGAGCAATTCGTTTCTTCATTTCATTATTTGGAGAGGGTGCAAATTTTTCAAGGTCAATAAAGTTAGGAATAACCTCAATATTTTTATCTATGTGATAATTGGTTAAAGTCTTTTCCTTCAAAAAACGGGAAACCGCAGTTACTCCATCGGATTCTTCGATGCTTAATTTAAGCAATGCCAAAAACGAAGGCTCCAAACCAACAAGAGTAATATCTGTTCCGTGAAGTGTTGTAACAACTTTAACATCACGGTCAATTTTTTTAAGCATTTGTTTTGCAAGATATGCACTTGTTGCGTGGGGAATTGCGTAATGAACGTGAATTAAATCCAGATTTTCAAATTCAATTACCTCAAGCATTTTACTCGCAAGAGAAAGTCCGTACAATTGATTTTCAAAAAGCGGATAATTACTTAATTCCACTTCATGAAAAAAAATATTTTCAACAAAATGTGTCAATCTGTGCGGTACCGCGTAGCTTATAAAGTGAACCGAATGCCCTTTCGCAGCCAATTCTTTTCCAAGCTCGGTTGCAACAACTCCGCTTCCTCCGTATGTTGGGTAACACGTTATTCCAATTCTCATTTTTATATCTTTCTTTTTATAATTTTTATTTTCTTAATCTTTAAGCTGAAATTTACAAATTTTTTTGTGCATCTATGAGATTACTTATTTTAGGTCATTCGGTATTAGATTACGTTGAACAAGAAAACAATGTAACAATTCAACCCGGCGGAATATTTTATACTGCCGTTGGTTTTGCATGCAAAAAAAGAGCAGAGGATAAATTATTTTTACTTACGTCTTTTGATGGTATGCATAACAAATATTTTGAGCAGGCGTTTTCTCCATTTGATTTAGCCTATTCTTTACAAACAAAAACAATCCCAATTGTTCATCTGCAAATTTGGAAAAATAAGGAACGTACGGAAACCTTTGAGAACTTTACGGACAAATTATTGATTGAGCATATTCCCGATTTTTCAAAGTTTGATGGAATTTTTATCAATATGATTAGCGGGAATGACATTTCTGTCGATGATATTTTGTTCATACGAAATAGATACAACGGAACAATATTTATGGATGTTCACGCTCTTTCTAAAGAATCTAATAATAACGGGGAAAGGATATTTTGTAAAGTGCCAAAATTGGAGAAATGGTTATCCTCCGTTGATATAATTCAGGCAAATGAATTTGAATTAAACACAATTTCGGAAGGGAAAAATCAACTTGAAAGAGCACGGTTTGTTCTTAACAAAGGTCCCAAAATTTTAATTGTTACAAAGGGGAATGCCGGTGTTCGTGCTTTTTTCAAAAGGCATAATGAAATGGCATCAATATTTATTTCTGCAGAAAAAGTAAATTCCGTAAATAAAATAGGCTGCGGTGATATTTTTGGGGCAATCTTTTTTTATTCATATATTGAGTCTCAAAATTTGGTATTTGCTTTGAAAGCTGCAAATAAAGCAGCCTCAATTTCAACTACTTACAATTCACATCAAAAATTTTTAAATTTAAAGAATGATTTCATCAAATAATTTATTAAAAAAACGATTGCTCATAATCGGGTCCAACGGAATGTTGGGGCAACGTCTGGCAGAACATTTTTCCGCTGATTCGTCCTTTGAGCTTTTAAGTTCTTCTGTAGAAGCGGAATCCTTTTTCCCGACAATCGCATATAGAACTATTGACATTACCGACAAATTATCGGTTAAAAAAATAATTAAAGAATTTTATCCTGACTATATAATTAACTCGGCAGCATTCACAAATGTGGACGGATGTGAGTCCCAAAAAGAATTGGCATGGAAAATAAATGTAACAGGACCGGAATATATTTCCTTTTATGCCAAGACAATCGGCGCTTACCTTGTGCATATTTCGTCAGATTATGTTTTTGACGGAAAAGCAGGTCCGTATTCTGAAACGGACAGAGTAAATCCGATAAGCTATTACGGAAAAAGTAAATTGGCAAGTGAAAATACTCTGCACAAATCCGGAGGAAAATATACAATCATTCGTCCTAATGTTCTTTACGGTCCTGCCAAATACGGAAGAAACGATTTTGTTAAATGGGTTGTAACCTCATTGAAAGACGGAAAAGAAATAAGAATAGTTGATGACCAAATTAATAATCCGACATATATTGATAATCTTGTTTCGGCAATTTCATCAATTATTAATTTTAACAAAGTTGGTTTATATCACATTGGCGGCAAAGAATTTTTGAATCGATATGATTTTACTCTGCGAATTGCTGATTATTTTAATTTAGATAAATCAAAAATAAAGCGAATTAAAACCGAGGAATTAAAACAACCGGCAAAACGTCCGTTAAAATCAGGACTTGTTACTCTTAAAGCGGAAACAGAACTTTCATACAAAGCATATTCAATAGAAGAAACTTTTGCATTAATGCAGAAGGAATTAAATTTTTAACAACATATACGGAAAAATTGAAAACAAATTTTGAAAAATACGAAGGTTTTATTTTTGACCTTGATGGAACAATCTATCGCGGAAAAAAAATTATTGATGGTTCCAATGCTGCAATAAATCACATCCAATCACTTGGCAAAAAAGTGATTTTTGTTTCAAATAAAACAACCGGAACAAGTTTCGATTATTATGATTTTTTAACTAAAAATAATTTTAATATTAGACAAAACCAAATAGTGAATGCCACAGAGGTTGTTAAAAATTATATCTCCCAAAATCATTCGGGTGAAAATTTTTACGCAATTGGGGAAGAAAGTTTTATAAAAGAGATTGCATCGTGCGGAGTTAATTATAGTAAAAATCCAAATGAAATTAATTTTGTTATTATAACTCTTGACAGAACATTCAATTTTGAAAAACTCGAAATCGCCGCAAAAGCAATTGTAAATGGAGCAAGTTTTTATGCGGCAAATATTGATGCAACTTGTCCGGTTGACGGCGGTGAAATTTGGGATGCCGGAGCCACAATACTCGCACTTGAAAAAAGAACGCATCGTAAATTGGGGAAACACTTTGGCAAACCTTCGAAATACGTTGTTTTGGAAATTGGAAAGCGACTAAATATTGATTTGAAAAAGTGTTTGATTATTGGCGACCGGTTGGAAACAGACATTGCAATGGGCAATAATTTTGGAATTGATACTGCCCTTGTTGAAACCGGCGTAAACAATTTTGCGAATGGAAATGTAAATATCAAGCCGACTTACTCAATTCATTCTGTGATGGATTTGTTAAGTTAAGTCTCTTTTGTGATACAATATTTTTATAAACATCAAAT
>CAZXDS010000177.1:0-6915 GCA_964639525.1 uncultured Melioribacteraceae bacterium | reverse complement strand
AATTTTGGGGTGTAACCGATATTGTTATCTTTGTAAAAAAACTATTTAGTGAAACACATTTTATTACTTCCGATAATAAATATAAATATGCTTTAAGAGGAACTGGCGGTTCAGGGGAAAACGGTCCTGTTTTTTGGGGTGATGCTGAAATTTTTAAGCAGAATCCTGTTACAGTAAATGTTCTTTTACCAACAGGATATTGGCAATTAGCAAGTGTGCCGGTTACAGGTTGGGCACAGTACTACAACAAAACCGAGATCATAAATATAATTTTGTACACGAGTGCTTTTATTATAAGTATTTTAATTTGGCTGCTTGTAAGTGCTATGTTAAAAATTAGATTGCACGAAAAGAACTTGAAGGCTATCTTCGGTTCTATGGATGATTTAATTATTGAATTTAACAACAAAGGTGTATGCGTAAAAATTGCTCCGACAAATAATAGTTTGTTAACATTCCCGGATAGTGAGTTAATCGGGAAATCGCTTTATCAAATATTCAATAAAGAGAAAGCAGTTTTTTTTATGAATGCTATAAAAGAATGTATTGATAAAAAGGATACTGTTGTTATTGATTTTGATCTTGAAATTAATTCTAAAAAATTATGGCTGCTCGCAAGAATTTCATATATCTCTGAAACTTCGGTTATTTTTGTTGCTCATGATAATACTACTAAAAAGAAAATTGAAGAGAGACTTAAAAAGTCAGAGATGGAATTATTAGAACTTAATGCAACAAAGGACAAATTGTTTTCAATTATTGCACACGATTTAAGAAGCCCGTTTAATACAACTCTCGGTTTAATTGAGATGCTGGAAAAAGATTTGCAGACTTTTTCCGCTGAAGATATTAAAGAATCGATTGAAATAATTTCAAAGTCGCTGCAATCGCAGTTTAAACTTTTAGAAAATCTTCTTAGCTGGGCAAGAATGCAGACCGGACAGATGAAATTAGAGAAAAAAAATATAAAAATTAATAAAATAGTGGATGAAATAATTGATTTATCAGGCACAAACGCCAAAGTAAAAAATATTAAAGTTGTAAATGAAGTACCAGAAAATACCGTAATAAAAGCCGATGAAAATATGCTGCGGACAATAATTCGGAATTTAATTTCCAATGCTATAAAATTCACTGTTTCCGGCGGAAGTGTTACCGTATCGGCACAAAATTTTGAAGGTGGCAATAAAATAATTGTTTCCGATACCGGAATTGGAATGAAATCTGAAGAAATTGAAACCATCTTTAGTGTAGATAAACGACATTCATCGCTTGGAACAAATGGCGAAAAAGGAACCGGTTTGGGTTTAGTATTAGTTAAAGAAATGGTTGAAAAACATAAAGGAAATGTTTACGTTAAAAGTGAAATCGGCAGAGGAACAGATTTTGTTGTAACCTTGCCATAAATTATTATTGTTTAATGCAGTTTAATAAATAATTATTTAGGAGCAATAAAATGCACAAAGTATTGCTTGTTGATGATGAGCGGAATATCCTCTCGGGATATAAACGGAACCTACATTCAAAGTTTCAGCTGTTTGCTGCTGAAAGCGGAAAAGAAGGTTTGAGGATAATGCAGGACAAAGGCCCTTTTGCAGTGGTGGTTTCCGATTACAAAATGCCTGAAATGAACGGAATTGATTTTCTTTCAAAAGTAAGGGAATTATACCCGGATACAGTAAGAGTAATGCTTACCGGATATGCCGATTTGAATGCTGCAACACAAGCTGTAAATGAAGGTAATATTTTTCGCTTTCTTTCAAAACCGTGTCCGGTTGAACAAATGTCGAAAAACATTTACGATGCCGTCGGGCAATATCAGCTTGTTACTGCCGAAAAAGAATTGTTGAATAATACACTTAAAGGCAGTATAAAAATGCTTATCGAAATTTTATCATCGGTAAATCCCGAAGCATTTAGCCAGGCAACTCAATCAAGAAATTTGGCAAAGTCTATTTTAGAAAGATTAGGTAAGCCAATTAGTTGGGATATTGAAATTGCCGTTTTACTTTCAAAAATTGGGCTTGTTACAATTCCAAACGAAATTTTAGAAAAGAAAAATAACGGTGTTGAGCTTACAGCCGAAGAAAAAGAAATGTATTATAAACATGCAGATTTTGGTGCTGCACTTCTGAAAAATATCCCGCGGTTGGAAAATATTGCAGAGGGAATAAGTTTTCAGTACAGCAGCTATGATGGCGAGACCGGTGCAAGGGATTTTAAAGTCGGTGAAAATATTCCATTTGTAGGCAGACTTTTAAAAGTGCTGAATGATTTTAATGCGTTTTTGAAATTGGGTTTTCCGGAAGATGAAGCGTTAAAAGAAATGCAGAAATCCGCCGGCAAATATGATCCCGATATTCTCGGTGCATTGTTGGCAGAGGTTTCCGGTTTAAGCAGCGGACAAATTGTGTCGATGAAAAATTTAGATGAATTAAAAGCAGGAATGGTACTTGCCGAAGGAGTTCGCGATATTCATGGTTTTTTGCTAATTCCAAAGGGAAGTGAGCTTTCGAGTATTGCTTTGATGAAAATTATTAATTACAATAAAATGACAAAGATTGCTCAGCCGATTAAGGTGATTGAATTAACATAGTAACAAAGCAATTTTATTTCACTTTTAGGGTTGTTGTTTTATTTCCCTGTCTTTTTTATAATAGTACCATTTTTATCAAGATAAGTCCATTCCCCTGTAACTTCGCCTGCGGTAAAATGCCCGATTTCTTTCAGCTTTCCGTTTCTGTAATAAAATTTCACTTCTCCGTCAATCTTTCCATTTACATAATAGCCTGTTTCTCTTAAATTCCCATTTTTAAAATATGCTCTTCTTTCCCCGTCAGGGTCTCCGTCTTTGTTATAATGTGTTACAACATTTAATTGCCCGTTTTCAAAAAAGTACTTCCATTCTCCACCCTTTTTTCCATTTACAAAATTACCGTTTTCTTTTAATTGTCCATTTTTATAAAAGGATTTCCATTCCCTATACTTTTGGGGAATGTTTTTATTTGTTTTAATTTCATTTTGTGTATTCTTTCCGCAAGCGGTAAAAAAACACAATATTAAAGCAGTTAAAATTATGATTGATTTCATTTGTTTTTTCCGTGTCCGGTTGTTATTTGAATCTATTATTATTCGCTAATGATTTATAATATTTATTCATTTTAGTAATTTTTTTAATAAGGTAATTGCTGTAAAGAATATCATGGGCACTGTTAAGATAGTCCAAAGCTCTTAATAGATTTTTTCTTTCTTTTCTACTATTCTTTGTAAACACAGCTTTATTATTGTACTTTCGTGCTTTTTTTAATTTGCTGTAAACTTTAGATATTTTGTTACTCACATATTTTAGTCCGTTAGCGCGCTTGTCTCCTCTTTTTAACCTTCGTACGTGTATTTTAATTGAATTTATTTTATCTATGAGTGTTCCAATATATATCGATAGTACTTGCGATTTGGCAAAGTTCGATCTCGCATATTTTACTTTACGTGTAGCTTTGCTGAAAGTTTTGCCAAATTCGTTTATTAGTCCAACAATTCTATTTGAGCTTTCAAAAAGGATACTGTAATCAGTGTTTATTTTTTCAATAATTAATGAACTGTGTACATTTGCCTCTGAAAGTTTATTCCCAAATAGAAAAGAAAATGCAATAATAAATAATGCAATTTTATATGTTTTATTATTTTTTCTCATCTCGTTTTATCCCTTGTATTTATTGATTGTTTTTGAATAATCTTATTTATTAAAAACCAGAGTTCTTTTCCCACCGCTTTTGTGTTTCATCTTCCATTTAAGCATGCCGTACTTTTTGTTCTTAAATTTTCTATAAATTGTTCCGCTCCATTTCCGATATTTGCTTTCCGCATAATAATAGACGATGCTGTTTTCAGTATCTCCAAGATAAGCATCCTCGCCGGATACGAATGTGTACCAACCCTTTGATTCCCATTCATTATCAGAATTTAATAACCGAATAAAGACGTCAATAGAATAACTTAACTCATTCTTAACATAGATTTTGTATATTTTCTTGTAATAATCTGTTTTTGTTAAAATGCCATTTACCCAAGTTTTCTCACCAACTTTCTTATTATTTTCTACAATATATTTAATTGTCTTAATAAGACGATTATTCTTATAATACTCTTCACCACTTATGTAACCGTCTCTCATAAGAAATTCTTTACCGTCCTTTATAGTTTCAATTAAATTCCCGTTTTGATAAATTTCCATTCTCCGTTGAGAATTATCTCGGTTGTAATAATACCATTCACCTTCCTCTTCTCCATTTGCATAGCTTCCCTTTCTAGACAAAAAATAACGGTCATATTTGTTGTAAAAGTATTCCCACTGACCCTCTTTTTTTCCAATAGAATAGCGACCTTTTTCATTGAGCTTACCATTTCCCCCGTATTCTTTCCAATAACCGTCTTTTTCAGAAATTGAATAGGAGCCTTTATTTACTACTTTGTATGAGCCTATATTTTCAATTTTGCTATTTTCATAATATTTACTCCATTCACCACTTCTTTTCCCTAAAGTGTAATTCCCTTTTCTTTTCACATTACCATTATTATAATATTCTGTATAAAGACTTTTGTATTTACCATTTTTAGAAGTGCCAACTTTCCGTAATGTTCCATCCTTAAAATATAATTTGAACTCGCCATTTCCCTTGCCATTATTAAATATTGCAGTAAGCTTTAATTGCCCGTTTTCGTAATAGGATTTATAATCTCCATTCTTCTTTTTTCCTAAACGTATTGATTCTTCTTTCAGATTCCCGTTTTTATAATATTCATTTATTTTCCAGTTACCAACTTTTTCACCAGCTTTATAAATCCCCGATTCCAGTAAATTTCCATCTTTATTATTTCTTTTACAAAAACCGGTGAGTTCTCCATTTAAATATTCCCCTTCAGATTTTAATTTACCGTTCTTGTAATATTCTTTAAAAGTCCCGGATTGCGGGGCAATTAGATTAACAATACCTTCTAATTTTCCATTCTCATAGTAAGTTTTTACTTTGCCAATCATTTCACCATTTGTATAGTTCCCAATTTGCCCAAGTTGACCGTTTTCATAATAGGTTTTCCATTGCCCATCTTTCTTGCCATTTTTATAATTTCCTTCTTCCTTCAATTGTCCGCTTTTATAATATTCTTTTTTTACTTGTGCATTAAGTAAAACAGAGGTTGCAATAATTAAAGTTAGTAATATTAGTTTTTTCATTTTATTTAATCTCTATGTTTATTGTAAACATTCTTTTACAGAATTTTTGGCTTGCTCTTTTATGTGTTGCAAAATTTTTATCATGAGTCTTTTTATTCGCTATTACTCACTTCAAGCAAATTTATTCAGGCAATTATATTCCCAAAGTTCCCAATAATTTTGATAAGGGGAATTTGGAGCCTATTTCAAAATTTATGTTGTCATTTTCACTTTGTTTATAAAAGCGACTTCTAAAAAACAAAGCTGTACTTTTATTTTCAGAATTAGGATAATAATTCAAATCAACTAAAAAGCTAAAAAACGGTTTTAGGTTATTTATAATCTCAATAGACTTTGAGTAATGAGTTGTGTAGTACCAGTTTCCCTTAAAACTCAAACTTAAATTATCAATATCGAATAATAAATAGTTAAGTTCTAACCCAATGAAATAAGAAGATATATCATCAAAATAGGCTGTTTGTAAAAAATCTGTTCCTGTAATTATTGTATCTATTGTTGTAATATAAACACCACCGATAAAATTTAATGATAGAAAAGATGCCGGATAGTTAAATTGAAAAATGTTAGCGTTAATACCCGAATTTAAGTAAGAATATTTTACCAAATCAAATTGGTTAACAACCAACTTGTTATCAATTAGCATAGCAGGATCGGCACTTAACTTTATATTTGTATTATCACCAATTCTGCTTAAATGCAAAAATGGAGAAACATGATCAATGAGAACAAAGTTGCCGTTAACAAATGTCTGTGTAAACAAATTATAGCTTAATTCAATTTGAAATTTGCCATTCTTTGAGTTTGTATTAAATCCTGTAACGTCTGTATAAATTTTGAAATCCAAATTATCAATTACAGATTTACGCTTTAGCTCTACAAAGATATCTTCCTCGCCAGCATTTAGAGTTATAACCGTATCAATCGGTACATACACACCACTGGCATTATGAAGTTGTCTAGCAAAGAATAAGATATCAGATACATCTATTTTATAACTTAATACATTTGAAATTTTTGATTCCAAAAAATTTTCGCCTGACGCATTAATAAATCTATAGTCATTTGCAGTACGTAATTTAATTGAATATTCATTTGTAAAAGCAACAGGTTTATCACCTATTTTTCCTACAAGATAAATATCTTTTATTATTCCGTTTTCAAAAGAAATACTAATTTTATCAATTTTAAGTTTTTGGGGGGGGCAAAGCTTGCCGACCGTGTCATATTCTACTATTTTACAAATTGATAAAGTATTTTTCAACAATTTAATTTTAGTAATATTGGCAGTATTTTTTTGTTTTATTTTTTTTATTTCCGAAAGAATTTTAGCATACATTGTAGAATCATCTTCAATTTTATTCTTATTTGGAAAAACTATTTTCGCTAAATTTTTCGGTTGCTGTTTCACAAAATTTTTCTTCACATCCTTTGTTGAATCTTTAACAATCACATTTTGGGGTAATTTTTGTGCATTTATCAAAACAGAGGTTACAATAATTAAAGTTAGTAATATTAGTTTTTTCATTTTTTGTTCTCGTATAATTAATAATTGAAGTATGACTATCTGTTTACTACAACAGCAAATAGTAATTTTATGCTCTATTAAATAAACTGCATTAGGTAATTTCAACGGTAGTAGTTACAATAATAACATATATTATCTTATTATACAAACGTATAATTTA
>CAZXDS010000176.1:0-6924 GCA_964639525.1 uncultured Melioribacteraceae bacterium | reverse complement strand
CGAAATGTTGTTGCTGAACTTAAGATGTTAAGTAATAACTTGGAATTGAAATTCTATATTAAAAACAGCACAAAATTAAACTTAAAATATCTCAGTCTTGAATACTTAAATTATCTTATCAAAGAACATCTTTATGATAAAATGAGATTTATTGATAACAAGGGAATGGAAGTTGTTAGAGTTAATTATAACAACGGCAAACCGGGCATCGTTCCCAAAAATAAATTACAAAATAAATCTGACCGCTATTATTTCCGTGATATTATTAAGTTAAAAAAAGATGAAATCTATTTTTCTAAATTGGACTTAAACATTGAGCACGGTAAAATTGAAAACCCACGCAAACCAATGCTAAGAATTGGTAAAGTTATTTTTGATAATAATGGAAACAAAAGAGGAATAATTATACTCAATTATTTTGCCGATAGAATCTCCAAACTTTTGGTTAAAGGAAAGCATCTTGATATGCCTGGCAAACTTATTCTAACAAACAATGCAGGGTATTACTTAAAGGGATTAAAAAGTGAAGATGAGTTCGGTTTTATGTTTGCCAATAAAAAAGACAAAAAATTTAGCAATGATTATCCTAAGGCTTGGAAAGTTATACGACAAAACCAAAACGGTAGTGTCAAAAGTGATTCCGGTTTATTAACTTTTGCAACTATTGATTTAAGTGATGCTAAAATTATTGGTAACAACGTTACTGCTGCTTTCAGCAAGAATCATTTATTCAAATTAATTTCCATATATAAACCTCCGCCACTAAGTAAATCGTTTTCTAAATACAAATTACTTTTACCTCTCGACATGGTTCTCATCGCTTTTATTATAGCAGTACTTTTCATATATCAACAAGTAGAAAATAAAAGAATAGAGGCGGAAGTAAAATATAAAGAGGTAGTAGATAATTCACTTGCGGGTATATATATAGTTAAAGATCATATATTCAAATTTGTAAATAAAAGGACGGCTGAAATATACGGCTATAAAAATCCCAATGAAATGCTCGGATTACATACGAAAATATTTACACATGATGATGATTGGGAATTAATTACAACGGAAAAAGAATCGCTCGAAACTAAGAAAAAAGAATTTTCCACTTATGAAATAAAAAATAATAAAATGGACGGCACTGAAATTTATGTTAAAATGATTGAAAAAATAATCCCTTACCAAGATTCAACCGCTGTTCAGGGAACTGTGATTGACATAACCGAGCAAAAGCTTGCCGGGCTTTCGTTACACAAAAGCGAAGAACGGTTTCAACAAGTTGTTCATGCCACCGGCGATTGGATTTGGGAAGTTGATCAAAATGGTTTATACACTTATTCGAGTGAAGTAAGTTTGAAATTACTTGGCTATAAACCGAATGAATTAGTAGGCAAAAAATATTTTTATGACTTTTTTAAACCTGATAGAATGGATGAGCTTAAGGATAAAACCCTTGAAGTATTTTCAAAAAAAGAACCTTTTGTTGATTACGAAAATACGCTCATAACTAAAAATGGAAATGAAATAATTGTATTAACCAACGGTAAACCAATACTTGATAGCAACGGAAATTTTCTCGGTTATAGAGGCGCCGATAAGAATATTTCCGAACGTAAACTTGCTGAAATTAAATTGGGAGAAAGCGAAAAAAAATTCCGCATAATGTTCGATTATGCACCTCTTCCCTATCAGTCATTGGATGTGAATGGCTGCTTTATTGACGTAAACCCGGCTTGGCAAAAAACTATTGGATACAGCAAAGAGGAAGTAATTGGCAAAAAATTTGGTGATTTCATGGAACGTGAATCAGCAAAGTTAGTTAAAGAAAGATTCCCGAGATTTAAGGAAGAGGGTGAAATTCATCAAGCTCAATTTACAATGGTTAGAAAAGATGGAGAACATATTGTTGTTTCCTATGAAGGGAAAGTTGCTTTTGATGAATTTGGAAATTTTAAACAAATACATTGCATATTTACCGATATTACTGAACAAAGAAGACATGAACTAATAAATTCAGCTCGTTTGCATCTTATTGAATATTCAGTTAACCATAGTCTTGAAGAATTTTTGGAAGAAGCCCTTAATGAAACAGAAAAAATAACTGACAGTAAAATGGGCTTCTATCATATTATTGATGAAGATCAAAATTCAGTTACGTTTCAAAGTTGGTCAACGGCAACAAAAACAATTTTCTGCAATGCTGAAGGCGAGGGAGGGCAGCACTACAGTATAGATAAAGCCGGCGTATGGGCGGACTGTATTCGTAAACGTGAACCTGTTATTCATAACAATTATGCTACTCTTCCAAATCGAAAAGGGTTTACCGAAGGTCATCCCGAAGTAATAAGAGAACTTGCAGTTCCTATTATTCGTGATGGAAAAATTCTATCCGTTCTTGGTGTCGGGAATAAAGAAACAGATTATTCACAAGAAGATATTCACTCTGTTTCAGTTATCGGCAACTTTATCTGGGAAATTGCAGAAAGAATAAAAACGCAAAATCAACTTGCAAAGATGAACCGATTGTATTTACTATCATTAAAGGGAAACAAAAGTCTGTTGAGAATAGATAATCCCGATTTGCTCTTTAAGGAGTTGTGCCACATTGCAGTGGAATTTGGAAATTTTCAAATGGCATTGGTTGGAATAATTGAGGAGACTAATTCAAAAGTTAATGTTGTTGCGTCTGAGGGTTTTACTGATAACTATATTGAAAATTTAGATATACGATTTGATGGGGGAGATAAAAGTAAGGGTACTGCCGGAATTGCCATTCAAACAGGGAAGTCTTCTATTAGTAATAATATTTTAATTGACGCAAAAATGAAGCCATGGCAAAGTGCAGCTAAACAAAACGGGTTTAATTCCGTAGCGTCTTTTCCATTGTTCGTTTTCGATAAAGTCATTGGCATTCTCGCCTTCTATTCAAATGAAATTGATTACTTTGATAAGGAAGAAATTAATCTCTTGGATGAACTCACCAAAGACATCTCATTCGCTATTGAATTTGCTAAAACCAAAGAAGATAAGTTGAAATCCGATAAAGTACAGTCTGTAATTCGGAACATTATAAAAGACTCTTTCGATACTACTTCCCTTAAAAAGGGAATTGAAAAAATTCACAAGCATCTTTCAGGATTAATAAAAGTTAACAATCTTTTCGTTGCATTATACAACAAGGAAAATAATCTTTATTCTTTCCCTTATTTTGTTGACGAAACTGATTCTGTTAGTAATATTAAAAATTTCTCCTTGGAAAATAGTTTAACAGATTATGTGAGAAGAACCGGAGAACCACTTATTGTTGATGAAAAGAAACTTAAATTAATGGAACAAAAAGGAGAAACAACATTAGTTGGGATTCCTTCCCCTATTTGGATAGGAATTCCTTTAAAATCAAAAAAAAATGTTTTTGGTGTTCTCGTTGTTCAAGATTACAATAATCCAAATGCATACTCGCCAGATGATTTTGAATTGCTCAATTTTGTTTCAAAGCAAATATCTCAAGTTATTTTAAGATTAAAAGCTGATTCCGAGCTTAAGCAAAGTGAGGAAAAATTTAAGTCTCTAATGCAGCAGGCACCTTTTGTTGTTGAGATTTATGATCTTGACGGACTGCAAATTGCAGTTAATAAAGCATATGAAGAATTATGGAGCTTCCCGGGTGAAACTACTGTTAATAAGTTTAATATTTTAAAGAGCAAAGAAGTTGAAGAGACGGGTTTAATAAAATATGTTGAAAGAGCTTATGCAGGTGAATCTGTGTTAGTACCGGAATATTCTTTTAATCCTACTGGAAAAACCGAAGCAAAAGGTTTAGGAAGAGTCCGTTGGTTGAGTACACGAATTTATCCGATAATAGGGAATTTGGGGAAAGTCCAAAATATAGTTGTTACACATCAAGATATTACCGAGAATAAAATAATTGAGAAAGAACTTAGAGAAAGCGAACAAAAATTTAAAAAAACATTTCAAACTTCCCCGGATTCAATTAATATTAATCGCCTCAAAGACGGTGCATATCTTGATATAAATGAAGGATTTACTGCAATTACGGGCTATGCAAGAGAAGACGCAATTGGGAAAACTTCTGCGGAAATTAATATTTGGGCAAATCCAAATGATAGAGAACTTCTAATTAAGGGTTTGCAACAATTTGGCGAAGTTTCAAATTTAGAGGCTGAGTTCCGTAAAAAAGACGGCTCAATTATTCACGGACTTATGTCTGCTAATGTTATTTCAATTAACAACGAACCCCATATTATCTCTGTAACACGCGATTACGAAGGAATTTATCAATCGCAAAAGGCAATTAAGGAAAGCCGGTTAAGATATTTATCCTTGTTTAACAGTATTCGTGATTCAATAATTGTTTCTGATACCGATAGAAAAATCACAAATTGTAATTCCGCATTTGAAACTCAATTCGGATTTAAGATTGAAGAAATTATTGGGAAAAAGACACTGTTTATTTATGAAAGCGAAAAGCAATTTTCAGAACTTGGTGATGTAATAAAAAATCATTTTGATGATAGCACTCCTTTTTCTTATACTGTGAATTATAGGAGAAAAGACGGCTCTGTTTTCCCTGGTGAAACTTCCGTTTTTTATTTAAAAGATACAAACGGAAATGTTTTGGGCTTCATCGGTTTAATAAGAGATGTTTCGGAAAGTAGAAAATCCGAATTAGAAATATTAAAATTATCTCAAGTTGTTCAGCAAAGCAGAGTTTCGATAGTAATTACAGATTTAGAGGGAAAAATAGAATATGTAAATCCATTTTTTACAAATATTACCGGCTACACAAAAAAAGAAGCAATTGGACAAAATCCCCGTATATTACAGTCCGGCGAACAATCAAAAGAATTTTATGTAAAAATGTGGAATAGAATCTCAAACGGTAAAATTTGAAAAGATGAATTTCATAATAAGAAGAAAAACGGTGAACTATATTGGGAAGAAGCAGTTATTACGCCGCTTAAGGACAAAAATGGAAATACAATAAATTATTGTGCGATAAAAACCGACATTACCGAAAGGAAAAGCATTGAAGCTGAGGTTAAAAAATATCGCGACAGTTTGGAATTACTTGTGCAAGAAAGAACTTTTGAATTAAAAAAATCAGAGGAAACTTTCAGAGCATTATCGGAAAATTCTATGGACATCATTGCAAGATATGATAAGTCGTTCCGATATTTATATATAAACCCGATTATTGAAAATAATACCGGAATACCGGTTGATAAACTTATAGGAAAAACAGATAGAGAACTTGGGTTTCCCAAAGAAATAATTGAATTAAAAGAAAAGGCAATCCGCGAAGTTTTCAAGACAAAAAAAGAAAAAAGAATAGAATTTTCTTCGCCTGTGATGAAACAGAAAGAAAAACCTTGGCTTGATTTACAGTTAGTCCCTGAATTTGATAACAAAGGTAATGTTGTAGCCGTTATAGGTTCCGCAAGAAATATTACCAAGCTTAAAAAGCTTGAAAAAGCTCTAAACCTCGCTCTAAATAATGAGAAAAATTTGAACAAACTGAAAACTCAATTTATTTCCACTGTTTCGCACGAGTTCAGAACTCCTTTAACATCAATATTTTCTTCAGTTGACTTGTTGGAACTATTCGGAGATAATTGGACAGTAAATAAAAGGAAAGCACAATTCGGACAAATGAGAGGCTCAATAAACCGATTAACAGGAATGCTTGACGATGTGCTTAAAGTAAGCAGGTTAGATAGTGGGAAACAAACTTTAAATTTTGAGACTGTGAATTTACCGGATATTATCAATGGGGTTATTGGTGAAGCAAAACCGCAGTTTACACTAAATCATAAATTAGTACATTCTATTAATGTCCCTAAAAATAATTACCTTCTTGACAAAGAAGTTATTAGAACAATTTTATTAAATTTGATATCGAATGCAATTAAATATTCTCCCAAAGGCGGTAATATTGAATTAGACGTAAGCGAGAAAAAAAATAATCTAATTTTTGTTGTCGGCGATCAGGGAACCGGGATTCATGAAAAAGACATAAAAAATATTTTCAAGGAATTTTACAGAGCCGAGGATACCGCTCACATTCAAGGAACAGGTTTGGGACTTTCGATAGTAAAGGGTTTATTAGATAAGGTAAAAGGTAAAATAAATGTTGAAAGCGAACTTGGCAAAGGGTCAAAATTTACTGTAACAATTCCGATAAAAAAATCAATCCAATCGGATGAATCAGTTGGTTAATGAGAGTTGTTTTTGCTAACCAATGTTCGCCGCGGCGAATTATCCATTGGGAGAAAGAAAAGTTCGCTGCGCTAACCAATGGATTCATCCATTGGGTTAAAGAAATGCGAGAAGATGTTCATAACCGGTTCACCGGTTTATAGTGGGATGCTAAAACCAGTAAACTGGTTACGGTGGTTGGTTGGGTTATTCAACACCAACGGATAAATCCGTTGGTTAATGAGAGTTGTTTATATTAACAAGTGGATTTACTCTATGGAAAAAGTTGCAATGTGTGTCGTGTTAAAACCCGCTAATATTATGGTTACAGAATGTTGCTTGTGCTAACCAATGTTCGCCGCGGCGAATTATCCATTGGATTAAAGAAAGGCTGTCAGCACTAACCAATGGATTCATCCATTGGTATAAGGAAAGCAAGAATAATCCCATAACCGGTTCACCGGTTTATAGTAAGTAATAAAAACAAGTAACCTGGCTATGGAGTTTGGATTACTTTGCTAAAATCCATCGGATGAAAAGGTTGTGTGTGAACTCTTAAAACCCGTTGAAACGGGTTAGGGATATTTTGTTTTTGAGCTCATATTCCAACGGATAATTCGCCGCGGCGAACATTGGTTAATGAGATATTTTGTTTTGGGTTCGCATTCCAACACTTAATTCGCAGCGGCGAATGTTAGTTAGTACATTTCGCAC
>CAZXDS010000175.1:0-6961 GCA_964639525.1 uncultured Melioribacteraceae bacterium | reverse complement strand
CCAATCCGGTTTTGAAATATTTTTGTTTTCTTCTTTTTTATTCATACCGCACATTATAAAAGTTTATTCAATCTTTCAAGTTTTGATTTTTCAAAATTGTTTGATTTAATGTACCGCTTCATAATCTTTGCATAAATTGTCTGCTGATTAAAATAAATCAGTGCGTCTTTTGCAACTCGAACAAGTTTGTAATTCCAATAAAAAAATGCTTTAATAATATTCCCCGCTGTTTCGTCATCAAAATAATTTAGTGCCTTTAATGATTTAATTGCATTTATCCTTGTTTCAAACTCATAGCTATGCGTTGTGTAATCCTTCAAATTTTTAATATATTTTTTTTGACCTTGTTGAACCTGTAACTGCAGCCATTTAATTTTAATATTCATGCCTCGCCAACCGACATCATTTTTTGTTTCGTTCAAATACTTGTCTGCTTCTTTCGGAAAGGAGTTGATTAAATTTTCAAGTGCCAATTCAATATTAGAATAAGAATAATCATCCAGCAGCTTTTCATAATCAAGTTTTAGACTTACCGGAACATCACTAATATTTTTCAAAACCGCATTACGAACAAGCGGGTTTTTGTCATTAATTGCTGATTTCAGCAGGGTTATGGTTTTTGTCGAGCTATCATTCTTTAACTGAGCTATTATTTCATTTTTAATAAGATGAAAATTTTCGTGCTTATAAATACGATAAAGTAAATTTTCTTTTTTATCAAAAGATGTTTTTCGCAATTCAATCAGGGCATCGTAACGGTCAATCATATTCGGAGCATTAAGTGCCTGCAATGAAAGTTCGTTATAGTTTCTTTTAAATTTAACCTTTTTAAGTATTTGCCTGTTCGGATCAAAAAGAACAAACGCAATTTTCTTCTTTTGTCTGTTTGGAATAATGACCTCCGAATATTTTTTCTCAATCATTTTTTGAACTTTATCAAAAGTTCCGTCTGTATAGTGAACTTCAAATTCTATCGGCATTTTAAATAATTTAACCAAGTCATTTGTTTTTTGAATTTGTTCAACGGAAACTTGGGTAAATTGATTGCCATTCATATTTTTGTTAGCACTGTAATGCACATTATAATTCGGTTCTCCGCCTCGATAAAGCCATTCATCAAAAAACCAATACAAACTTTGTCCCGTTGTTTCATAAATTGACAGAATCAAATCATTTATTTCAGCATAGCCGAACTTGTATTTTGTCATGTAGTTTTTTATTGAGGTTTTAAAATCGGCATCTCCCAAAACGTACCGCAGCATATCCAAAATGAGAGAACCTTTTTGATAAAACCGAGCAGTTCCGCCGGAGCTTTCACCTACAGGATTGTTGTTCCTCTTCGCTGCTTTTATTGCTGCATTTCTTTCTTTGTTTCGTTCAACCTGATAATAATCATCCCCGAAAATTGACTTCTCAAAAATCTTGGCGTAGTAAGTTGCAAAACCTTCCGTAAGCCAAACATTGTTCGTTCGGTGTGCAATGCAGTTTCCAAACCATTGATGAGTGAGTTCGTGAGCATTTACATTGATATAATTACGCATCCAATATGCGTGCGGGTCAATGTACATAAAGTCGGCATAAATTGTTGAAGTTGTTGTTTCCATTGCCCCGTAAAGATAATCCTCAACAGGTGCCTGACGATAGAGTTCATAAGGATAATTTACACCGATTTCATTTTCAAGAAAATCAAACATTTTTTTGCTGTATTGATAAGTCGTTTCAAAATACTTTTCTCTGTCCGGATAATACCAATATTCCAATGGTAATCCTCGTTTTGTTTTGAATGACTTATATTTATAATCCCCGATAACAAGTGCAGTTGAAAAAAACGGATGGTTTTTAAACATTTTGTAATGCCAGGTTTTTGTTCCATCTGCGTTGTCAATTTCAGATTGACGTACACCATTTGAAAATACTTTGTAATTTTTATCAAAAGTTACGAACATGTCCACTGTAATTCTTCCCGGCAGATACGGAAGCCAATGATTGGGGCGGTGAGCCCAAACTTGTTTTCTTTTAATCTTTTGCGGGTCATTCCATCCGATAAAATTTAAACCTGAAGTAGGCTGGGCAGTGTAGTAAAATTTCACTGCATAATTTTTATGCGGCTGTAATTTAGCTGTAGGATAAACCCAAATTTTATTCCCTTTAACCTTAAAAGGGACTTCACTGTTGTTAATTTTTGTTTCGCTGAAATTCAATTCTGAAATACTGAAATAGAAAGAATCCGTTCCCGCTTTGTACGTATAGAAATTAAATTCCGCTGTTGCATCAACAAGGGGAATGTATGGATCAATTTTTAAGTGAGCGGTTAAATGTTTTATTTCAATTATCTTTGATTTCGGTATTCCTGCGGCATCATATTGGAATGTTACACGCGGAACTTGGGCAATTAACAATGAAGAGAAAACCAAGACGAACAATAGTATTATTTTTTTCATAACAATCCTTTTTCAAGTAAAAGTATCTTTAACAAAATTACTATAAATTTTAAGCTTAAGAAAATATTCCGGAAAAATAAAAAATATGACTGCTTTCATAAAAATATTCGTTTAAAATTATATTTATTAAAACCCGAAAGACACTTTGTAAAATTCCAAAACCGACTCAAAATATTTATATATTTGATAATTGATTTTTATTAGTTCCAAATATTTTTGACAGTGAGAAATATTCGATGGAATAAAACAGTTACACGTTTTTAAACAATAAAAAGTCCTGTTTTTTCGAAATGCTTTTAGTCGAAATATTTCAGTACGTTTTACATTCGGTTGATATCAAGCAATTGCATTACGGGAATAAAAATATGAAAATAGTAATAATTTCAGCTGCTTATCCTTTTCGCGGAGGCATTTCACATTTTACGCAAATGCTTTATAATGAACTTGTTAAAAAGCATCAAGTTTCCGTAATTACATTTTCGCGGCAGTATCCTAATTTGTTGTTCCCGGGTAAAACTCAATACGAACCTACTTTATTAGAGAATGCGCCTCTGACTGAAGAGTTATTGGATTCTATCAATCCTGTTAATTGGTTAAGAGTTGGTAAAAGAATTAAAAACGAAAAACCCGACTTAGTAATTTTTAATTTTTGGATGCCGTTTTTCGGTCCTTGTTTTGGAACGGTTGCGAAACAAATTAGAAAAAACAAAAAAAGTAAAATTCTTATAATTGCTCACAATGTAATTTCCCACGATGCCAAGCCCGGAGACAAAGCTTTAACAAAATATTTTTTTAATACGGCGGATTATTTTATTACAATGTCTAAATCCGTTGAAACCGATCTTCAACTAATGAAACCAAGTGCCGAACAAAAATTATTGTTTCACCCGATTTATTCAAATTTTGGAACAGGCGTTGTTAGAGAGAATGCACTAAAACATTTGCAATTATCCGCCAAACCCACACTTCTTTTTTTCGGGTTTATCAGGAAATATAAAGGTGTAGATATTCTATTAAAAGTCGTTTCAATGTTGAAAGAAAAAATGGACTTACAACTGATTATTGCCGGTGAATTTTACGATAACAAGAAAAAATATCTTGATTTAATTGAAACGTTAAATATTAAAAATAATGTGAAAATATTTTCTGATTTTATTCCAAATGAAGAAGTCAAGTATTACTTCTCCGCCTCCGATGTTGTTGTGCTGCCATACAAAGAAGCAACGCAGAGTGGAATTTTCCAGATAGCAAATAATTTTGAAAAACCAATAATTGCAACTGATGTGGGCGGTTTGGGCGAAGAAATAGAAAACGGGAAAACCGGTTATGTTGTTGAAAAAAATAATCCGTCAGCTTTGGCTGATGCTGTTTTTAAGTTTTTCAGTGAACAAAAAGACATGGAATTTTCACGAAATGTTCGAAACAAAAAAGAAAAATATTCATGGGAAAATTTTGTGCTCGGCATTGAAGAATTAACATCTGATTAATTAAATTGCAAAAGTATTATAAAAAAATAATCTTATCATTTAGAGGGATAAATGCCCAAAAATAAAAAAGCGGTTAAGAATAAAAAAACAGAGGAATCTATTTTTAATAGATTTAATATAAACAACATTGTACCCGAAAAATATCAGACTATTGCTTTGTTCGGAATAATTTTGCTAATATTCTTAATCTATTTTTCACCAATGTACTTTGGCGGAAAAACTTTTCAGTCGCCGGATATTGTTACAAGTCATTCCTTGGAAAATGTTGTTCACGCACCGCGAGATGGCTACACCCTTTGGTATCCGTATATTTTTGGCGGAATGCCGGCTTATGCTCTTGCTGTAGATTACAAATGGTTCAATTTAATATACGTCGGAATTCGTGCGGTGCGTGATACTTTTAGTGCTCCGTTTTCTGCCGAATATGTTATGTGGAGTTTCTATTTGATATTGCTTACTTTTAATAGTTTTTTATTAATAAGTTTTTTAACAAAAAATAGATTACTTGGTTTCTTCGGCGGACTTGCGACTTCATTTAGCACAGGAATTGTGTTGTTTCTGTTTATCGGGCACGTTACCAAACTTGCTTCGCTGGCTTTTATTCCATTATTGTTTTTGCTGTTGTTAAAATTTCAAAAAAAAATCTCATTACGGAATTTTGCTATTTTAATAATAGTAGCTCACTTATTAATTCAAAGCTGGCACGTGCAGATAATATTTTATGCTCTTTTTGCTAGCGCCATTTATTTTGTTTTTTATTTTATTTCTGCGATTTCAAAAAAAAATGCTTTTGCACGCAACCAAATACTTAAATCAGCGGGCACTTTTGCCGCAGCACTTTTGATTGCTTTGCTAATTCAAGCAGATAATTTTACACAGATATACAATTGGAATCCTTATTCAACAAGAGGAACCGAAAGCATACTTGATAAAACGACAGGGAAAAATCCTCAAAAATCAGAATCTGATTTTTATCAATATGCTACAAACTGGTCATTTTCACCCGAAGAAATTTCAACATTTGTTATTCCTTCATATTATGGTTTTGGTAAAATAAAATACAAAGGGCAAGAAACACGCGGACAGGAAATAGGGCTCAACACTTACTTTGGGCAAATGCCTTTTGTTGATGTGGCTATGTATATGGGAATTTTAATTTTCTTTCTCGGACTTTTCGCAATGTTTACAATGTGGGAAAATTCGTTTGTTAAATATTTGACGATTTTAATTCTAATTTCTTTATTGATTTCTTTCGGTAGAACTTTTCCGCCTGTTTATAATTTGATGTTTTATTATTTTCCGTTTTTCGATAAATTCCGCGTGCCTTCAATGATTTTAATTTTAGTTCAAATATCTTTCCCGATACTTGCAGCATTTGGATTAAAAAGAATTATTGATTTAAAAAATGACAGCAATGAAAAACTGAAAAAGTTTCTTCTCTATTCTGCATATACTTTCACAGCATTGCTGATAATATCAGTCGTATTGCCCGGCATTTTTGAAAGCTCTTTTACTTCGAGATTTGTATCTTCGCAGAAAGGCGGACAAATGGTATCATATTACAATAAATACGGGTTTGATATTTCTCAAGTTGTAACATCAT
Source organism: uncultured Melioribacteraceae bacterium (assembly GCA_964639525.1). Taxonomy (GTDB): domain Bacteria; phylum Bacteroidota; class Ignavibacteria; order Ignavibacteriales; family Melioribacteraceae; genus CAZXDS01. The sequence continues at coordinate 1,430 of CAZXDS010000175.1, read as the reverse complement.
TATTTCATTCCGATTTGGTAACTGTGCTTGCTCTTTTATCTGTAGCATCCTGGTTAATTATAGGTTACTTAAAATCAATGTTGAGTCGGGATTTACTAATAATTCTTCTTGCCGGTTTTACGCTGTTCGACTTATTCAAAGTTGATAACAGAGCGGCAACATATAACAATCAAACCGACATGAAATCACTTTTTACAACCCCTGATTACATTTCATTTATAAAAGCACGAAAAGATAAAGAGCCGTTCAGAATCTTAAATATTAAGCAGGATGGTTCGCTCGGCTCGTTTAATAGTAACTCAAATTTTAATGCCCATTTTTTAATGAATGATTTTTACGGATATTCTGCCATCAAACCGCGGGCTTATCAAGATTATATTGACATTGTAGGACCGGTTAACCCAACATTGTGGAATTTGGCAAATGTGAAATATATTATTGCGGATAAGGCTGTTCCAATGCCGAATTTAACTTTGCTGAAGCAAACCAAATCCACATTTATTTATGAAAACCAAACAGTTCTTCCGCGTCTTTTTCTAGTAAATAAAGTGGAACAAAAAAATACGATTGATATTTTGAATGCCGTCAAAGCTAATTCTTTTAATCCGAAAAACATTGCTTATTTGGAAGGTGATAAAGTTAAGTCTGACTCGCCAGACAGCACAGCATCAATAACAAATATAAATTATAGAGAAACAAAAATTACTGCCGATGTTCACGCTTCGGGAAATAATTTTCTCGTTATGAGCGATACATATTACCCTAATGGCTGGAAGGCTTATGTTGACGGTAACGAAACTGAAATTTACAGGACAGACCATGCATTTCGCGGAATTATTGTTCCTAAAGGAGAGCATAAAATTGCATTTATTTTTGCTCCTGTTTCGTTTACGGTTTCAAAGTATTTGTCTTTAACACTCAGCAGCGGTGCAATTATCCTACTAATTTTTGGAATTTGGAGAGAGCGGAAAAATAATGAGAAATAAAAAACCGATAAGGGATTTTTTTAGATCTGTTTTGAACAGATTGGATTTGGCAGGAGGAATACAGCTTTATGTAAATAGTGCCGTTAAAGATTATGGATGGTTCAGAAGTTATAGAACAAAAGAATCAGTTGATAAAAATGGAAATCCAATTCCATGGAACACATATTCTTTTCTATCATTTATTGAACCGCGTTTAAAACCCGAATTTAATTTATTTGAATACGGCAGCGGAAATTCTACAATTTGGTATGCGAAAAAAGTGAACTCAATTACTGCAGTTGAACACAACAAGGAATGGTACGAAAAAGTAAAACAGATGCTTCCGAAAAATGCCGAAGTTATTCTCAGCAGCGAAACAGAACCGGAAATTTACAGCCGAGAAATAACTAAAATGGAAAGTAAATTTCACATAATTATTGTTGATGGAATTTTCCGCAATGAAAG
>CAZXDS010000174.1:3362-6968 GCA_964639525.1 uncultured Melioribacteraceae bacterium | reverse complement strand
AAATTTTGTCATATTCTTAAAGAAGTGAGAGAGAGAGATAAAACTTTGTTGTCCCGCCAGGGGTCGAACCCGGACTCTTCTGAACCAGAATCAGACGTGTTGCCAATTACACCACGGGACAATATTTAAGAGTTCAAAAATATGGAAGTCGCATTCTAAAATCAATTATAATTTTCTCAGTGCTCTATTATTTCAATTCTATTTTTTCTCGGTTCAGACCAATCACTAACTTTTTTGAAAGCATTAAAATTGATAAATCCGTTGCCGTACCAATATCGTGTGGAACTGGCGGACTCGTCTATTGAAGTTGGTTCGCCCAAAAGATGTTCAACTTCCTTAATCGACATATACCTTTCCAACTTCCTCCATTTATCTCTATTTGAAAAAGTGAAAGAATTTTCACCTTCCAATAATTTTATTTTTCGTTTAAGTTTTTCTAATTCAATATTTTTACTGCTAATTGAATCTTGAAGATTATCTGTTTGCGTTATGAGAGAATCAATTGTAGTTTCTTTCGCTTGTGAATAGTTTATTTGATTTAATCCAAATAGAATAGCAAATGTTAACAGCATGAATATTTTATTATTTATTTTCATTTTTTAATAAATTTTATTGAGAAATATACTAATAAGCAAAATACGTTGCTCTATAAATCATAGGATAATTAATTCGCCGCGGCAATGAATAATTAGAAAATTTTTGAACTTTTTACCTTTTTTGTAATCTCGCATATTCATATATTTATTTTATGAAACTTAAGATCATAACAGGAATATTGATTTTAGCATCGGCAGTATATGGACAGACGTTTGTTAAGTCTATTGCCTCTTTTAAGAATGCTGTTTCCTTTTCCCTCAACCCAAACGGAAGTATTTATGTTGTTGATTCACGAGAAAACGAATTGATTGAATGCGACACTCTCGGCAATGTAATTCATTCTATCGGCGGTTTTGGTTGGGACAAAGCTTCCTTCGATGATCCTGTTGATGTTTATGCCAGTACGTTAAGAATATACGTTGCCGATAAAAACAATGACCGGATTCAAGTTTTTGATAAATTTATGAATTTCATATCAGCCTTTTCAAATGAAAATCTCGAAAGCAATCAATCATTTGCATATCCTAACGGTTTTGGAATTTCAAACCAGGGAGACTATTTTATACTCGACTCTGATAATAACCGTGTTTTAAAATATGACTTGAATGGGAACTATTTACTTGATATCGGATACACCGATGCCGGACAATACACTCTTTCCGAACCGAAAGCTCTGGCAATTTCTCCTGACGGGAAAGTATTTGTTATAAATAATAATCAAATTTTTATTTACGACCAATACGGTACGGGTTTGCTGAAATTAAACCCCGGGTTCGCACCCGATAATATTAACATTACTTTTTATTACTTAACTGTAAACAATAATTCTGTTATTGAATACACTGATTTATCTAAACCGGATCCAAAGTTCATAAAATTTATTCCCGAAGAAATAAATTCTACAAGTTTAATTATTAAAGAAGTTGCTGTTTTTCAAAATAAAATATATGTTCTTACTTCAAAAAACATAATGATTTATACTTTAAAATAGATTACCTTTAATGACAAACCTGCCGAATTTTAATTTAAAATTTTTTCAAAAAATTATTCTTTTTTCCCTTATAATTATCTGGTGTGCCGGATTTTTAATTGAATTTATTATCCCCGTTTTTAACAACGCTGCTTATGCTTTGCCGTTTTTAGATAAATTCTATTCTCTTGTCTGCCATCAAAATCCGCACAAACTGATTACAATAAACGGTTATTCAACACTTGTTTGTGCCCGATGTACCGGAATTTATTTCGGATTTTTAATTTCGGCGGCAATTTTTATTTTTATTGTAAATATTACCGAACCTAAAATTAAATATTTTATTTTTGCCGGAATTCCAATGGCATTGGATGTTTTGCTGTATTCAATTGGAGTTTACCCATACTCAAAAACAATTGCTTTAATTACCGGACTTCTTTTAGGTTCAGTCGGATTTATTTATTTTTACGATGCTTTAAAAAAATTATATTACGAAATTAAAACCAAGAAATAGATGAAAAAACTTTTACCTTCCATTGTAACCGGTTTTGCTGCCGGTGTTTTAACCACGGTTCCGCTATTAAAAAATTTTGCTTGCTGTCTGCTTTTACCCGCTGCAGCAGTGTTTGCGGTTTTTCTTGATCAGAAGGCAAACGGCGAAGATGAAAATCTGCTGATGAGCAAAGGCGTTGTAATCGGTTTAATGACCGGTATCTTTGCAGCATTGTTTGGAACAACATTTGATATTCTAATAACTTACATCGCTCATTCAAACGATTTGGTTTCTACATTTGGGCAAATGCAGAAATTTATTGCCGATTTCCCGATTGATGCTGCTATGAAACAGCAAATAACAAATATGATGCAGGGAATGGTTAATGATATTACAAAAACAGGGTTTTCGCTTTTTTATGCCATTTCCATTATAGTTAACAATTTTCTTTCCAATTCCATTTTCGGAATTATCGGCGGGTTGGTTGGTGTACAGATTTACAAATCACGAAAGAACCGGTGATATTTTTTATTTTCATTCGATTTATAAAACAGATAAACGGTAAAGCCGACTTTCGAGTCGGCTTAAGTGTGTGTTCTCAATATAAAATTTGCGCTGATTGGTTTTCGCCATAAATTTAAACAAACCGTCCACCGGACCCTGTGCGGAAGGTTCGTTTTACTTTGAAAATAAATTTCCATTAGATTTTGAAGTCATCAAAAGTCCCTTCTCTTTACAAATGAGTTACGTATTTGCAAGCTGCACGCTTATTTCAACTTACATCTGTACGGAAGTAGAGTTTTTAATAATGTCACACCTACGGTGTTTTTTTCCCTTTACTTTTGTTTTCCTTTTTTACAATAATTTCACACCTACGGTGTTTTTGCGTTTTGTTATTGCAAAGCCGTATTCGCTAAACTGTACAATTTGTTCAATTTCCGTTGCATTCAAAACACCGATGGGGATATCTCGGCAAGAAAAACATTTGCCTCGATATGACAAAACGAGAAAATCGCAAGACAAACATTTCCGTTGCATTTATGCAACGGGTGAACAATTTAAAGCAGCACACGGCTTTAGCCACATTTAAAAACTACAGCGTTTTTTTTGGGCTTAAGCTTAGGGGTTTGTGGGGTTTTCCAGCAATCTGTTGACTGAAGTCAACGGTAATGCTTTTGCTGTTTTTAGGGTTTTCTCTCTTATCTGTTGACTGAAATCAACCGGCAATGCTTTTGCTGTTTTTTAAGAAAATTGGAACTGATTTATTCATTTCCGTTGCATTTATGCAACGGTTTAAGTATTTAAATATAACTTGGGCTTCAGCCACATTTTACAAACTGTAGTGTTTTTCTTTTGGGCTGAAAGCCCGTGTGGGTAGGGGTTTTCCCGCAATCCGTTGACTGAAGTCAACGGTAATGCTTTTGCTGTTTTTAGGGTTTTCTCTCTTATCTGTTGACTGAAGTCAACGGTAATGCTTTTGCTGTTTTTGGAGTTTTCTCTCTTATCTGTTGACTGAAGTCAACGGTAATGCTTTTGCTGTTTTTGG
>CAZXDS010000174.1:0-3262 GCA_964639525.1 uncultured Melioribacteraceae bacterium | reverse complement strand
GTTTTCTCTCTTATCTGTTGACTGAAGTCAACGGTAATGCTTTTGCTGTTTTTGGAGTTTTCTCTCTTATCTGTTGACTGAAGTCAACCGGCAATGCTTTTGTTTTTTGGACTTTTCTCTATTATTCGTAGAGAAAAATCGACTGCAATGCTTTGTTGTTTTGAGGAAATTGAGACGGTAATTTTTTTTATTTGACAAACCGGCAAAAAAAACATATCTTTGGTTAGTGAATATTAACTAACTATAACATTTAGAATGACACAAAGACAAGAAGAAATAATTACGGCATCAATAAACTTGATATCCGAAAAAGGTATTCAAGGACTAACGATAAAAAATCTTTCGAAAGAAATTCATATTTCCGAACCGGCAATTTACAGGCACTTTGAAAGCAAAGCGGATATTTTAATTCATCTTCTCGATAATTTTAAAAATATGGTTCTTAAAACAACAAAAGCTATTCAGAACGACAGCGGCAGTTCGTGGTATAAAATTCATAAATTATTAATTGGTTATTATACCAAATTTGCCGAAACACCTTCGCTTGTTGCAGTAATATTTGCAGAAGAAATTTTTAAGAATGAAAAAGTACTGTCCAAAAAAATTCTTGAAATTCTTAACATGAATGAGAATATATTACTTACGCTTATTGACGAAGGACAAAAAAACGGTGAATTACGAAATGATGTTGATAAAAAATATATTGCGGTGCTTATCATCGGTTCGTTGCGGTTTCTTGTAAAAAAATGGGAACTTAACAATAACAACTTTAACATCTTAAAAGAAGGTGAAAATTTATTGGCTGAGTTGGACAAATTACTAAAAAAATAATATTAACAATGCTCACTTTTTATGTGAGTTTTATTCTACAATATAAAGTAGTGAACATTAACTAACTTAATGAGGTTACGATGAAAAAAACAATATACATTATATTAGCGGTAATGCTGATTAGTTTAACGGACGTTTTTCCGCAAACCGGAAAACGACTTCGTGCTACCGGTAAAATTGATATTCCCGCAAAATACAAACTGCTTCTAATTCAGGAAATGGTGCATATAGATAGCGCAATGCAATCGCTTGTTAGTTTAATTGCAAAGGGAGAAACTACAAAAGCGTCTAAAATTGCCTTAAATATTCACAATAGTTTTATTCTAAAATCAAAACTTAGTAGAAACGAACTCAAAGAATTAAAATCATTTTTACCTGTTGGTTTTATACAAATGGATAAAGCATTTCACAAAAAAGCAAAAAAACTTTCTGAAACGTTAAAGGTTAACAAACCAAATAAAAGCACAAAAATATATGGCGAAATGCTAAATGCCTGCATGAACTGCCATTCAAAATATGCTGCAGAACGTTTCCCAAAATTAATTAAGAATAATTCAAACAAAAATAAGAGTAATTAAATGGAAAAGATGTTAAATAAACTGCTGAAAGTTCCCTATCTCGTTTTAGGAGCAATTCTCGTAATAACCGTTCTGTTTATTTTTCCGATGAAGGAAAACACACGAATGGAAACAAATCTCGATAAATACATGCCCGAAGATCATCCCGCATTTATTTATAGCGATAAGGCTGAAAAATGGTTTAATATTCAAGACGGAATTATTATTGCCGTTGAAAATAAAAATGGAGTTTACAATTACGAAACTTTAAGTATTGTAAAAAAACTTACAAAAGAACTTCAAAAATTCAAGGAAATTGAAAAAGCAGACGTTACCTCACTTTATACCGCCGATAATATTGTAGGCACCGAAGACGGAATGGACGTAAAAGCATTTTTCAAAAAGGTTCCGAAAACAAAAGAGAAACTCAAACAATTAAAACAAAGAGTCGAATCGAACGAAATGATTTTCGGCAGACTGGTTTCAACGGATGAAACCGTTACCGTAGTTATTGCAGGAATAAACGACAATGTTTTTACGCAGCAATTTTATCAGAAAATATTATCAACAGCAAAAAAATTAGAAACAAAAAACAACAAAATTTATGTAGCGGGTCGCCCGATTGTAGAAGGAACTATGGCATTGCTTGGCCCGGCTGATATGAAAAAAATGGTGCCGATAGTTCTTTTAGTAATTGCACTTGTACTTTATCTTACTTTAAGAAGTGTTAAAAGTACAATATTAACTTTGATGGTTGTATTTTTCAGTACAATTTGGGCATTCGGATTAATGGCTGCAGTCAACATCCCAATTTATGCCGTTTCGACAATGATTCCCGTTATGCTTATTGCCATTGGCGTTGCCGACGGAATTCATCTGTACAGTCATCTGCATCTTTACATGCGAAAACATCCCGATACTACAAAAATTGACGCTGTAAAAAACATGATTAAAAATATGTGGTCACCGGTAGTTATGACTTCGGTTACCACTGCAGTCGGTTTTATTTCGCTGCTTACATCACAAGTTTACCCGATTAAGTATTTCGGTATTTTCACGGCTTTCGGTGTAATGGTTGCAATGCTTTTCTCCTTAGTTCTTATTCCGGCAGGCATAATGGTATTTGGTTTACCAAAATTTAAAGAGAAAAAAAATAAAGGCAGCGATGAGCAGAACGACCAAGTTGCATACGGAATTGCCGAATTTGTAATCAAACATAAATATTCCACATTTATTGCAACGGTTATAATTGTTATTATTTCTATTGTTGGAATTACCAAAGTTTGGATTAACTCAAGTTTCCTCGACAAATTTGAAAAAGACAGCGATATTGTTTTAACCGATAAATTTATTAACGAACATTTCGGCGGAACTTCAACGCTAAATTTAATTTTAGACAGCAATAATAAAGATGCATTTAAGAATCCCGCAATACTTAAACTTGTAGATAAAATGCAAAAAACCGTAGATGGAGATTTACAAGTTGTGGGCAACACATTTTCGCTTGCAGACTACTTAAAAAGAATGAACAAAGTTATGCACGCCGATAAAGAAGCGTACAACACAATTCCAAATTCAGAAAACTTAGTTGCACAATATCTTCTTCTTTACGAAATGTCAGGCGATCCTGACAATTTATGGAAAGTTGTTAACGAACAATACACAAAAGCAAATATTACTTTCCAGTTAAAAAGCGATAACTCGAAAGCAATTAACTCCGCTCTATCCGAAATTGATAAATTCAAAAACGATTTTAACAAACTCGGTGTAACCCTTAATTATGCAGGTTCAGGATATAAGGCTTTAATATTTACTCAGCTTATTCTTGAAGGACAAATAATAAGTTTAATTCTGTCATTATTAATTGTGATAAT
>CAZXDS010000173.1:0-6995 GCA_964639525.1 uncultured Melioribacteraceae bacterium | reverse complement strand
ATAAATGCAAAACCTTTACCCAATTCAAGAAGAAAATGTTCTAATTTGTCTATTAGTTTTTGTTCCAATTCAGTTTCAGAATATTTCTTATCTTCCGGCAAACCAAGAAATTCAAGAACATAAGGGTCTTTTACAGCATCTTCTGGTTTTTCTAATTTTGCCCCTTTTTGTGATAACTCTTTCACTCCTTTTTTATCTAGACTTAGAACCAATCTTTGGTATAAAGCGGTGTCAAATTGTCTGCGTAACTCCCTTAAACTCCAATTGTTGTTATACGCTTCTATTTCGTAAAATGTTCTTTCTTCTATATTATCTAATCCCATTAAAAACAAGTAATGAGACCAACTTAATTTAAAATCAGGTGTTTTTATACTTGTCATTTTCAATTTCGCAGACAGTGTTTGCGTTTTTGTATTGCCCTTATTTTCAATTTGTTTACCATAAATAAGATAAAATTTTCTCATTTGTTCGAGGTTTCTTGTAGAAAAACCTTTTCCAAATTCACGAGTAAGTTTTTGAGATAAATCTTTAATGATTTGTTTACCATATTCTGCACGGGATTTGCCCTTTTGCTCTTCTTCAACAATTGTTCTACCTATTTCGAAATAGGTATAAACCATTGTTTTATTGACGGCTTGGACAACAGTCTTTCGGGCATTTCTTAAAAGTTCAGCAATTCTGTTATAGAAATCTAAATTTATACTTTTGTCTATTTTATTCATTTTAAAATCCTTGTCACAAAGATAATCTAACTTTTATTTTTGCCGAAGTCTTTTTTTTTCAATAACCACTAACTTTCTAATATACGCAATGCATAATAACCGAGCTATTTCGGTTATTATGCATTAAGAAGAATAAAAGGAATTAATTTTTATTCACGGAATGCTGTGCATATTTTTCAGGAATCTTACCATCTACTAATTCTGCAGCAATTCGTTTTGCACCGGCAACTTTATTCAAAATTTCTAAAATACCTTGTGATGCAACAGAAACCGTCCTGTTTGCTTCAGTTGTATAAATAAAGTTTCCCGGAATGCTTTCAATATTTCCATCAAATGCAACACCGACAACTTCAGCATTTTTGTTAATTACGGCACTGCCGGAGTTACCGCCTATGATATCGCAAGTACTGATAAAATTCAACGGAGTGTCCAAAGATATCGGTTCTTTTGGATGCAACCATCTTTCCGGCAAATCCCAAGGATATTTTTTCCCATGTGAATAATATCTGTTGTACAATCCGTAAAAAGTTGTGTGTGTTGGAGCTTCTGTTCCGTTGTATTGATAACTCTGCATCATTCCATCACTTAATCTAAGCGTAAAAGTTGCATCCGGAGGAATTGAAGTTCCATAAACTGCAAACAAAGCTTTGCCGAGTTGGTATGAAAGTGTTTCCTCGGTTTTACGAATTTCCTTTTGTTCGGTACGATATTCCTTTACCTTGTCAACAGTTTTGGCAATAAATGAAACTATAGGATCAGTACTTCCCAAAATGCCGGCGGCACCTTCAGCAATTAAATCCATTGCTTTATCTTTATCAAACACAACAGAGTTTTCACTTAAATATTTAGCAGCTTCGTCAATTGACTTTCCGTTAAGAAGCATTTTAACAAGTTCATTGTCATCCCCAAGATTCATTTGAATATACCCGAGCTGTAATTTTAGTTTTTTCATTTCAAGTGGTGTGTCAATTGAATCAGGGAAGATTCCACTCATTGTTTCTTCCAAGGCATCGGCTTGGTAAGAGGGGTTTCTATCTTTTTCAGGCAACTGCAACTGTTTTGCCAACTTAACCAAATTATTTGCAATAATAAAATATTCGGAACTTGACCTTGGACTGATTGCATAAGCAGAAACTTGATGACCAATTTTGCGCATTTCATTTACCGTACTTTCAATCCCATCCCATACTTGTCCGTACTTTGCTTTCAACTCAGGGTTTGCATTAACCGCGGCTTTGAATTTTTTCTCAAAATCTTTTTTCCGTGCCATAAACACAGGATCAATTAATCCCTTATGAACATATTTGTAAACCTTTGCGGAGTTGCCCGTAAAGAAAAACATACTCTCAAATTCTTTAAATCTATCCGGATATTCATTCATCATCTCTTGGTAAATATCATGCAATCCATTAAGAATAAAAGAAGCATTCTTGCTTGAAAAATCTCGAGCATATTCCAATTGAGAAACAGTTTTCAAACGCTCGGTTCTTCCCGGATTTCCTACAACAAACAAAGGTTCATTTTCCTTCGGTCCGTTTGCACTCCATTTGAAAAAATGATCGGTATGCAGCGGTTCTCCGTTTTCATCATAAGCACGGGCAAATGCAAAATCCGGATTATATCGAGGATAAGTAAAATTATCAGGGTCGCCGCCGTATAATCCCATTTCACTTTCATTGATGTAAACAGCTCTAATATCGGTATAACGTTTGTATCCGTAAAGCGAATATTTTGCACCGCTGTATAGTGAAACTACTTTTACTTTTAAGCCGGTATCTTCAGAATATTGTCCTACAAGATCATCAATCTTATCTTTTTTCGCCTTCAATTTTGCCGAATCGGTTTCCTCCGAATTAACTGCATCATTGATTTCATCGGTAACATCCTTGATTAAAACCAACTGATCAACAAAAACTCCCGGCATTTTTCTTTCCTTTGAAAGTGAATCGGCATAAAAACCATTTTTAGCAATATCTTCACCTTCTTTTTGAATACGACTGCTTACAAAATCAACACAATGGTGGTTTGTCATAATTAGTCCATCTTCGGAAACAAATGAAGCAGAACACCAAGAGGCAAATTTAAGTGATGAAAGTCTAACATCTTCCAACCATTCTTGAGATGGTTCAAATCCGTAAGCAAGTTTGAAATATTCAACCGGTGCGTCTTCAAAAGTCCACATTTTCCCGGTATCAAACCTTTGTGCCTTAACAGTATCCAAATTTGTACTTAGAAACATGTTCGCTTTTTGCTGAGCAAAAATAGAAAGTGTTGATAAAAAGAATACTAGTATAAAAATAATCTTTGAATTTTTCATTCAAGTTACTCCTTTAATAGTTTATCAAAATTATTGAATTGAAAATTTTCCGTAGCTTTACTTATATAAATGCTTCCGGAAAAAAGCTTGGAATTAGACGTTTTTCATCCTCAGATGTTCCGCTGCAATGTGAGCATTTTTCGACATAAAAAACCAAAGGCTCTTCGTTAATGAATGGATTCATAAACCCGATTACGGATAAGCATGTTTTACATTGAATAATGTGTTTCGTAGCCATATCAATTCGGCATTTGGGACAAAAAAATCCCTCCTCGTCCAGCGAATCCAATGGTGTTATGGGGAAAATTGAATTACAATTTAAGTTATTACATTTGGCAAAATGATTAGAAAAAGTAATTTTAGTTCGAATAGCAACCTCCTAATAAATTTATATTGAAAGTTACAATCAAATTCAGAATAAATCTATGCAAAAATTTTTCTGTTTTTTGTTAAAGGATTTAATTTCAAAAGTATATTTGCAATTTTAAGTATTCCGAAGCAAACTAAATTCACTAAATCCGTGTTCGTAATTTTTTATTATCTTTGTTAAAAGAATATTTTTTAACTGAATTTAACAGAGGATTTTTATGGCAAATATTGAGGGTTTTAAAGCTTACGACATAAGAGGGAAAGTTCCATCGCAACTTAATAGCGAGTTGGCTTATAAAATAGGAAGAACTTTCGCGAAATACTTGAGTTGCAAAAAAGTTGTAATTGGAAGAGATGTACGTAAGTCGTCTCCTGAATTATCTAAAGCATTAGCAGACGGGTTAATTGACGCAGGAGCCGATGTTTACGATTTAGGACTTTGTGGAACCGAAATGATTTATTATGGAACTCCTTATTTTGACGCTGACGGCGGCATCATGATTACTGCAAGCCACAACCCGCCTGAATATAACGGACTAAAATTTGTAAAACGAGACTCAAAACCAATGGGCTACGGTTCCGGTTTAAGTGATATTGAACAAATGATTTTGAGCGGAAATTTGGGTGAATTAAGTGAACAAAAAGGAACTGTTCACAATGTAGATATTATGGATGAATTTATTGATAATCTGAAAATATTTTATAAATCCGATAATATAAAACCGCTTAAAGTTGTGGTAAATGCCGGCAACGGCTGTGTCGGTCCGGCACTTGATAAAATAGAAAAATTTCTTCCCGTTGAAATGGTAAAAGTTTTCCACGAACCCGATGCTGCTTTCCCAAACGGTGTTCCCAATCCCCTTTTGCCTGAAAACCGACAAGCAACAATTGATGCGATTAAAAAATCAGGTGCCGACCTTGGAGTAGCTTGGGACGGTGATTACGACCGCTGTTTTTTCTTTGACCAATCAGGTAATTTTATCGAGGGCTATTATATTGTGGGATTGCTTGCAAAATCAATTTTAAGCTCACATCCCGGTGAAAAAATTGTTCACGACCCTCGTCTGATTTGGAATACAATTGATATTGTTAATAAAGCCGGCGGAGAAGCGGTTGTTTCAAAAAGCGGACACGCATTTATCAAAGAAAAAATGAGAGAAGTAAATGCGGTTTACGGCGGCGAAATGTCTGCACATCATTATTTCCGTGAAAATTCATATTCCGATAGCGGAATGGTTCCGTTTTTATTGGTTATGCAATTGATGTCGGAAGAAAACAAAAAATTATCCGAACTTGTAGGCGAAATGATTTCAAATTATCCTTGTTCGGGTGAAATAAACAGTACTGTAGAAAACGGCAAAGCAAAGCTTGATGAATTGAAAGAAAAATATTCAGACGGCGAACATGATTTTCTTGACGGACTGAGTGTTGAATATGATACTTGGAGATTTAATGTAAGAATGAGCAATACCGAACCACTGCTTAGATTGAATGTTGAGAGCAAAGGCAATATAAAATTAATGGAAGAAAAAACAGAAGAATTGCTTTCGTTGATTAGAAAATGATTAAGTAAACTTTCGTTTTTCAAGAACTTAAACAAAGTATTAACGTCTAAAAAATTGAGTTTCAAAATTTAATAAAGGTATTAAAATGGCAGAAAATGAAAAAACAATTGATGTTGATAAACTTTTGCAAAATAAGCTAAAATCAGTTAGCATTGGTGCTCTGGAAAATGCAATTTCTGAAGCGTTTACAAAGTTAGTCGGTGAAGATTATCGCTGCAATATCGGTGAAGTAAAATATACACTTTTCAGCGGTGCTGATTTTCACGTAAAAGTTGAATTAACATACAATCCGGAAGATTAAAAAATAATTTTATATTAAAATATTTAACAATGAAATATTTTTTTAGAATACTATCGGGAGTATTTATTTTTATTGCGGTTACTGCGTGCAGTAATTCAGATAATGAAAAAGTGAAAATTGTTGAGCACAATTTTTCAAAATCCTATTGCAGCAACGACTCTGATTTGTGTGCCAAACTAACAATTAATTTACAAACAATTAGCAATTCAAAAAATGAGGGTCTCCAAATTTTCATCAACAGCAGAATTAAAAATGCTGTCTTTTCTCGTGTAAAAGATTATAATCCAAATACTGTTCAAGAGTCCATTGAGGATACTGTAGCAGCTAATTTTTTCGGAGAATATAAATCCTTTTTAAAAGATTTTCCGGATTACCAAATAGGCTGGGAAATTAGTGTTTATGACTCGATAATATTTCTCAACAAAAGTTTTGTTACCGTAAAAGTTTCCGGCTTGTTTTTTACAGGCGGGGCACATCCGAATAGTTTCACAAATTTTAAGACATACAACTTTACTACAGTATCTCAGCCCACATTGAAAAATCTGTTTAAGCCAGGTTTTGAAAAAAAACTTTTGAAAATTGCCGAAGCAGAGTTTCGGAAACAAAAAAGGTTAACAATAAGTGCTGGTTTAAACAAATCAGGATATTGGTTTAAGGATAATAAATTTACCTTGAATGATAATTGGGGAATTGTAAAAACCGGAATTTTGTTTTTTTACGATGATTATGAAATTGCTCCGCACTCAATGGGAACCACACAATTACTCATCCCATTTTCTAAAATTAAAGATTTAATTGAGAATAAGATTTTATTGCAAAAGAATATTAGATAAAATTGTGTTACACAACTTCTTTTAACTCTTCCATAGTAAAAAGCGGAATTAAGTTTAATCCTGCCTCTTTTAATTTCTCAAATGCTACAGGGTCTCTAACAATTACACACATTACGTTTTTAATCACAGCTCCAAGTTTACGTAATTCGGCAGCACTTTTAATTATTTGTCCGCCGGTTGTAACAACATCTTCAATAATTGTTACATTTTTACCGGCAAATGCAGTGCCTTCGGCAAGCTTCATAGTACCGTATTCTTTTGCGGTTTTACGAACAAAAATACTCGGCTTATTTGTGCGGAATGAAAGAGCTGTTGAAAGAGGAATTCCTCCCATCTCCAAGCCGGCGAGTATTTCAGTATTTTCCGGTACAATCTTTTCCATTTGCTCAGCAATTGCTTTTAGCAAAATTGGCTGAGATTCGAATAAATACTTATCAAAATATTCGGTAGAAGTTTGCCCTGACCGAAGTAAAAATTTTCCCGTTATATGAGATGTTTCAAAAATAGACTTTGCTAACTCTTTTCTGTTCATAACCATTCCAATTAAATCAAAATTATTAAAATAAATCGGAACTACGGAACAGGATCGTGTCCGTGTCCGCCCCAAGGATTACAACTTACAATTCGTTTTATTCCAAGCCAGCCGCCTTTGAATATTCCGTATTTTTGCAGTGCTTCAACAGTGTATTGTGAGCAAGTCGGTGTATATCTGCACGAAGATGGAAACAACGGAGAAACAACCATTTGGTAAAATCGCACTAAGAATATTATCGGAAAAGCGAGTACTTTTTTAAGAAAATTATATGTTATTTTAAGTGCATTCATTTTAATCTGCAAATCTAACTAACTGTTTTTTGGTAAGCAAAATTGAGTGAAACAAAAATTGAA
>CAZXDS010000172.1:0-7064 GCA_964639525.1 uncultured Melioribacteraceae bacterium | reverse complement strand
TTTTATCCCTTTTTATTACAAACTTAACTATTCCACAACAATTAGGGTAGAACCATGAAAATATTACTTTTCAGAATGGACTCAATCTTTACCAAATCGTTAAAGTAGAGTATTATTCAAATTAATAACTCTTACATTACAAAAGCTCAATTTTATAAAGTATTTTGACAACCGCTTTCCCCGAGATAAGTGAAATTTTTTATGCTTCCCAATTATCCGGATTTCATAATTATTTTGGATTATACATATCTGACAAATTATTAAATCGGTATGAAGTTAACCCGATTTTATCTGCTGCTTTAAAAATACTTTCTAAGTATATATAACTAATTTGATATGCGGATCTAATTTTTTTTACCGGTCTATGAGCGTAAAATATAATTATTTCATTGTTTTTCTTTGCTCTTTCAAATCCCTTTTTTATTTCATCAATCGTAATATTAAAATTGTTATCTATCCCCAAAGCCGACACAACCCTTGAGCTATTGTGCCCAAAATAAATTTCATCAAGTTCGTTAACACTTTTAAAAAACATAGAATAAAAATGTCTTTGGGATTCAGAAACATCACGTAATTGGCTGAAGTATTTTAATAATGAAGCATCAATTGATTTGCTGTTTGCGCCGTAAGGATATGAAAATGAGGTTACGTGAAATCCATGCTTTCTCATCACTTTTAATTCAGGTAAAATATCAGTATCTAAATATTTGTTTATGTTTTTATTGGCAATAAAATTAACAGCATTTAAATGACTCACTGAATGGCTGCCTATTTCATGTCCATTCTTTTGTAGAATTTTTAATTTGGAAATTTCTTCCGCATCCAAATTACTAAATCCAGATATAAAAAAAGTAGCTTTGACATTATATTTTTTTAATAAGTCTTTTATTTTAAACCAATCATCGACATAAGCATCATCAAATGTTAATACAAAACCAGGTTTAAGTGTATTGTTAAATACTAATTTATAATCGCTGTTATTTTTTGAATTGTTATTACAAGAGGATAATAAAATTACAAATAATATCGCCAATAAATATTTTAAGCGGAAGATGCATTTTTTCATATTAAGAGTTTATTATTAGAACCATCGTATAATTTAAAAGTAACTTAAAAATATATTCATTCCAAAAAAAACGCTGAAAAATTTATAGAATCTATACAAATTTGGATGAACGGAGAAAAACCAATGTTTTGCGAAAAACACTTGTAATAAATTTGCTTGCAACAGAACGCAATAAGTTTGACATCAAAAACAAATTATGCTATTTTTGTTGTTCATTAATAATTTAATATGTAAGGAAAAAGATGGCGCATCATTTATCTGCGAAAAAAAGAATTAGATCTAACGAAAGGAAACGCATTCGAAATCAAGCAACACGTTCAAAATTAAATACTTTGATAAAAAAATTCTACGGTACTGAAGATAAAAAACAAGCTGAAAAAATTCACAAAGAAGTAGTTTCATTTATTGATAAAACTATCAGCAAAGGCAGGCTTCACAAAAATACCGGAGCTCGTAAAAAATCGGCAGTTACTCGCTATTATAATAAACTTACTGCTACTACTGACAAATAAATTTAATTTAGTTTTTAATTTTTATTAAGACAATGCTTTTTTGCATTGTCTTTTAATTTTAAATAATCGTTTCAATAAATTCTTCACCTTGCGGTTTTGGAAAAACGTATCTTATCTTTATAACAGAATTTTTGCCCTCTGTATTATTTTTAATTTCCTTTTTTACAAGAACAGAATGCTCAATAAAAATATTATTATCAATTGAACTCCCGAAAATATAACTGGTTCCTTTAACTATAACATTATTTCCGATGCACAAAGGAAACTCATCGCTTCCGGTCATATTTACACTCGATTCAATTTTGCAGTTACTGCCAATTACCGTATTCCCCTTGATAATATTACCCCAAAATATTTCCGAACTATCGCCAATTATTAATTTTTGTCCTTCGTAACAAGATATATGGGCATTTTCCATTACCGTAACATTTTCACCAAATACTACATTTCCATTTACACACACATCACGCATCAAAGTTAAGTTCGTATTTATTTTTACATGCTCACCAAGATAAACGCCTTTACCAACAAACATATCCAAAAGAGTTCCGTTTTTGTCTGCTTCCAAAATTTGTTCAACAACATTATCTGAAATATAAAAATCCTCAGGGTCAACAATTTCAACAATATTTTTAAGTCTGTCATAGACTAACTTTCGTGCAATTGAGTTCATTTGCTTTAGAACAGTTTTATCGTTGAAGCCCATTATAACATATTGTTTTGCCGGACTAACCGCACCAACAGTCAAGTTGTTTTTGTTAAAAAGAGAAATCATATCGGTTAAATAAACTTCTCCCTGTGCATTATTGCTATTGATTTGAAAAATTAATTTATGGAGATTTTTGAAATCGAAAGCAAAAACTCCGGAGTTAAATTCGTTGTTTTCAAGCAGCTCTTTTTTTGCAAACGAATATTTCCTGTTGTTGAAATTTACATCGTGAGTTTCATTTTCATTAAGAATGAAAATATCCTTGTGCTCAATTATTTCAATTACTTTCTCAAAATCATCGCCGGAACTGTTCCCTTCAGCATCTGTTTTTGGAACGCGGATAATTCTTCCGTAGCTGTTTTTCTCAAACTCGCCTTCATAAAGTCCGGTTAAAACCATCATATCGGAATTAGAATTTTCAAATTTCTCAACAAACATTTTAATAGTTTCAGAATCAATCAATCCCATATCTCCGGGAAGAACAAGAACCGTTCCGTCATACTTTTCTGCATCTATATCTCTTAACCCTATTTGAACTGCGTGTCCGGTCCCTTTTTGTTCAGCTTGATATGCAAATGAATTGTATCCTTTTTTGCCGAACAATTCCATTACCTCTAAAGCTTTAATGCCGACAACAATTCGGGAATTGAAATTCGATAATCCTGATACACAGGCATTGTAAACACGTTCAACAGTTGCTTTTCCCCATATTTGATGCAGCATTTTTGAGGTACTGGACTTTATGCGTTTACCGTGCCCTGCCGATAAAATAATTACGGTTCTTTTAAGTCCGTAATTAAAGTTGGTGGAAAGATCGTTTATTTTTTGCTCTAATGTTATTTCGTTTTCCATTTGACCAATAAATTTTATTTCAAAAGAAAAAGTTAATAATTAATCTACTTATAATTAAAACTTTTGAGCCCTTTTTTCTCTTTTTTTAATTAAGTTATAATCAAAAATTATTCTAATATTTTCTGCTTTTAATTTCTTTATTTAAGTATAATTTTTATTTTATTAAAATGATGAAAGACTTTATAATTATCTATATTGAAATAGTCGACGAAATATGAAAAAAATTATTTTATTGATGTTTTTTATCTTAGTATCCGCTTCAAATTTATTTGCACAGGATAAAGGAATTGGTGCCGGAATTATTTTCGGCTCGCCAACAGGAATAAGCGGTAAATATTGGATTGATAAAACCAACGCAGTTGATGCGGCACTTGGTTGGGACTTTATAGAAAGTGCTTCTAGATTGTCTTTCCACTGTGATTATCTTTTTCACAACTATTCAATAATTGAAGCACAAATTGTTGTACCGGTTTACTATGGTTTTGGACTTAGGATGAGATTTAAATCCGGAGAAAAAGGAAGCACCGGAATACGCGGAGTTATTGGAGCTTCGTTATATTTAAAAAATCAACCGATAGAAATTTTTGCAGAAGCTGCTCCTTCATTTAGGCTGTTGCCTTCAACCGGTTTGGACTTTGATGCGGGATTTGGTGCGAGATATTATTTTAATATAAAAAATTTAGGTTTGTAATAATCGGTAAAATATCAAAACATTTTTATAATTTGATTCCATATTCATTGAGCAAAATAAATTTCACAAAATTCATGTCGTTAAGCAATCTTTATGAATAAACAAATCATTGACAATAATCCATTAATAAGCACAAGTGAAGTACTGCGTCCGACTCACGTGGAAATTGATTTACAGCAACTGAAGGAAAATTATTTTGCCATTAAAAAACATTCTGCACCGGCAAAAATAATGGTAATATTAAAGGCAAATGCTTATGGACATGGATTGATTCGCATTGCAAAGTTTATGGAAGGTCTCGGTGCTGATTATCTCGGGGTTGCAGTTTTGGAGGAAGGACTACTATTACGCGAACAGGGAATTAAAATGCCAATTCTTGTTCTCGGCGGAATACTCGGAAATCAAATTCCGTTGTTTATTAAAAATAATTTAACGCTAACCGCTTCTTCAATTGAAAAACTTCAGTCTATTGATTCTGCAGCACAAACAATGAACAAGATTGCAGAAGTCCATTTAAAGATTGACACCGGAATGGAAAGAATAGGTGTCCATTATTACAATTCGGAAAAATTTTTAGATTACACCTTAAAATGTAAAAATATTAAATTTGAAGGAATCTATTCTCACTTTGCAAATTCGGATTCCAATAATCTCTATTACACTAAATTGCAGTTTGAAAGATTTCTCGAAGTATTAAAATTTTATGATAGTCGCTCAATTGAAACTCCAATCCGCCATATTTCAAACTCCGGTGCAATTCTTCAATTTCCCGAAGCTAATTTGGATATGGTAAGACCCGGAATAAGTCTTTTCGGAGTGATGCCTTCATTAAAAATAAAAAACGTAATTGGCGTAAAACCAACGCTGGCATGGAAATCACGTGTTGTTTATTTCAAAGTTATAAAGCCGCATCATCCTGTAGGCTACGGCTCTACTTGGAAAACAGAACACAACATACGGGCAGTTACTGCTCCTGTTGGATACGGAGACGGCTATTTGCGAAGCATGTCCGGCAAGGCGAAAGTTTTGCTCAACGACAAAAAATATAACATTATCGGAACCATTTCGATGGACCAAATTGTAGCTAATATTGAAAATGATTCCGCCTACAATAATGATGAAATTATTTTAATCGGTGATGGCGGCACTAACTCAATTACTTGTGAAGACCTTGCAGAATGGGCGGGAACAATTCCCTATGAAATTTTAACAAACATCAACACTCGTGTTCCACGAATTTACACAGGAGAATGAAATTTTTCTAAAATATTATTATACTTTTGAAACGACAGACTATTCCTAATTTGCAGAGTTAAAATTGAAAATTCTTATCACCGGCGGAAGCGGTTCACTTGGAAGTGAATTAAATAATATTCTATCAATTGACAATCAAATATTATCGGTTTACAATTCAAATATTGGAAATTGTAGAAATTTCAATTCTAAAAAAATAAACATTACAAATAGTGATAATTTAGAAAATTTATTTGATGAATTTAAGCCGGATGTAGTTGTACATACTGCCGCAGTACCTAATCCGGCAATTGCAGATAAAATGAATCATAGAATTGTTTACGATGTAAATGTAAATGCCACGCAGAAAATTGCTGAACTCTGTAAAAAGCATTCGAGCAAATTAATCTATACCTCAACCGATTTGGTTTATGCCGGCTATCGCGGAACAATGTTGACTGAAGATTCAAAACTCGTTCCAATTTCTCTCTATGCCGAAACAAAACTTATGGGTGAAGTTAAAATTCGTGAAGCATTTTCTAATTATTTAATTTTAAGAATGTCCTTAATGTTTGGAATAGGCAAGTATTACAGAGATAATCATTTTAATAAAATGTATAATAGATTAAAAAATAGAAAAACCGTTTCATTGTTTACAAATCAATTTCGAACACCTATTTCTTTTTGTGAGGCTGCTAAAACTATTTCGGAATTGATAAAATTAGACGTATCGAAAGTTACTTTGAATTTGGGAGGCAAAGATAAAGTTTCGCGTTATGAAATGGGAAAAATTCTTTGTGAAGAAGCTAAATTAGATAAATCTTTTTTATCACCTGTAAAAATAGAAAAAGTAACGGACGCTTATCAAGTAGCTGATGTTTCTATGAACACAAACAAACTTCAATTTTTGAAAATTAAGCAAAAAAGTTTTCGCAAAATGATTCGTACGGAAACAAATAAATTAAAATGAGTTTATTGCTGTAGAACAAATAATTATGCACTTAAATGTTTTCGCAGTAGTTCATTTACTATCTGCGGATTTGCTTTCCCTTTAGTTTCACGCATTACCAACCCAACAAAAAATCCGATAACTTTTTCCTTGCCGGATTTAAAATCTTCTACTTGTTTTGGATTTGCCGACACAATGCTTTTAATTATTTTTTCTATTTCCGCTGTGTCTGTAATCTGTATTAAATTCTTTTCTTGTACAATTATTTCGGGCGACTTACCTGTTTTGAACATTTCGGGAAAAACGTCTTTGGCAATATTATTACTAATTATTTTTTTGTTTATCAGATTAATTAATTGTCCAATATATTCCGGTGCAATTGGAAAATTTTGAATTTCTAACTTGTTTTCTTTTAATACTTTTAAAATGTCACCCATCACCCAGTTGCTTGCGGACTTGTAATCATTTGTTACTTTGAGAATAGACTCGTAATAATCAGCAAGAGAGCGTTCGGAGGTTAAAATTTCGGCATCATACAAAGGTAAACCAAAATCATCATTAAATCTTTGTTTTCGCTTCTCAGGGAGTTCGGGTAAAGATGTTTTTATTTTATTTAGCCAAGTATCGCTCAATTCAACAGGCATTAAATCGGGGTCAGGGAAATACCGGTAATCGTGTGCTTCTTCTTTGCCTCGCATTGAGAAAGCTTCGTTTTTATCTGCATCCCAAAGTAGAGTCTGCTGAACAACTTCTCCGCCGTTATCAAGCAATTCAGTTTGCCGTGCAATTTCAAATTGCAAAGCACGCTCAACATTTCTGAATGAATTCATATTTTTAATTTCCGTTCTCGTACCAAGTTTTGTTTCGCCCATTAATCGCAACGAAATATTGGCATCGCAGCGAAGTGAGCCTTCTTCCATATTTCCATCGCAAATACCCAAGTATGTTACAAGTTGTTTAATTTTATTTAAATAAAGATGTGCTTCTTCCGGTGTTCTCATATCAGGCTCACTAACTATTTCAATCAGAGGAACACCGCAGCGGTTCACGTC
>CAZXDS010000171.1:0-7203 GCA_964639525.1 uncultured Melioribacteraceae bacterium | reverse complement strand
CGTCAGGGCTGTGATTTGTAGCGTTTACAGGACAAACATTTTCGCACGGTGCATTATCACATTGCTGGCATAACATCGGCTGCCCGCTTACAATAGGAGCTTCATTTGTGCCGGAATAATATCGGTCGATACGCAGCCACTGCATTTCCCTACCTTTTGAAACTTGTTCTTTTCCAACAACAGGAACATTATTTTCCACATTACACGAAGAAACACAAACAGCACAATTTGTACATTTGTTCAAGTCAATTGCCATAGCCCATTTGTTGCCGTTATATTCATGCTCGCTTGTGATACTGAATATTTCTTCTTTTTCGTCTTGAATAAAATTCGGATTATTTCTGTATTCTTCTAAAGTTCCTTCTTGAATAATTTTTCTTTTAAGATGAAGGTCTTTAACGAATTCTTCTGTTAGAGAGTGATGCTGCTGAGTTGAAGCTAATTCATAAACTCCAAAATTCTTATCCACTTTAATTTCCGCCTCAGAAATCCATCGTGAATACTTGGAATTATTTGATTGAAGAATATTTGCATTAGAACCGTGTTCCGCACCAACATCGCCAATAATTTTTCTTCCATAACCGAGTTCAACATCAATAAAATTTTCAGCCGTTCCGGGCTGAATCATTACCGGAAGTTTTATCGTTTGGTTGTTTGCTTTTACTTCAATCAAGTCATTATTTTCTACATTTAATTTTTCAGCAGTCATAGGAGCAATTGCTGCAAAATTATCCCAAGTAACTTTGGTTACCGGATGAGGTAACTCCTGCAGCCAGCCGTTATTTGCATGTTTGCCATCTCCGACAAAATAACTCGGACTTAATTTGACAACAAAATTATTGCTGCTTTTTGTCTGTTGAACGGACTTAAAAGTTTCAGCGTTAAAATTAAGTTTATTCTTAAATTCAAAATCTAATTCTGCAAAACCAAGTTCTAATGAATTATACCAATATTCCTTAAAATTTACGGGCACAGATTTTTTATCGTAAACATTTTTCTTAAAAGAAGCCATTAAATATTTATGATAAATATCTTCTGAATATTTTGCATTCTCGCCGTTGCTCCAATTAAGAATTATTGCTTCCTTTTGACGCGATTGATACAGCGGATCAATAACAGGCTGCTGTAAACTGTAAATATTATGCCGCACAAAAGAGTCGCCCCACGATTCCAAATTATGGCTGATAGGCAAAGTATAATCAGCATCTCGCGAAGAATCATTTTTTGCTTCCGATAGTGAAATTACCATGTCCGCTTTTTTCATTGCAGATAAATAATTTGTTTCGGCAGGTAAATGGTAAACAGGATCCGAATCATAATGAATAAGAACTCCGACATTCCCTTTATTCAAATTAGTAGTCAACTCGCCAATTTTTTCAAATTCATTTATTTCATTTCCAACATAGGAAGAAGTAAAATCATAAATCGAATAATTTTCCAAAACATCATTTAATAAATTAACAGCAATATGAACATTTTCCGGAAGTGTATTACCCGCATAAACAAAGGACATTCCTTTGTTGCTAATTAAATCATCCAAAACATAGTTGATTTGTTTTCCGTTCAAACCATGTTTTTTCTGAAAAGAAGTTAAATCATATTTGCTCAACATTGATTTCAACTTGGAGTCAAGTTTTCCACCGGCAGCAAATTTTTTATTTACAATTTCATTCAGCAAAGACATAACAAATTCAAATTGCGCATCAGGACGAACCCGCATTCTATAATCGGCATTCATTCCGGTTAAACTCATTCCACCTTCGGCAGAGTACAGTCGATTAAAATCAGAACTTACAACAACATCTCTGCGAGAAGCAAACTGTCGAGTATTCTCAATTGTGTCCCCTTCCCTACCGAGTAAATCACTTTCGAGTGTAAGTATTACATTCGCTTTTGAAATATCAATAGCAGGCTGCGGTGTATTCGGGTATGATTTTTTCCAAGCTGATTTTCTATTATTATCATCGAACAAATTATACGAATATACTTTTGCCGTAGAATATTTTTTTTGAAAATCTGTTAAAACTTTTTTTGCAGTAGGCGAATTAATTGTATTTGCAACAATTGCAATTTCTTTGCCATTGGCGGCTGCATTCGAAAGGGCGGGAATAATTTCAGCATCGGCAATTCTCCAATTAGTTTTCCGCTTACCTTTTATAGGCGTTCTTAATCTTTCAGGATCGTACAGATTAAGAATACTCGCCTGACCAACAGAACAAATTTTCCCTTTACTAATCGGGTGATCAGGATTACCATCCAATTTAATTGGTCTGCCTTCCCTTGTTTTAATCAACAAACCGCAAGCATTTTCACACGCTGTACAAGTTGAAGCGTAAAATACCGGTTTACCGGGTAACGCATCAACAGGTCTGTTAGTGTAAGGAACGAGTTCTCCCTGATCATGATAATCGGAACAAGAAACAGCAGCAAATGCAGACGATGCCGTTAGTAGAGCAAGGAAATTCCTACGAGACAATCCTTTCATATTTCGCGGATCAAATTCGTCCTTAACACCATCCATAAATTCATGGTTTTCTTTCAAGGAGAAATTCTTATTTTCAATATTTTCTTTGGAATCTTTATTCATTATCAATTTCTAATTACAATTAAAATTATTTACGCTTTACAGCATTTGAATTAATTTTTACTTTTCTTAATTTTTTCGGTTGAAATTTTTTAAATATCTTAAATGGAACTAAAGACATCACACTATATCCTAAAATACCGATACTCGTTAATTTGAAAAATTGTCTTCTACTTTTGCTA
Source organism: uncultured Melioribacteraceae bacterium (assembly GCA_964639525.1). Classification (GTDB taxonomy): domain Bacteria; phylum Bacteroidota; class Ignavibacteria; order Ignavibacteriales; family Melioribacteraceae; genus CAZXDS01. Next base: position 4,437 of record CAZXDS010000171.1, on the reverse strand, counting down.
TTAAATTTTTTCATCTTCTAAATTCCTACCTGTGGCAAGCCGCACAGTAACGCGGTCCTTGTTTTATATCTTTTAAATAGGAGACATAATTTTTAGGATTCCGATGACAATCCAAACAAGCTGTCATGGTAAACGATTTCATTTGCTGTACGGTTGTCATTTCTCTAACATTGCCATGACAAGTTTCACAATCAATTCCTGTATTTACATGTACACTGTGATTAAAGTACGCAAACTCCGGAACTTTATGAACTCGTTTCCATTGTAAAGGTCTGCCGGAATCGTAATAATCACGCAGTTTAATTATTTCAGGTTTATCCTTGCGAGCAACTGTATGGCAGTTCATACAAATATTTACAGAAGGCAATAATGCGTGTCTGCCTTTTGTAACGCCAACATGACAATACTGGCAGTCAATACCCATTTCACCGGCATGTAATTTGTGTGAATATTGTATCGGCTGGTCGGGATGATAGCCCACTCCGTCTCTTTCTTCTCGCCCTCCATAGAAAGCAACTATAAAAGCAAGTGCGGCTACAAACAATGTTATCGGTACTCTGATTTTAAGAGTATAATCAAGAACGGACTTTTTCATAAATTAATTTTTGTATCCATCAATTATAATTTTCAAATGCCACTATTGAATAAATTTATTTGTGAAGAGTTAATAATTCAGAATAATTATTCTTTATCTAAATTCTGATTAACAAAAATAATAATTTCATAATAAAATCAAAATAAAAAAAGACTATTTATCATATTATTCTATTTTAAAATTTGAACTTAAAATTGTGGACAGAATAGATAATCCTAAATTTATAATTATAGCGTATGAAACTTAATTACACATTTTTTTTATCGATTCAGAATGCAGCTTTCAATATTAAATTTTTATAGTAGTCCGCCGCGGCGGAAAACCTTCCTCGCAGGGTCCGGCGGACGGTTTGCTCCTTTGTAGATATGGAAAAAACTTAGAAAAGCGGTAAGAGAAAGTCAAATGTCTTAAAACATTGAAAAATAAACCGACTGTTCGCAGAACTCTTTGAGGAAAGTCGGTTTTACGATTTTTATTTGATGTTGTAAGTTGATACTGATATTGGTTTTAATTTTGGCGCTGGGTTGCTGAGGTTTTGCAGAATTGTTGTATCGCAAATAATTCCGCATGAGGTTGAAATGATAGTGCTTTGTTCAGTGGGATAAGCTGAAGTATTGAATCGGAACAATCAACTTTTTCTTTCAGTTACAAAATCAACGAGTGATATTAAAGATTGTTTTGCCTCGGAATTTTCGAAGATGTTTAAATAATTTTTAGCTTTTTTCGCATATTTTTCTGCTGATTTTTCCGCATAAGAAATCCCATCATACTTATGCACAAAATTTATAACATCGTTTACTTTACCCGTTTTACGACTTTTTTTAACGAGTTTTATTATCTTAATAATCTCATTTTTTTCAGCTTGAGCAAATGAATAAATAAGAGGCAGTGTTATTTTTTTTTCTTTAATATCACCACCGAGTGGTTTTCCCAGAATTGAACTTGTACCGATATAGTCGAGAATATCGTCTCTTATTTGGAAAGCAATTCCGATATTTTCGCCAAAATTTCGCATCGCAATAATTTTTTCTTCATTATTTGTGCTCCCACGCGCTCCTATTTCGCAGCAAGTAGAAAGCAATGACGCGGTTTTATCTGAAATTATTCGGTAATAAGTTGCTTCGTCAATATCTAATTTTTTTGTCTTCCCTATTTGAAGCAGTTCTCCTTCGGACATTCTTTTAACAGTATTAGTGATTGTTCTTAAAAAATCATAATCTTCACCGTCAACTGCAAGCATCAAGCCTTTCGATAAAAGATAATCTCCCATTAGAACGGCAACTTTATTTTTCCAAACAGCATTAATGGAAGGGAACCCTCTCCTTTTTTCTGCACTATCTACAACATCGTCGTGAACCAATGTAGCAGTATGCAGCATTTCAACAAGCGTAGCTCCGCGAAAAGATCTGTTATTAATTCCGCCGCAAAGCTTTCCTGAAAGCAATACTAACAACGGACGAACTCTTTTCCCTTTTTGCTTTAAGATGTATTTGGCAACCATATCCACAAGGAAAACATCGGATTTCATGGATTGATTAAAATGATTTGAAAAATCGGATAATTCTTTACGGATTGGATTGCTGATTTCTGAGAGATTCAACTTTTTCAAGATTTTTTATATGATAATTTAGAAACGAATATACTTATTTCATATAATAATACCAAAGGTACGGCTAAAAATATTTGAGAAACCGGATCAGTTCCGGGAGTTAAAATTGCAGCAAGAAAAAGAATTGTTACAATCGCATGTCTCCAATATTTTCGCATTAATTTTGGAGATAAGATACCTATTCTTGACAAAATAAATGATAAAACAGGAAGCTCAAAAACAACTCCCGCACCTATCAAAATACTAATTACAATTGATAAATATTCCTTAATTGCAATATTATTTTCAATTGTTTGTGTTCCAAATTGTTCGGCAAATTTCAAAGTCATAGGAATCATTACAAAATAACCGAAAACTAATCCCGTTAAGAAACAAAATGTTGCGGATGTTACTATAAGCGTAACGTATTTTTTTTCTTTTTGTTTAAGTGCCGGAGAAAGGAACTTCCAAAATTGATAAAAGATATTCGGAATACTAATAATTCCGCCTATTATAAAAGCTATTTGCAGATACATAAATAACTGACCAAATGGTCTTAAATTTTGAAGTGTGAGATTTGCTTTAACAGCCGGAACCAATAGAACCTTTTCAACAAAAAAATCTATAAAAATCCATGCAATTACAGTTCCAATTATAAGACCTATTAAGGAATATATAATCCGCCATCGTAGTTCCTCAAGATGGTCGAGGAATGACATTTCTGTTACGGAGTTTTCTTCTTCTCCAATTAAATTTGTTTTGTTAGAATCCAATGCAGCTTCTTATAATTTCATATTTGGATAAAGTGGAAATTTTGAACATAATTCCCCTACCTCATTTTTAATAGAAGCAAGCACATCTTCGTTATCACAATTTTCAACGGCTTTGTTAATAAACTCACCAATCAATTTCATTTCAGATTCTTTCATACCACGAGTTGTTGCGGCAGGAGTTCCAACTCTTATTCCGCTCGTAACAAAAGGACTTTTTTCATCATAAGGAATCATATTTTTATTAACTGTTATTCCTGATAGTCCTAGAATTCTTTCAGCTTTTTTGCCGCTAATTCCTTTATTTGTTAAATCGACAAGCATTAAATGATTATCCGTTCCTCCTGAAATAATTTTATATTCATGAGAAATTAGTGTATCGGATAAAACTTTTGCATTTTTTATTACTTGTTCGGCATATTCTTTGAAGGAATCTTGAAGTGCTTCTCCAAATGCTACCGCCTTCGCCATAATTACGTGCATTAACGGGCCGCCTTGTATTCCCGGCATAACGCTGCTGTCAATTAATTCAGACATCATTTTTGTTCTATCGCCTTTAGGAGTTTTAATTCCGAGTCTGTTTTCGGAATCTTTCCCAATTAAAATAACACCGCCTCTCGGACCGCGTAAAGTTTTATGTGTTGTTGATGTTACTATATCGCAATAAGGTAAAGGATTGTTTAATAATCCTTTAGCAATTAATCCTGAAGGATGCGCCATATCTGTCATTAAAAAAGCACCGACTTTATCCGCAATTTCACGAAATTTAGCATAATCCCAATCACGGGAATAAGCACTTGCACCGGCAACAATTATTTTAGGATTTTCTTTTTTTGCCAAATCCTCAATCCGATTGTAATCTAATTGCTGTGTTTCTTTATTTAATGAATAACCCACAGACCTATAAATTCTACCGGAAAAATTCACAAACGAACCATGTGTAAGATGTCCGCCATGGTCCAAACTTAAGCCGAGTATTGTGTCGCCAGGTTTTATTAAAGCCATATAGACAGCCATATTAGCTTGCGAACCACTATGTGGCTGAACATTAACATATTCAGCTCCAAACAATTCTTTCAACCTTTCCCGAGCAAGGTTTTCTGCCATATCAACATATTCACAACCGCCATAATATCTTTTTGCAGGATATCCTTCAGCATATTTATTTGTGAGTAAAGAACCTGTTGCTTCCAAAACTGCAGGTGAAACAAAATTTTCAGAAGCAATTAATTCAAGATAATCTTGCTGTCTTGATGTTTCAAGTTTTAGAATATCAAATATCTCATTATCATTTTTTAAATTATCAAACATAATATCACTTAAATTTATTAAATAGAATATTTATTAAGGAACAATAACTGTTTTGCCAATCCATCCGTAACATTTCCCCTCAATCTTAATTTGATCACCGGGTTCAAGTTTTCGGAAAAAATAATCTTCTTTTTGAGGTACTGAATTCTTCAAAGCTTTAACTCTTTCTTTAG
>CAZXDS010000170.1:2355-7214 GCA_964639525.1 uncultured Melioribacteraceae bacterium | reverse complement strand
CGTCCTTATGAAATTATTTTCATTTCTTGTTTTTCAGCATATCTCAAAATAAACTTATTTAAAAATGTTTTACTACGGTGGATTATTGTAATCATTATACTCACAACTTCTTTTTTGTAAATAATTAGAATTTAAATAAATCAGAAAGTTGACTATTCCTTGGTCATTAGTACTATATATTTTGTGAAATAATCCGATAATGATAAAAGAAAATATATTTAATTATCAGAGCTGTAATCTAATGGATAATAGTGAAAAGATTAAACTGCAGAACGAAATTGAAAAATTACGACTTCGTAATTATGAATTGGAAAAAATTATAAGTCGCAAAAAAGATTCCGGGACACTACTTCAGCAAAAAGTTCTTTCGCGTGCATTGCTTAATATTCCAACAGATGCTGTTATGCTTGTTGATAAGAATTGTACAATTATAGACGTGAATGAAACTACTGCCCGAAGGTTTGTAACTTTTATTGAAAATATAATTGGTACTCCGCTTGAACATTTGTTTTCACCAACAACTTCAGCAAAAATTTGTAGTTACATTAAAAGAGTATTCGATACAATGCAGCCTTGGCGTTTTGAAGATGAAAAACTCGGAGTATGGAGCGATGTTGTATTTTATCCAATATTTAATATCAATCAAACTGTAGAAAACATTGCCGTTGTGTCGCGTGATATTTCAAAATTAAAAGAAGTCGAAAGGAGATTAGGGCAGAGCAATCAAAGAAATAGAGCCTTATTGCTTGCCATTCCCGATCCGGTTGTGAGATGCACTCGTAACGGAGTAATTCAGGATGTGCAGGCACCGAAAGGTGGTTTCCCAATTGTATTGAATGAAAAACTAATTGGCATACCGATTTTTAGTGTCATTCCTACCAAATTTGTTCACACTCTAATATTCGATATTGAGAAATCGTTACAGACTAAGAATGTTAAAATTTCTGAATTTAAAATCGAAAACTCCAAAGGAACATATTTCATTGAGATTCGGATAGTCTCTGAAAATTCTGATGGATTTGTAGTGATTTTTAGAGATATAACTCAGCGAAAGAAAGTTGAAGAAAAATTAATAGAAGCAAAAGAAAAGGCAGTAAAAGCGGATGAATTAAAATCTAATTTTTTGGCTCAAATGTCTCATGAAATTAGAACCCCGATTAATTCAATCCTAAATTTTACATCTATACTTAGAAGTGAACTTTACGAAACGGTTGATGAGGATTTGAAATTAAGTTTCGACAGTATTAAAAATGGCGGCATGAGGTTGATAAGAACAATGGATTTACTGCTGAATATGGCTCAAATACAAACGGGCGATTATGACTTGAACAAACGTGAACTGAATATGAAAGAACTGTTATCCAGAGTTATAAAATCTCATTCCGCCGTTGTTTTTGAAAAAAAATTGCTGCTTGAGTTTGAATGTCGAAGTGATGATGTGAAAATACTTGCGGATGAATATTCGGTAACGCAAATTTTTAATAACTTAATTGATAATTCTATTAACTATACGGTAGAAGGGAAAATCAAAGTTAGAATATTTGATGAACTTGAAAAGTTATTTATTGAAGTTGAAGATACGGGAATTGGGATTTCAAATGAATATTTGCCTTCAATTTTTGAGCCTTTTACACAAGAAGAAGTAGGCTATACTCGTAAATTTGACGGTAACGGTTTAGGTTTGGCAATTGTAAAACATTTTTGTGAATATAATAATGCCAAAATTTCTGTTTCAAGCAGAAAGGGACTTGGTTCTGTATTCACGGTTTCATTTGATAAATCCTAAATGTAGCTTAACCGACAATTGATTCTTTTTTGATAAATATTATTTTTAATCAAACATATATTTAACAATATTTGTGGCGTTAATATTTTAATTGGAGAAAGTTTTGAAGAATATTTTGATTTTGTTTGTTACTCTTTTATTATCAACACAAACATTTGCAGATGAACCACTTAAATGGTATTCCTTTGATGAAGGTTTATCGAAAGCTAAAGCAGAGCATAAAATTTTACTTGTAGATTTTTATGCCGATTGGTGCGGTTGGTGTAAAAAAATGGATGCGGCTACTTATGAAAATGAATCTGTTAAAAAATTATTAAATGATAATTTTGTAGTTGCAAAACTTAATCCGGAAGAACAAGGAACCGTAAAGTTTACCGGAAAGACTATTTCTTACGGAGAATTTTCACAAGCGATTCAGGTTACAGGTTATCCCACAACAGGATTTTTTAAAAACGATTCGGTGTTTATCGGAAAAGTTGCCGGTTATTTTGAACCGGAAAAGTTTATAGAACTTTTGCGCGAAGTGATTAATGCCAGAGAGCCTGAAAAAGAATGACGATTTTTATTGCCACTCTTTCTTATAAACTTTTAGTTCGAGTTTAATATATCTGTGAATTTTAAACCAAGAAATATTTTATAAATACAAAATAAAATATATTGGGTTAATCATTATTTGCAGTTGAATCTTCTTCCCTTAGTCTAATTTTATGATCGGACTTTAAATATCCGAGATTTGCTTTTTTATAAAAATCACGAATTTTATCCATATCTTCTTTTACATTTCCGGTAGGAACTATTGCCATACCCATTACGGCTTTTTTATGTTTGTAATCCACGTAGCCGCATACAATTGGAATTTGTGCTTTGTGGGCTATCCAATAAAATCCGGAACGCCAGTAATCCTTGTGCGAACGAGTTCCTTCCGGACTCAACCCAATCACTAATTTCTCGGAATTATTGTACAATTCTGCAAATTGCTCAACAACACCTTGTCTTTTGTCTCTATTTATTGGAATTCCGCCTATTGCTTTTGTAATAATTCCAATTGGAGGCTTGAAAAGTGATTGTTTTCCCATCCACGACATTTTTATTCTGAAAATATAAAATGCCATAAGCATAAAAAATAAATCCCAATTTGTTGAATGAGGCGCACCAATGAAAACAAACTTATTGGTTCGTGGAACTTCGCCCGCAATATCCCAACCAATTATTTTTAATATAAAATACGCTATCCAGTATTTTATTAAACCGGTGTGTGGTCCAAGGTGTGTTAATTTATGACTAATCATTATAAGTTATCTATTTGATTTTAATAAAATTGAAAATTATTAACATTTCAAAAGGTATGCAAATAACTGAAAAATTTATTTAGGTTTGTTGGGCAGTAAAAAATTTTAACAACTTTATTAAAGGAGTTTTGAATATCAAAAATTATTGGGAAAAATTAAATATTAATAATTTGATGTTCAAATTTGTTTATTATTATTTGGTTGAACAACCATTTGATAATATCTAATCCATATTTGTTTGAAAAGTAACTGAAATTAATTATGCGTTCCTGCAATGTATTATTCGGATAGAGAATATTACGTACTTTGTCAATTTGTTTAATTATAGTATCGTGCTGTCTTTCATCAGCTTTTTCAGCTTTCAATTTAAGATTATCAAATGCCTGCATTACACGCTGTTCTGTTTTTGAGGCAACATCTGTAAGTGTTTTATCAATCCCGAAAAGTTGTTCTTTAATTCTGTCAAATATTAACTGAACTTCGGTTTCACTATTCTCAAACAATTTCCCAATTTCAAATTCCGATTTATTTTTTACAATATTGTGTTTGAGCAAACGTTCTTCAATAAATAAATCACTAATATTTACATTCAATTTTTCTAATGTATTTTCAACATTTTTTTCGAGCAGAGTAACGGAAGCTCTTGGAAAAATGAAGGGCGATTCCACATCAAAAAAATTATATAGCGGATCAACTTGTGCGTAGTAACTAATCTCACTTGGTCCGCCCACATAAAACCCTGTTGGAAATAAGTAATCCTGGCAAATAGGACGAAGCAAAACATTCGGACTAAATTTATCAGGCGAAGTCTCTAATAGTGCCATTAAATTTTCGTGAGTTATCCTTTTGCGTTTTGTTCTCAAGCGGTATTCGTTTTCCACAGGTTCAATTAAATAGCGTCCCGTTTCGTCGTTCATAAAAAGGTTTATTGGCTTAACTTTTACCTGAGCGTGATATGTTTCTTCTAACTCGGCACTTACTTCAACCGCTTTTGCTGTGAGGCTTCTGAAATTAGAGATTTCTTTTTTAAATATTGGTTTTAAAAGTTGTTTCACTTCTGTGTCGTGCGGATCAAAAATTAGTAGTCCGTTTTCATCAAAAAAATAACGCAGTAAGTTTTTAAAAGCATCCTTGACAAAATTTTCAGATTTATAATTGTTTTCTAATAGTGTAGTAATCTCTTTTTTATACTCAGTGTCATGCAGAGTATTCAAAAAATCAGTTACAGTTTCTTGAATATTTTTATTAAATACAATATCGCCTGTACTGCCGCGATTTTCATCAAAAGGTTTTCCATCATCATAAGAAATTTCAGCAACTTTGTTTCCTTGACTAATGGCAAAAACTCTAGCAATTTCTTCAAAGTCGTGGTCTTCGGTTTCGAGCCAAAAAACAGGGATAAAATTATAGTCAACAAATCTTTCTTGAAGCTGCTGTGCAAGTTTGATTGTTGTTATGGTTTTATAAAACGTGTAAAGCGGTCCGCCGAAAATTCCCACTTGCTGCCCCGTAATTACCGCAACTGTATTTTTTTCTTTCAGCAGTCTAATATTTAGTTCAGTCTGCCTGGAGAGTTTTTCACCTTTATGCTGTTTTGCAATAATTCCGGCAACATTGTTTCTTAATGACTGTTCTCTGCCTTTTAGTTTTTCAAAATGTGCTGTATAAGCGGAAGTGTCTCTAAAGTTTTTTGAATAAAATTTTTCAACATTTTCAAACTCATAAACATAGTCCAAAAACAAATTTTGGTAACCCGGTATGTCTGAATAATTTATATACATAAT
>CAZXDS010000170.1:0-2255 GCA_964639525.1 uncultured Melioribacteraceae bacterium | reverse complement strand
AATATTTGTAAATACTTCCGCCAATAAATTCTCTTAAGACAGAATCTTTTGGAACCACGCTATTATCTTCAACACCAACTACTTCGCTTAAGAAACTTGCCGTACGGACTGCTCGCTTATGAGCATCTTCTCTTAAAGCGTTTCCTTTGTATTCATCTGCCCATTTCTTAAAATTATCAAACAGCATTGGTTTGTATAATGCAATTTCATAAGGCATGCTGGTGTTAATAATATAATCGGCAGTTGAATTATATGGAATTATATTTCGCAATTCACTTGAACGCACATAATGCCAGTGTTCCAGAGTTTGCTGAGGATTATAAGCCCGCTGTACAGAATCGCGAAGCATTCTTCTCATCATTCTAATATCAGCCCAGCGAATATAATTTCCGTCATAATTCTTCATCTGAAGTAGAGGTTCGAGATAAAGTTTAAATTTAATGTCTTCATGTACAGCCTCGCTAAACTTTGGATAAAGTCCGTGCAGACTATCAATTAAGAGTATTTCATTGTTTTCCAAGTGAAGTGGCGTTCTGTCAAGATATCTTTTGCCGAGCTTAAAATCGTAATGTGGAACTTTAATTTCTTTACCTTCACTTAAAGCAAGCAGATGTTCGTTAATAAGCTCAAGATCTAATGCTTGCGGTGTTTCAAAATCATAATCGCCGAATTCATCTTTCGGGTGCATTTCCAAATCGAAAAAATAATGGTCAACATTTAAAGGTTTAAATTTAAATCCTTTCTTTTTTAATCGCTCTTCCAATTTAGTTGTTGTAGTAGTTTTGCCGGAAGAAGAAGGTCCTGAAACCATTACCATTTTAATCTTTTTACTGCGTGCCGAAATCAATTTTGCCGCTGTATCAATGTTGTTTTCGTAAGCTTTTTCTGATTGTCGTACTACTTCTTCAAATTCACCATTGCGGATTTTTGTATTTAGTCCATTAATTGTATTTAAGTCGCGGCTCATTGACCAATTTAGAGTATGCCAAATTTTTGCCCACGGAATATTGTCGCTTTCTTTTGTTGAATATTTCGCATCCGATTGTCTGCGCCTGTTTGCTTCCTGGCGGTATGTGATGTATTCTTTTGCAACTTTTGCGTGTCCGTTTTCAATTAATACTTTTTCTACCACATCTTGAATTTGTTCAATGTGAGGTGTGTTATTTTCAAATGAATCGTTCTCCAAATTTTCAATAACTTGTTTTGCCAAACTTTCCGCAGTAGCTTTATCTCTTCCGCCGACTGAAACAGCGGCTCTGTAAATCGCATTTGAAACTCTACCCGGATTAAACGGAACTATACTGCCGTTGCGTTTGATAACATTTTCTATTTTGCTCATTTCAACTCCACTTTACAATTTTGTATTTACAAAAATACGTTTAATTTATGAAAATGAACAATTTTAGATTTCCGGACAGCGATATAGGGTCAAAACAACAGCACCTCACCAAAAGCAGATATGTCAAGCCCTTTGTGGTATTGAGTTTTATCGTTCCTTAGTATCAGTTCATTACTTTGTTAGCTCCCTTTTATAATTTTAATTTTTTGGATTAGTTCCAAGTCTAATTTTTTTTGTCCTTTTTTTTCTTAACATTACTTGGCTAAGTTCTAAGAAAGTCACAATATATTTGTAGTATACATAACGAAATATGAGTTACAAATGAAGCGGACCGAAGAAATAAAAGCATTGTTTTCTGAATTATGAAGTTCATCACAGAGTGAATTATCGGATACTTTATTACAAGAACGTGAATTACACGGGAAGATATTACAAGATAACTCAGAGGCATTATCCTTAAAAAGAAAAAGCAAACCTTGTCCTCATTGCACAAGTACAAAAGTCTATAAGCGTGGGAAGAAAAGAGGAAGTGATTTTAAGCGTAATACTGAGGACAAAGATATCACAGTAGTACAAGTTGTAACGGAAGTTCCTAAAGAATAGCGAGCGTTAATTGCTCGTTTCGCTTATGAACATTGGGGATGAGAGCATTTAGCCTCATTATTTTTCTTAGCTCAGTTTTATCTCCAGCTTATCAATTATTTGTTTTTGATGTGGAAGCAGGTTCCTTGGAACGACATTTATGGTTTTTTCTTCATACTGATATTCCAAGTATTGTATTTTATTGAGACTTTCTATTACAAATTGGCGTGTAAAGTTTAGTTGTGTGAGATTATCCGTAATGTATTTTACTATCATAACATGGTTCTACCCTAATTGTTGTGGGTAAAGATTTAATCCACCAAAGAAAAAGAGG
>CAZXDS010000169.1:0-7278 GCA_964639525.1 uncultured Melioribacteraceae bacterium | reverse complement strand
CAAATTGCTAAAACTCCAATAATTTCTCACTTAAAAACCAAAGTGAAATTAAAATTATACTCAATTTATCTGCACGAAACAAACCTCACGGTGTTTTTTGCTTCTTCAATTACTTCTGCAAAACTTTTAACCGTTCTTTCAATTTGTTCTTCGGTTGTATGTAACCCGAGTGAAAACCTAACGGAGCAATGTGCATCTTCTTCCGAAAGTCCGATTGCCAAAAGTGTACCTGATGGTTTTGGAGAACCCGCTCGACAAGCGGAACCCGAAGAAAGAGCGATTCCCTTTTTATCCATTGCCAACACAACCGATTCGCCCCGTAAACCGGGAAAGACTAAGTTCAAAGTTCCCGGAAGTCTGCTGTTTTTATCACCGTTTAATTTTGCATCGGGATAAATTTTATAGATTTCCTCTTCTAATTTATCACGCAGAGAGGCTACGGAATCGTTCTTTGATAATCGCTGCATCGCAATATCGGCAGCTTTTCCCAATCCCGCAATACCCAAAACATTTTCGGTTCCTGCACGCAAATCATTTTCCTGTTTTCCGCCGCAAATTAGAGGCTCGATATTTACACCTTTGCGAACATACAAAACGCCGATGCCTTTCGGTCCGTATAATTTATGTCCCGAAAACGAAAGTAAATCCACACCGAGTTTTTCAACATCCACCGGAATTTTTCCAATTGCCTGAACTGCATCGGTATGAAAAAGAATATTTTTTTCTTGGGCAATTTTTACTAATTCCGCTATCGGCTGAATAGTTCCGATTTCATTATTTGCCGTCATAATGCTTACCAAACAAGTTTTGTCCGTAATTGCATTTCGCAAATCATCAGGTTTTACCTTCCCGTTTTTATCAACCGGCAAATATGTAATTGTGCAGCCGAATTTTTCCGATTGTTTGCAAGTGTTTAATATTGAAGGATGCTCAATTGAACTCGTAATAATGTGATTTTTGTCCGAGCCGGATGCAAATGCAATTCCTTTCAAAGCAAGATTATTTGCTTCGGAGCCGCCGCCGGTAAATATTATTCTTTTGGCTGTGCAGTTTAATAATCGCGCGATGCTTCTTCGCGAAGACTCGACAACAAAACGTGACTCTTTTCCTTCTTCATAAATACCGGAAGGATTTCCCTGTCCTTCATCAAGGAAACGAATCATTACTTTTTTTACTTCCGGATCAATCGGTGTAGTTGCATTGTGGTCAAGATAAATTCTTTCGGCTGTTAATTTTTCATTTGTATAATTTGAATTTGAATTGTTTTCATCTGTAAAATTTTCCGATTCCCAAATTACCAGACCAATTTTTTCACTTCTATTTATTTTTTCTACTTGGCAAAGCAGAGTTTTGTAAACAGGGAAACCTGAAATAGGATCGTAATTTTGCAAATCGGTAAGTTCATTAATATTTGTATTTTTCCAAGCATCTGAACCAACCGGACCGCCGCCGCCCATATCCGCATCAATTGCACCTTGCACAATATTATCGGTTACAAAAGCCCGCATTGTAACTGCACCTCGTTTTGTGCTTATTTTAACAATATCGCCTGTTTTTATTTTTCTGTTTTCGGCATCAATTGTATTTAATGTTACTATCGGCTCGGGGTGCATTTTTTGTAATGATTTTACACCGTGATGCTGCGAACGGAAATCACTTGAAACTCTTGATCCTGAATTAAAAACAAGCGGATATTTTTTTGCAAGCTTCGGCTGCGATAGCGGTCCTTCCTTCGGTTCAGTATATTCGGGCAAAGGATTGTAACCATGTTCGGCAAGAATCTCCGATGCAAATTCAAATTTACCGCTCGGCGTTTCAAAACCCGGTTTGCCGTCTTTTCGTAATTTCCCTTTTTCCCATTTTTTATATTGAAGCATTTCCGTCGGCAGTTTTACTTCTCCGCCGTTTTCCCGGACATCTGTCAAAGTAAAACCGGTTCCTTTCAAAACATAATTGAATAATTCTTCTTCCGTTTGCGGATAAAGATGTCCGTAGCCAAGCCGTTTCGCCAATTCCGCCATAATAAAAAAATCATTTCGTGCTTCACCTACAGGTTCAATAACTTTTTCACGAATCTTAAACATCGGTCCGTAAGTCATATACGATTCAATTTCGTACATTGTTGTAGCGGGCAAAACAATATCGGCATACGCCGAATCGGCAGTTAGTTGTCTGTCAATTGTTACAAGAAAATCAAGTTCGTTCAAAGTTCTTTTCCAAATTTCCGGCTGAGGCCAAGCAGTAATAATTGAGCCGCCGAGAATAATTAAAGAACGAATTTTATAAGGTTTACTTTCCAAAACTGATTCGGGAAGTGAAATAGCATGCGACTCACCGCGATACGAACTGTAAACCGGAAATCTTTCGCGTCCCAATGCCTTAGCCGGTTCCGGGTTTTCAATTAGTCCGTCTCTGTTTACTTTAAAAACATTTTTCTTCATCGAAAAACATCTTCCGCCCGGAACATCAAGCTGCCCTGCTAATGCCCACAAAGCCATAGTTGCACGAATAGCCTGAACACCGCTGTCGCTGTATTCCAAACCGCTGTACATAATCGGAGCAGCGCCATTGGCAGAGGCAATTCTTCTTGCAAGCAAACGAATTGTTTCCGCATTTATTTCCGTTATTTCTTCAACAACTTCAGGACGGAAATGCTGTGAATATCTTGCAAAATCATCAAACCCCGAAGACCAGTTTTCCACAAATTTATCGTCGTATAATTCTTCTTCAATAATAACTTGGCATAAACCGAGAGCCAACGCACCATCAGTACCGGGACGAATTGGAATCCACTCGGCATTTACTGCTTTTGCAGTTTTAGTTTTTCGCGGGTCAATTACAACTACTTTTGCCCCTTTTTTGCTTGCCGCAATTATTCTGTGATAATCCAACGGCGGAGTATCTGTTGCGGGATTTGCTCCCCAAACAACAATTAGTTCGGCATTTTCAATATCCGAAAACATATTTATCATCATTCCGCCCATTGTAACGTGCGGTGCAATCATTGCAAAAGAAACGTAACACAAAGCACCAACACCCAAAGTATTTGGCGAACCGAATGGAAACAGAACACTTGATGCGGAAGAAACCGCAACACCTTTCGGCTGATAAACATCGCACATTGCAAGTTCAAAACTTCCGCGTCCGGTATAAACGGCAGTTGCCTCAGCGCCGCTTTCTTCCTTTATTTTATTTAATTTTGAAACTATTGTTTCATAAGCCTCGTCCCACGAAATTCTTTCAAATTCAAAAGTCCCTTTTTTACCGACACGTTTCATCGGATATTTTAACCGGTCTTTTGAATAAACTATATCAGCCGAATGCTCGCCGAGAGTGCATATCATTCCATAATCGGATTCATTATCGGCAGTAACCTTATCTATTTTCCCTTCGATGTTGTATGTAACGATAACGTGGCAGCCTGCCGGACAAATACCGCAGATTGCTTTTTTTATTTTGTGATTCATAATAATTAAGTTGAAATTAATTTAAGAGTCTCTTTTTTGCAGAAATAATTTCTTTTTATAAAAATCAAAACTTACAAAAAATCATTGAGTGAAAAAGATTTTTTTAGCGGAAATGGCAATTTAACAGCTTACGCACAGCACAAATTTTAAAGTACTTGGTTTGTTTTCCTTAACTCGTGTTGTTTGTTAATTTTTTATATAGATTTAAACAATTAAAAATTACAGATTCTGTTTTTTGTTTTTCGGTTTGGTTAAACGTTTGCTAAAATATATAAATTTATCAAGGAATCAATAGTGAATTCTCTTATTCTTAAAAGAGTTTTAATACTTATCATTTGTTTAAGTGCTTGGTTGAACATAAATGCCCAATCGATTAATTATTCACAATCCGATTCTTCTAAATTTACTAATGCTTTGGAAATCAATTTTTTGAACGAACAAAGTATTTCATTCAGATATCGATTCAATAACAGTTTGTACTGGAAAATTGGTGCTGATTTATCATCTTCTTTTGCAACAGATTATAAATCCGATACTCATACTAATGGTGTTACTTTTGGAATTAGAATTAACAACCAATTATATATAACAATATTTTCAGTCGATTTTTTTAATATTGATTTTGGTATAGGTCCCTTAATTTCATACAAAAGTAATTACAAAAAAACAAATGTTAATGCGGACAATTATGTTTCGGATTATCATGAATATACTTTTGAATATGGTGTAATAAATAGTTTGGTTACCGAAATAAAATTATCGAAAAAACTGTTTCTTATCTTCAAATATGATTATACAATTTCAAAAAGCATTTTCAACAGCAATAAAAATAGTTCTTACAAATCCGAACAGAAAACTGATAATAACCATATTGATTTTTTTAACTTGACACTAAGTAAACTTAAAATCGGAATAGGAATTAACTTTTGAAAAAATTTTACGGCATATATTTTTTAACATTTATTTTGTTCTCTTTCCTTACCGTTCCGGGCAATGAATTAAAAGCACAAGATTCGACTAAAAACTTTACAAGCAATTTCTTTTAGTATTAATGATGTTCTTGAAATTGGTTACAAAAGAGTTTTTACCAAAAATTGGTATTGGAATGTAAATATTATTGTCTCCGGTAAATATCACCGTGAAACAGGAAATAGAGTTATGCGGGATATCGATAAATTTGTTGAGAACAAATATACAATCGGTCTAAAAATTTATGCAATTAGGAATATAAATCTTTACAAAATGATTTTTATAAATCTCGGTACCGGTTTCAGCTACATTTTTAGTCATGATAATATCGAACACGGAAATGAAAATTCTGCTGCATATACTTCAATCAATATTAACGAAAAAAAATACGGGCTATCATTATTTGCAGAATTAGAATTTACAGTTTATAAACAGTTTAGAATAACTGCACGGTATAGCTGGTTTACCGGTTTTAAAATTTATAACTCCTATTATACAAACCTGACTAATCAGTTTTTGACTGAATTAAATGAAATGACAATTGGAGCAGCCGTTTATTTTTAGATAATATTGATAATTTTTCCTTCCCCTGCAAATTAACAAAGGACAAATTCTTCTGTTTTTCTTAGATCTATTTTTTTTCCCGTTACTTTTTTTCGCACAATTTGTTCTGCAATAAATTGTCATATTTTGATTGATTCTATCAATATTATTATTTACTTTATTAAATAAACATCCTCTTTTTATTAAATAGTGGAGACGGCAATGATTCGATTATTTATTATTTTAATTTCATTTGTTCTATTTGCTAATCTGTCAGCACAAAAACACTTAATTTTGCGCTCGGACGGAACTCAGTTTACGAATTATGGGCAAATGTATTCAAACGAAGTTTTACCAATCAATTCTAAAACAAACAAAAAAGCAATTAGACAGTTTTTTAAAGATAACAACACCATAACAGACTACAACTATATTTTGTTTAATCATTTTCCAATTGATGGAGCTGCTAATTTTGGCTTTTTCGGTCAAGATTGGTTTGTGCAATGGTTCGAAGCCCCTTCGGATATGACAATCAATCGTGCAGGTTTTAATGTGGCGGCTGTTGATGCTTCCGGTTTGACTGTGGCTGTTAAGCTTGTTAATGTTAATTGGACAAAGCCGCAAATAGATTCTGCCGGTACAACATTGTGGGGATATTATCAGGCCGATGGAAATGGATTTGGCAATGCAACTGCTTTTTATGATAATCCCGATCGGACCGGAGATTGGGTTGACTTGGAAGGAAGCGGAAAGGTTCCTCCTTTTGGAACGGATATTTGGTCTGATTCAGGTAACGGAATATCTATCGAAGCAATACCTTCCGGAACCGGATTAGCAAATATCTATCAATGGGTTGATATGTCAGAACTTGGCAGTTTGCCGGTTGTTTCTCAAGGTTCTATTGTTGGAGTTGCAATAAAAAATAACAGTACAAATTTAGATCTCGACAGAATCGGAATGATTGCAACTTCCAGTCTTGGAATTTCCGGCTTTAAATTTTATGCAAATGGACGAACTTCAGGTGATACTGCAACTGCGGGCTGGTGGACACGTAGCTATATTTGGGATTTTGCTTTGGATGTAAATCTTTCTTCATTGCCCCCTTTAAATATCATTGTTGATGCGGTACCCACAACAATTAGCAATGAAGACCGGACAGTTACTGCACATATCACCGGAATAAATCCGGTAGGAAATAATGTGTCGTCTGCTAATTTATTATACAGTACTGATAATCAGGCGTCCTGGAAAACTGTTGTAATGACGGGAACTGAACCTGATTACAGCGGAATAATTCCCGGAAATCAATCCCCTGGCAATCGGATTTTTTATTCTGTTGTTGGCATAAATATAGACGGGGATACAACGAGAAGCTCAGTGCAATATTACGACATTATTAGCGAAGGCTCTGAAAATTTATTAGTATTCAACGGTTATTCAACACCGGCAGGATATCCGCAAGGGTATTATTTTGGAGAGAACAATTCTATTATTAATTGGCCGCACGATGTTTGGACATACGGTAGTTTGACTTCGGACTTATTAAATAATTACAAAAATATTATTTATATAACAACAAATATGAAGCAAGCTGATTCGAACGAATTAACAGTACTTCGTAATTGGATAGATACTGACGAAACTCATAACTTAATGATTGCCGGAGATGAATGGCTTGAAGCACAAGCGGGTTGTTGGAGTGATACAACTTATTCCCCCGGTGATTTTCAATACGATATTCTTGGAATTCACTCAGATCATAGCGACATTAATTATATTAACCCGGGTGATGAATTACTGCCATCTGAAGTGCAGCCGATACAAGGCTCTTTGCTCGGCGGACAGCTTTATGACGAATACAACCAAGTTTCAGCAGACAGCAATTGGACAAATCCGATGATGTATAATCCGTATTTTGAAATTGGTGTTGATAACTGGTTAGATGGTGTAGATTTTTTAAGTGATGTTGAAGTTGATTTAACAGGAACTGCAAAAGACGGCGTTACAAAATATCCAATTGCCGGACATAGAATTTTGCCGGCTGGAAACAAAATTGCTTTTTTTGCTTACGATCCGCTTTCGTTAGATTCTGATACACCGGAATATTATTGGTATGGTTTTAGCCTGTCAGCACCGCAAGTTAATGTGTTAGATTGGTTCGGAATTACAACAAATATTCAGCAAATCGGGAATGAGTTACCTGAAAAATTTGCATTATCTCAAAATTATCCTAATCCGTTTAACCCGACTACGACAATAAAATATTCATTACCTGCTGTTGAGACAAGGCATGCCTTGT
>CAZXDS010000168.1:0-7344 GCA_964639525.1 uncultured Melioribacteraceae bacterium | reverse complement strand
AATTTTTGTTTTTGCTATCAAAATATACAAGTTCCGGATTGGTTTTAATTTATCATTAGATTAGAAGTTAGAAGTTAGAAAAAAAAATATTATAATAAATTCTAATTTGCAATTTATTTCGTTGTGTATAGAGCAAATAAAAGGAAGTGTAATCGTCTTTGCCGAAATATGTTTTAATCTACTAAAATTGTTTTATTTATGTGGTTCAAACTTTAGAGAATTCCAATCAATTATACAAACGGGCTAAACCGTTACTGTTCATTTATCATTATTAAAGCCGTTTTTAACATCTAAAAAACAAAAATAATTAGAACGAAGTACTCAAATTTACATTCAAGCTTGTAGGCATAGTTTCACTAAATTTATCCAAACCGAGTGAAACATTCCAACCAACTTCGGGATTTAATGATTTGTTGTAAGCAGAAACAATTCGTATTGCATTTATTACACTTATTACACGATTCAAGATTAAAGCACCGGCAACAAATTTAATATTATTAAAGGTGCTCTCGCTCGAAGTCCAAGTACTTTTATATTCTTTTCTCTTTCCGGCGCTTTGCCATTTCCAATAATGCGTTTTGGTACTGTATGTGCCTTCAAAATTTCTATCTAACAATTGCTGATTGTTAAAATCATCTACGCTGTTATAGCCGCCGATATCTGCAAAAAATTGATCGCTTTTTCCGTTGGTATTTACTCCGGCAAATGATTTTGAAAAAGCAATATAACTATCTCGCTGGTTAGAACCATAAGTATTCATTCCGGCAAGCGTTACCCAAAGTGCCCCATCGGCAATTGTAAAATATTTTCCGCTACGATAATTACCGGCATAAAGTTCTCCCATTCCGGGAAGAATAAATGAATAAAGCATTGCAAGTCCGGCACTTTTTTTATCACGTGAAAAATTATCGGTAAAATTATTCACACTATTTTGATCTTGCTTGGGACAATCTTGAGATTCCGTTAATAATTCTTGAAAGCATTTTGATTGAGCGGATACTTTTACTGATAAAAGCAACGATACGAAGAATAGAATAGCAATTGTGTTTTTCATATATTTTAAGAAATCGCCTCTGTTGAAATAAAATTGTGTTCCGTTAAACAGAAATTATCATCTAACTCTGCAATTTTAACATTTGTTAGTGTATTTACCAAGTCAAAAATTACAGGACTACTAACACGTACATAATTAGAAGAAAAGCCAAACATATTTTCTTCATGATTATTTTTTTCAAAAAGTACTTCCAATTCTTTACCGATTTGGTTCCGGTAAAATTGACGACGCTTTTTATCGCTCAAAATCCGTAGCATACTATTACGTTTTTTCCTTTCAGCTATATCAACTTTTCCATTCATTGTAATCGCTTCCGTCATTGGCCGTTCCGAATAAGTAAAAACGTGCAGATAAGAAATTGGCAACTCTTTAAGAAAATTATATGTTGTTAAAAAATCTTCTTCGGTTTCGCCCGGAGTCCCGACAATTACATCGACTCCGATTCCGACATTATTAATTCTATCATTTACTTTTAAAATTAATTCCTTGAAAAATTCGGCTGTGTATCTTCGTTTCATTAATCGTAAAACTTTTGAACTTCCACTTTGTAAGGGAATGTGGAAATGTTTACACATCTTATCGCTTGATGCAGTTAATTCAAGTATTTCGTCAGTTAAAAGATTCGGCTCAATTGAACTGATTCTTATTCTAAAATTTCCGGAAACAGTAAGCATTTGTTTTAATAAATGATACAAACTCAAATCATTTTTATTCCCGTAATCACCAACATTAACACCGGTTAAAATAATTTCTTTGTAACCGTTATTAATCAGAGATTTTAATTCATCAATAACTTCATCTTCATTCTGGCTTCTACTTTTTCCGCGAGCCAATGGAATAGTACAGAATGTACATTTGTAATCACAGCCGTCTTGAATTTTTAAGAAAGCCCGAGTTCTGCTATCTGCATCCGTTGAATAAGCGGCATTAAAAACACTGAGTGTTTCAGTTGGATTTACATAAACACAGGAGAACTCATTTTTATCAAAATTATCGAACAGCGAAAATATTTTAAATTTTTCACCATTGCCGAGCACAGCATCCACACCGTCAATTGCAGCAATTTCCGCCGGACGCAATTGAGCATAACAACCGGTTACGGCAATAAACGTGTTTGAATTTAACCGCCTAATACGCCGAACAAGCTGCCTGCATTCTTTCTCGGCATTTTCAGTTACAGAACAAGTATTGATAACACAAACATCCGCTTCTTCCTTAAAATCAACTATCTCGAAGCCGTTCTGCAAAAACTGCTGCCCGATTGTAGAGGTCTCTGAAAAATTCAGTTTACATCCCAATGTATGAAATGATGCTTTCAAATTATATATTCTTCTATTTTAAAAAATAGGCTGTATCCGAATCATTTGATTGATTCAAATACAGCCACAACAATAATAACGGAATTATTTACTTTCTTCTTCCGCCGGAGCCGCTTTATCTTCATCGGCTTCATCAACTTCTGTTTTTTCTTCAACTGCCGTTTCAGTTTTTTCGGTTTCAGCAGTCTCAGTCTGTTCTTCAACAGTTGCTTTAGTTTCTTCTACTTTTTCAGATACCACTTCAGACTTTTCTTCAACAACTTTGTCTTCAGCTTTCTCTGTTTCGGCAGAGTCAGTCACTTCTTCAGTAGTTACAGCAGCTTCTTCAACGGCTTCTACTTTTTCTTCAGCTACCGTTTCAGTTTTTTCAGTTTCAGCAGTCTCAGTCTGTTCTTCAACAGTTGCTTTAGTTTCTTCTACTTTTTCAGATACTACTTCAGATTTTTCTTCAACAACTTTGTCTTCAGCTTTTTCCGCTTCGGCAGAGTCAGTCACTTCTTCAGTAGTTACAGCAGTTTCTTCAACTTTTTCAGCTTTTGCTTCAACTACCTTAACCTCTTTTTTTGCTTTTGGAGAAGGTGCTTTTTTATTATTTACAACTTCATCCTTGTGTTCGTATAGATTAAAATCAGAAGAATCAAATTTACCGAGATCAGCATTTCTAATACTATCCAAAGTTACTTTTTCAAGTTTGTGTGTCGCTATGTATTTTTCAATAGCTTCATCATCTTGATTTCTAATTGCTGCTACAGAACTTAAAACTATCTTTTTATTATCCCTGTCAAATTCAACAACTATCAAATCCAATTCAGTTCCGATAGGGAAACAATAAGAAATATTTTTCATTTTAGCAGGTGAAAGCTGTGTCTGCGGAACAAATCCGTCAACATCTAAAGGAAGTTCAACAATCACACCCTTTTCAATAATACGAATTACTTTTCCTGTTGTGCCTTTACCAGCAGCATATTGTTTTTCAAAAGTTTCCCATGGATTTGTTTCAACTTGTTTGTGTCCAAGAGATATTTTTCGCTGTTCAGTATCAACGCTTAGAACTACAATTTCAAGTTCTTCACCTTTCTTAACAACTTCACCGGGGTGGCGAATTTTCTTTGTCCACGACAAATCTGAAATATGAACCAATCCGTCAATACCGGGCTCAAGTTCAATGAATACACCAAAGTTTGTTAAATTCCTTGCAATACCTGTATGGTGTGAACCGACAGGATATTTTTTTAACAGTTCCTGCCAAGGATCCGGAGTTAATTGTTTCATACCAAGAGAAATTTTCTTATCATCTTTATCTAAGCTAAGAATAATAGCTTCAACAATCTGTCCCATAGATACAAACTGCGAAGGATGGTTAATATGCTTTGTCCAGCTCATTTCAGAAATATGAATTAAACCTTCAATACCCTTTTCAATTTCAATAAAAGCGCCATAATCGGTTAGCGAAACAACGCGTCCTGAAACTTTATCCCCGATATGATATTTTTCTTCAATACTTTCCCAAGGATGTTTCTGCAATTGTTTTAAGCTAAGTGAAATTCTTCTTCTCTCCAAATCAAAATCAGTAACAACAACTTTAATTTGTTCGTCAAGTTTAACAACTTCGCTCGGATGATTAATTCTTCCCCAGCTTAAATCAGTAATATGAACTAATCCGTCCACTCCGCCAAGGTCAACAAATACACCAAACGCTGTTATTGCTTTTACAGTGCCTTCAAGTATTTGACCTTTTTCAAGACCTTCAAGAATTTCTTTACGCTGATCTGAAATTGTTTCTTCAATTAATACCTTATGCGAAACAACTATATTTTCGGTAGGAACGTTTACTTTTACAATTTTGAAATCCATTGTTTGACCAACAAAAGCATCAAAATCGCGAACGGGTCTTATATCAATTTGAGACCCGGGTAAGAACGATTCAATACCGAATATGTCAACAACCATTCCGCCTTTAATTCTTTTAAGGATTTTTCCGGAAATAATTTCTTCCGTTTCAAAAGCATGCATAATTTGTGACCAAATTTTAAGAAAATCTGCACGTTTTTTACTTAATAATAGGTTCCCTTCCTCATCTTCAACACTTTCGATAACTATATCAACTTCGTCACCGAGTTTTAATTCATCCGTAGCAGAAAATTCGTTTCTCGAAATACTGCCATCAGATTTAAAACCGACATCCAACACAACATTATCAGCATCAAGTCCAACTATTTTACCTTTAATAAGCTCGCCTTCTTTTATTGCTCGGAATGATTCCGAATACAATTTGGCAAGTGTTTCTAATTCCTCATTCGAATATTCATCAGCATTAAAGAATTTTGAATTTTCTACAAGACTACTTTTTTTCTCTTCCACAACATCGTGGCTTTCTACTTCAGACATTAGTCCTCCATCTTTAACAACTATCTGTTTTCCTTTTCAACCATCAAAAAAAAGAGACAGACTTAAGTTTACTTTAACATAATTTAATTATGATGGTTTACACCTACGGTGCTATTTACTTCTTCTAATTTTTTTAATAAAAAGTTCAATTCATCTTTTATGGTCATGCTTGTTGAATCAACCTCAACAGCATCTTCAGCCTTTGTAAGCGGACTAACATCTCTTCCGCTGTCAATTCTATCTCTCGTAGCAAGATTATCTTTTACATCTTCCAAAGAAATTTCTATTCCTTTTTCCAAAAATTCCTTTAATCTTCTTTCTGCTCTTACATCCAGCGAAGCAGTAAGAAATATCTTAAGGTCTGCATTTGGGAAAACTACCGTTGTAATGTCTCTGCCTTCAGCAACAACCGTATTTTTTTCTCCCAATTTCCTTTGAATTTTTACCAACTCTTCCCTTACTTCAGGTATTTTACTAATATTACTTACATTTTCATTAACTTCTTTTGATCTTATTTTGTCAGTAATTTCTTCGCCGTTTACAAATACTTTTATCATGCCTTGTTCGTAAGCTAATGATATGTCTAACTGTTTCGTCATGTTTATAACAGCCTCAATATCAGAAACAATTCCACTCCGCATCGCGAGAAAAGTAATGGCTCTGTACATAGCTCCCGTATCAATATAAACTGCGTTTAACTTATCGGCAAGATATTTTGCAATGGTACTTTTACCCGAACCGGAAGGCCCATCTATTGCTATAATTAATTTTTTTGACATAGTTAGTAAACTTAAGCAATTATCGCTTTTTTTTCAACGAAATTTTTAAAGCTGTAATACAAATATTTTATTTTTCGTTCAAAATTTTAATCATTTCACTATGCACTTTTCCATTGCTTGCAATAATTTGAATATTATTGTAGTCTATGTTGTTGCCTTTAAAATCCGTAGCCAAACCTCCGGCTTCTTCAAGTATAAGCTGTCCGGCACAAATATCCCAAGCACCGAGTTTAAGTTCCCACAAGCCGTCAAAAACTCCCGAAGCAACATAGCATAAATCCAATGCGGCTGAACCAAGCCTTCTTATTGTACGCGTTCTAACAAGGAAATCATTAAAGTATTTTATCGCTTTATTTGGATGCTCACTAATATCATAGGGGAATCCTGTTGCGAGAATACTGTGTGACAAATTTGAATTATCGCTAACTTGTAATTTTTTATCATCTGCAAAACTCCCGCTGTCGAGTTCGGCAGAATAAAACACATTTCTCATAACATCATAAACAACTCCCCATTGAGTAATCCCGCTTTTCTGTACACCGATTGAGACTGAAAAAATCGGCAGTCCGTGAGCAAAATTAGTAGTTCCATCCAACGGATCAACAACCCAAGTATATTCCGATGAATTATTTAATGAACCGCTTTCTTCGGCAAGAATATTGTGCGTAGGAAATTCCGTTCTTATAAAATCAATAATTGCAGATTCCGCTTTTTTATCAATTTCGGTTACAAGGTTCGATTCGTTTGTTTTGTACTCAATCTGAAAATTTTCCCCAAATCCATCACGAATAATTTCACCGGCGGTTTGTGCAATAAATAAAATTTTTGCAAGCATTTTATCCTCTTTTTTATGCTCAAAAGTATCATTTCAATTTGTATTATCAAAATTATGGGCACTTATAAAACTTGCTAATTTAAATTTTTTTGCGGCTTTGTTATATAACCCGACTTTAGTAAACAGCGTATGTCAAAGATATTTGACATTATGTTAATAATTTTATACCTTTTGTATGATATATTTAACATTTAATAAACAAGGGACATCAAAATGAATTTGAATAAAGAATTATTTACTAAATCCGAATTAATTTTATCGGTCATCTTCTTGGGATATTTTTTATTTGCAACACTACAAACGCATAACTTTGTATTATTATATTTTTTATTTGTATCCGGTTTTATCGTTGCAAATATAATTTTAATATTAGTTTTACTGTTGGTTACAAAATCAAAAAATATTAGCAGTGACGAAAGAGATAAATTTATAGAAGCAAAATCTTACCGTAATGCTTACATTAGTGTAATTGCAATAATCAATCTTATTATTGTTTATTCGATTTTTAATAATAATATTTTTCAACCTTTCCTTTTGTTTTATTCACTTTTTGCAACACTTTTCATTTCAGATATTATTCTAAATTTAACAAAGATTTTCTACTATAGAAGAGGAATTTAAAATGAAAATTTTACCTCTCACAAACAATATTAGAAAATTAAGATTTAATGCTTCTGAAATGACACAGCAAGAATTAGCCGATAAATTGAGCGTATCGCGTCAAACAATAAATGCAATTGAAGCCGGGAAATATTCCCCGACGCTGGAGCTTGCATTTCGCATTGCTGAGGTATTTAATGTTTCTCTTGAGGAAGTGTTTCAGTATAATCCGATTAAGTAAATTTAACAATCGGTTACAATTTAAAATAACAAAAAAAGGTTAGCAACATAACACGGAGAAATGTTTCCACACCACAGCGATTCGGGGTCAAAATTAAGATTACAAAAAACAACACGTTAAGAGTATAT
>CAZXDS010000167.1:0-7424 GCA_964639525.1 uncultured Melioribacteraceae bacterium | reverse complement strand
ATTGTTTGTCTTTTAATCTTTGATATTCAGTTCGTTTTTTTTGTAAGTGTTACTTTCTTTTTATTCATTTGAATAGTTCCGGTAAATTGGTGGTAGTACCACAAAATTATTAAATGTAGGGCGCAAAAAAAAATATGTCTGTGTTAATTCCTATTATAAAAATTCAAATGTTTTTAATAACTTGCAAATCACCTTGAATAAACAAATGTTAAAAAATATTTTTTCTTTAATGATTATTTTATGACAGAAGTTGAGAATAAAATTAATAAGACTGCATTGAGCGATGAAGAGGATTATACTCTGATTCGATCTTTCATTGATGGAGATGAAACAGCATTTTCAAGATTAGTTATAAAGCACAAAGAGAAAGTCAGAAACCTTGTTTATCTTACTCTCGGCGACAATAATAATATTGATGATATTTCACAGGAAGTATTTATAAGTATTTATAAAAAATTGAGTGAGTTCAGGTTTGAGTCAAAATTTACTACTTGGATTTATAGAATAACAGTAAATAAGTGTAGGGATTATCTACGTAAGAAAAAAGTCAGAAGTATATTTATTCCGATTAACGAATCAATTCATACGCACAGTTCGCGGATGAATTCGGATTCGATTGGTATTCCGCAGCTGGTGAGAAAATGTATAAATAAATTACCCGATAAATTGAAAGTACCTCTGATTCTACGAGACATTGACGGACTAAGCTATAAGGAAATTGCAGATAAATTAGAATGTGAGGTGGGCACGGTTAAATCCAGAATATTTAGGGCACGGGAAAGCTTGAAAATCATTTTAGAACCGTACAAAAATGAATTGGATAGATAATGAGAAAATAATTGAAAATGAAGAATTGATAATTGACAATTAGTCAAGATTTAATTTTTACCAAGAAGTGCTAAAAATAGTTTCCAAAATCCATTAGTGAAAAAACGAATAGTTCCCCAAATAATATTTGTAAAATTAAAGACCAATCTAAAAAAATATCCGAATAATTAATTTTATTTAGTAAATTACATCATTGTTTTTGAACGTTCCAAATTAAATAGCGAAAAAATTAAGTTAAAATAAAGACAGAGGAATTTGATGGCTGATTTTAGCGTAACAACACGCGAAGCCGAACCGGTTACAATCGTTGAGCTTCAAGGATATTTGGATGCCCATACTGCACCGGATTTAGAAAATATTTTCAATCAATTTATTGAGAATGAGAAATTTCAGATTGTAGTAAATTTCCAAAATTTGATTTATATAAGCAGTGCCGGTCTCGGTGTATTTATGGCTTATGTTGAAACTATGCGTGAACATAATGGAGATATTAAATTTTCAAGTATGACTGAAAGTGTTTTTAGTATTTTTGATTTGCTTGGTTTCCCGCTTTTGTATGAATTTTTTGATGATGAAAATGAAGCGATTAAAAAATTTATTGCATAGGCATCTTTTTGAAAAATAAATCATTAAATAGAGAAATTGTTGTACAAAGTGCAACAAAAAATCTTGCCGTTATCCGAAATTTTATGCAATTAGCAAATGATGAATTTGGCATTTCCGAAGAAACTGCAGGTAAAATAATGCTTTCTGTAGATGAAGCCTGTACGAATATCATAAAACATGCTTATAAGGAAACTAAAAATGGGGAAATAATAATTCAATTTCATTATTCACCAAAGGAAATTGAAATTATTATTAAAGATAACGGTAAACATTTTAATCCGAATAACATACCGGAACCTGATTTAGCAAAATATCAAAAGCAAAAGAAAGTCGGCGGTTTGGGCATGTTTCTAATGAAAAAACTGATGGATAAGGTTACTTATGAAACTTTATCAAACGGAACGAATAAGCTAACAATGGTTAAAAATTTATTATAACAAATGGCAGGGTTCAATAATATAGAGGCTCGCCAAAATCTTTCCGCTTTAGTGGATTTTAGTAATGTAATTAATTCATCTCTCGATTTACAATTCACACTCAGCAATATTTTGCTTACTTGTTTTGGAAAACTGCATACTACGAAAGGTTTTGCAGCTTTGGTTGACTCAGATAAAAAATTAAAAATTGAACTTTACAAAGGCATTCAAAAAGTGGATATTGATACCTTTCCAAATGTATATGCCGAAAGTAACGGTTTTACAAAAAATTTCTACGAATTTTTGGAAACTCATAATTTTCCCTTGTATCAAAATATTGTTTCACCTCAAGGCTTAATAGGTATTGTTGTACTTGGCGAACAGCTTTCTAAAAAGAAATATAGTGCGGATGATGAAGAATTTCTTCGGGTGCTTGTAAATATTGGGTCTGCTGCGATTGAAAATTCTACAATCATTTCAAAATTAAAAAATGCAAATAAATCATTGGATGGCAAGGTCAATCAAATGAGTGTTCTTTTTGAATTGAGCAAAGAATTCAGCGGTACCTTAAAAACAAAAATGATTGGGAAACTGCTTGTGTTTTCGATTATCGGACAATTACTTGTTTCAAAATTTGCCGTAATTGGTCAGAGTAAAGGGATGCCTGATATTTGGGAAAATAAGTTTGATGATACTGTATTGAAACCGTTTGCTTCAATTGAAATGTTTGATAGAATTGAATCTTCATTATCAGAAATTGAAGTACAAAAAAACTTTCCTGAACTTTATTCAATTGGCGTTAGGTTGATTTTACCATCAAGGTTAAAAAGCAAAACAGTCGGATTAATTTTTCTCGGTGAAAGGAAAAACAAACTTCCGTTTTCCGATTCCGACATTGAATTTGCTTCTTCAGTTGGAGGACTTGCAGCCATTGCTACAGAAAATTCGAGGTTGTTTGAGGAGGCAATTGAAAAGCAGAAATTAGAAAAAGAGATGGAAACTGCGAGAAAAATCCAGCAGAATTTACTTCCAAAATCAATGCCCAAACTCGGTAGTTTTGAAATAGCTGCAATTAACAAATCTGCCCGTAAAGTTGGCGGTGATTATTATGATTTGATAAAATTGCAGGAACATGAAACACTTTTTGCGATTGGTGATGTTTCCGGTAAAGGTGTTCAGGCAGCTCTGCTTATGGCAAATTTACAAGCGTTTATTAAATCAATTTGGAAGCAGAACCTGGCACTTGATAAAGCGTCTAATCTTTTAAATAATCTTGTTTCGGAAAATACAACGGATGGAAGTTTTATTACTTTTTTCTGGGGAATATTAAATGACGAATCTAAATATTTGGAGTATTGCAATGCCGGGCACAATCCACCGCTGCTGATTCGCAACGGAAAAATTATATACCTAACAAATGGCGGAATGATTCTCGGAGTACTGCCGACTATTACATCTTACGTAAGTACTCGAATTGAATTATTACGAGATGATTTAATAATTCTGTTTACCGATGGAATTACTGAAGCAATGGATAAAGACTTTAACGAGTACACAGATGAAAGATTGGAAGATTTAGCTGTTAATGTTAGTAATAGTTCTGCTGAGGAAGTGTTAAATATAATTTTAAAAGATGTAAAAAAGCATACTCGCGGTGCTGAACAGTCCGATGACATTACAGCGTTGATAATAAAGGTTAAGAAATGAAGAAACTAACGGGAATATTTTTTAAGTACAACAAACCGATTTACAATTTTGTAACTGTAATTCTAGTCCTTGTTGCACTCGGCACATTATACAATTTGCTCGAAGTATTCCCAACTTCAAACGATGAATGTTTATGGCAGCCGAAGAGAATAACGGAAGACAGCGTTGCTTATTTTTTCAGGGATGTTAAACCGGACGGGGTTTCCTATAACGCCGGAATACGAGACGGCGACCAACTGATAAACATAAATGGAGTTGACACATACAGTTCAGCCGTTGCTCAATATACACTTAATCAAGTTGCCGAAGGCGATACTGCTATTTATAAAGTAATTAGAAACGGAAAAATATTTGAAGCAAAAGTTAGAATTAAAAAATTAATCAGTATTCAGGGTGTTGCATTTACTTTATTCGGACTAATTTGGCTGCTTGTCGGTTACGTTGTTGTAATGGCAAAACCGCTTGGAACACCGCAGCGGTTGTTTTATTCAATTGGTGTTTCGATGATCTTTTATACTTTATTGCCATTTCAATCCTCAGTTGCCATAGTTGGAATTGCACCGTTTAGTAACAATATTTTGACATTATTGTATTTTCTAGGGATTCTTGGCGGGGCATATTTCCCGTTCGTGTTTATTCATTTTTTCTGGGTTTTTCCTAAAAGAAAGAAAATACTTGATAGAAAATACACAATAAAAATATTGTATTTAATACCGACAATAATTTTTGTTTTGTCATGTGCTTTTTATTTTAATCCTCATAAACAAGGTGGTTTTCCTTTCCCATTTTTAACAATCTTTTCTTTTGTAGTTCTTTCTTTTGCAACTTTAATTACAGGTTTAATTTCACTTTTTAGAAGTTATAGAAGATTAGAAACCAAGAAAGAGAAAAAATCAATTTTTCTAATTTTAATTTCCTACATGCTTGGTGTTGCGTCAGTTCTATATTATAATGCTATTGCAAATGCATTGCCGAGATCAACTGTATTTAATTCTCCGGAATATTTTCTGCCGATTATTTTGATAATTTTTATCCCCATCTCATTCGGTTATTCAATATTTAAGTATTCGCTTCTTGATGTAAGTGAC
Source organism: uncultured Melioribacteraceae bacterium (assembly GCA_964639525.1). Lineage (GTDB taxonomy): Bacteria > Bacteroidota > Ignavibacteria > Ignavibacteriales > Melioribacteraceae > CAZXDS01. Next base: position 2,779 of record CAZXDS010000167.1, on the reverse strand, counting down.
GTTGTAAAAAACACCATTGTTTACGGTGCCGCGATGTTATCAATTGCCGCAATTTATTTTCTTGCAATTTTTATATTTGGGCAGTATGTAAGCCAAGCCGCCAGTTCGGAATATCAAGCTGTTATTGCCGGTGTTGTTTTTATTGGTTTCGCTATGATTTTTCAGTCAACAAAGGAAAAATTTCAAAATTTAATTACGGCGAAATTTTATCCGGAACAATTCGCATTTCAAAACGTGCTTGTTAAATTCAGCCGCGAAATTTCCACCGTTGTACGAACTGAAAATATATTGGATTCCATTAAACATATTTTTAGTGAATCGCTTAAGCTTAAGAAATTCGGGATTATGTTAAAATCGTTTGATAATGAATATTGCGAATTAAAATTATCGAAAAATTTGATTATAAAGAACAAAAAAGTAAATGAATTATCTAAACAGATTCTACATTTTTACGAGAAAAAAGAAAAGTTAAAATTACTGCCTGTAATTGAACAAAGCGATTTTGAAAAATTGTTTGGTGAAGATGCCGATGAATTTATCAAACAGGAAGTATTTACAATAATTCCTCTGATTTTAAAATCAAAAGTAATTGGGCTAATGCTTTTTGGATTAAAACCATCGGGATTACAGTTTGCTGAAAAGGATTTGGAACTGCTGCTTGCCGTTGCAAACCAAATTGCAATTTCTATTGAGAATTCCAGATTATACGAATCCGAAGCTGAGAAAATGAAGATGGAACGGGATTTGGAAAACGCCAAACAAATTCAGGAAAGCCTGCTTCCGCATTCAATTCCGCAAATTAATTCATTATCCATTACGGGTAAAATGGTTCCTGCAATGCAGGTAGGAGGAGATTATTATGACTTAATTCCTGTTGGGAAATCTAAATTGTTCGTAATTGTCGGCGATGTTTCAGGTAAAGGTTTATCAGCGTCATTTTATATGTCCAAAATGCAGACTATGATGAAATTATTTGCCGTTGACGGCAGAGACCCGAAAGATGTTTTAATAGAAGTAAACAAATTAATTTATGAAAGCATCGAAAAGAATTGGTTTATTACTGTCGCACTCGGACTGTTTGATACTGAAAAAATGACTCTCGAATTTTGTCGTGCCGGGCATACGCCGCTGTTAATGGTTGAAAACGGTGTTAGTAAAAGATTTCAACCGCAAGGTATTGGTGTTGGGCTTGAGAGCGGCAAAATTTTTGCATCTTCACTTGAGCAAATAGAAATCCCTTTACGTAGCGGACAACTATTTGCGTTTTTCTCCGATGGAATAACGGAAGCGATGAACTCCAAACTTGAATTGTTCGGAACATCAAACGTTGAAAATGTTTTGATTAAGTCTGCTGCTTTAGATATTAACGAGATTGAAACAAATATTTTTAATGCGCTGTTGCAATTCAGAGGCGATGCTCAGCAAAATGATGATATTACCTCTGTGTTGGTTAAAGTAAATAAATAGATATTTAACAAAACTTTAAAGTAAAATTATGCTTCAGTACACTTTTACAATTCTGTTAATTCTTTTTGCTGTTTCTGCTGTATTTTCAAAATATAGGCGAAAAAAAATGATGTTTTATTTTACAAAACCGGCAGCTACTTTAGTGATAATTTTGATGCTTTATTTTACTAAGAGCGAATCTTCAGTTTTATACTTGCCGATTTTGTTTGCATTGATTTTTTCGTTTTTCGGAGATATTTTTCTTATGTTCGAGGGAAAAGGATTTCTATATGGAATAATTGCATTTCTTATTGCTCATATATTTTATTCTTTGGCATTTATGCAGCAGGTGGAAATCTACAATTACTATCTGTTGATACCCGTATTTGGTATTACCATTGGTTTTTATCTTTATATTGTAAAATATCTTGAAAAATTCCGCAGGCCTGTTTCAATTTACATTTCAATAATTACACTTATGTTTTGGCTTGCTGTAAATAGATTCTTTTTTGAAAATTCATATCAAAACACTTTAGTTTTTTCGGGAGCAGTATTATTTGTAATTTCGGATGCGTTACTTGCCTTGAATAAATTTAAAACCAAATTCCCTTTATCTGAGTTGTTAATTCTTACTACATATTATTTGGCTCAATATTTATTTGTGATGGCGGTTTAGTTTTTTCTAATTCAATTTTAATTCCCTTTAAAATATTATATTTTACAACTATATTAGAGTTCAGTTGAATTTTAATATTTTATAAATCTAAAGTACATTGTTATTTTGATACACTTTCTAAAAGCGAAAAATAAATATTCCTCCAAAACAGATGACGAGCTATTGGTGCATTATTCCGACTTTAAAGATCAGGAATGCCTTGCTGAGCTTTACAATCGGTACTCTCATTTAATTTTATTGGTTTGCGTAAAATATTTAGAGGATAGAGAAGCGGCAAAAGATGCGGTTATGGATATTTATGAAGACCTGGTAAAATCAATTGCAAATAATAAAATAGAAAATTTCAAAAATTGGATTTACTCCGTTGCGAAAAATCATTGTTTAATGATATTGAGAAAAAAAGAATTGAAAATTGAAAGGAGACAGTTTACTGAAAATAATTTTATGGAATATGATACATTTTTGCATCAAGAAGATGAAAATAAATTCTCAACGGAATTAGTTAGAGAAAAAATTAAATCTCTAAACGACATTCAAAGGGAATGCATTGAGAGATTCTATTTTAGGAAACAATCATACAAAGAAATTGCTGCGAAAATTTCTGAATCGGAAAAAAAAGTAAAAAGTTATCTTCAAAATGGGAAAAGAAATTTGCGT